>JACADW010000323.1 GCA_013388445.1 Acidobacteriota bacterium | reverse complement strand
CCTGCCCGCCGATGGCGAGAGTCGAGGTGATCCATTCCTGAGTGATATATCTCGGCAGTTCAATGCCGCCCGCGTTGCCGCCTGCGATGATAGTGACCTTGTATGTCGTCGATGTAGCAGGTTTGTAGAATACGAGGTCATCCAGGCCATCCCCTGTGACGTCGCCCATACGGATGGCCGGTCGGCCTACGTCGGCGTCAATGATGACGTCCGCGATATCCTCGATGTCGGAAAGATCGTTGAGTTCGACCGGCCCGAGAAGCAGGTAGCTCTCCTTCTCGCCGCTCACCAGCAGCTCGCCCACGCTGTCGCCGTTGAAGTCGGCAAGGCTCAGGGCCTGAGAGAGGCGCTCGTTCTCCGACGTGCCCTCCAGGCCGAAAGCATCACGGATGTTCGGAACCGCATCGTTGGCCAGATCCACCCCCGGGGGCGGTGTCTGGAAGAAGCCGGGCGCTGTGGGGTTGGCGATCTGCCACTGGAAGAGCTCCGGAGCCAGAGGCAAGCCTGTGGCCGGCAGGGTCAGATCGGCCGGAGCCAGATCGGTTCCGTCGTAGATCCGCAGGGAATCCCCGGCCGGTCCGCTCACGCCGAGAAGGCCATGAGCCTGTTTGCCCTCTTCCAGCACATCCCCCACCGGCCCGAAGTACAAGGCCTGAGGGAATGTGCTGCCGGGCGTGACAAAAGAGGCGCGGCCCGGTTCAATGATCACATCCGGAACCGGATCGTCCACGTCGGGGTCTGCGCTTGCGGAGTCCGCAAACCGTTCGGCTAACACGGTGCGATCCGCACCCAGGAAAATCTCCACCACCTGGTGTTCGAGTTCACCGCCCTCGTTGAGTTTATCGGAAGCCACAAACGTCGCAGCCCCCAGGTCGTCCAGACCGTCGCCATTGAAATCCCCGATGGCGCGGAACACGCCGTCGGGCAGTTCGATGGCACCTTTCGGGTCTGCAGCCAACAGACTCGTCAAGGTAACCGAACTCGGGATGATTCCCTCATAGGCTTTTCCGAAGATCAAAAAGCTGTTGGTCGGCCCTGTGACCAGGATGTCGGCAAACTTGTCCCCGTCAATGTCCCCGGCTCCTTCGAGACTCAAGCCATGGAACCTGCTGTCCGTGATCGTAGGCAGGAGCTGGGTGACCGCCTGGGGCAGTCCGCCGCCACTGTAAATCCTGAGACTCGACGTCAACATCACGGCGAAATCATCACGGCCGTCGTCGTTGAAGTCGCCGATTCCGCTGATGGCCGGGGCGCCTTTGCTCGAATAGAACCGCGGCACCTCCATCTCACTGATGTCTGCGCTGCCATGTTCGTCGACCAGGGCTTCCCAGTCTTCACGGCTTCGGCCGTGGATCATCAAAACTCCTTTGCTGTCCGCAACGAGCAGATCATCGGACCCATGGGCCTTCGGATCATCGACGGTTGCGTCCGTCCGGATGTAAGACTCGTTGGGAATCAGATCCACATTGTCCAGAATTCCGCTGCCGCTCGGGTCCCAGCCCAAAGCCATGACCGACGGTCCGATATTCGTGATGTACTCGATCCGAACATCGTGAAGGCCCTTTGCGAGCGTTTTGTTTCCCAGGTCATAGCCGATTTCGCTTTCCGCTTCCGCCTGGGCCACCAGGTCCCCGTCCACATAGAGGCGGGTTTCTCCAAGGACCGCCACGGCAAAGGTCACCGGACCGTCCTCTTCCACGTACACCTGCCCGGTCCACCGCGCTGCAAAGATATCGTCAAGCCCGGGAATTCCCGCAAAGGCTCCCCCGAATTCAATAAATCCGATTTCCGCATCGATTTGGCTGTAGGTGGGCGTGAGGTTATTGAAATTCGGAAATGCGTGGAGTTGGCCTTGCACACGGGTCGGCATATACTCTTTTGTGCCGCCACCCAAAAGCCCGTCATTGTTGTTCGGCGTGGCATCGACGACCTCGTCCCCTTTGGTTTCGTTAAAGCGCCAATAGGCAGAAAGGGACTTCTCTGCACCGGTCAATCCGTTCGCGAAGTCAGCCTGGATCTGCTCATTGCTTCGAACGCTGGACCAGATGGCCACTTCATCGATGACCCCCTGGAAGGGCGAAACGCTCGTGTAGGATTCCAGGCTTCCGCCGATGAGCAGCGGACTGTCGTGAGACACGGTCTCTGAGATCGTCGCGGTGTCGGTAGCCACCGGCTCACCATTGAGGAAAAGCTGCAAGCCGGGAGCGGTGGGGCCAGCTTCAAGGTCAACGACCGCCGCAAACTCGTACCATTCACCCGCCGCGATGGAAAGCCCTCCCGTCGGGGTGCTGATGGAGTTCATCTTTTCTCCGTCCGCCACGTTCAGCTGCAGAAAACCACCGCCTCCCGTACCGTCGGAACCGATCCACACGGCGTAGGTCCTTCCGTTGAGAGTACCATTTGATTTCTGAATCAGCGGCATCCAGGAATTTGTGAAGCTGTCCACCTTGAACCGAACTTCGATGGTGATTTTCCGACGGATGTCGAGGCTCTGGCTCGAGCGAACCTCCACGAAATCGTCGAAGCCGTCAAAGGCCAGGGATTCCAGGGAAGGCTCCACATAGTACTCGCCCAGGATGCCGTTGCCGATCATGGGCGTCACATCGCCCGGCCCTGCCGCCGTCACGCCGTAGTCAAACCCTGTGAGTTCGAGATCCCGATCCGTGACGACGTTGACCACATCGCGGGCATCACGGAAAAGTACGCTGGAAGGCACGACCTGCTTGGCCGTGGGGCCAACAGGGTCCCAGGACAGCACCACACCGGCCGCGCCGTAGTTCTCGAAATATTCCAGGCGGACATCATGATACCCTGCCTCAAGATCCACCAGCGCAGTCGCTTCCTGGTACGCATGGAGTCCGCCGTTGTTCACCACGAGCTGGTCATCGATGTACAGGCGGCTTCCGTCGTCGCTGGCCAGATAGAAACGCGTGAGCCCGG
This sequence comes from Acidobacteriota bacterium, assembly GCA_013388445.1. Classification (GTDB taxonomy): domain Bacteria; phylum Acidobacteriota; class UBA6911; order UBA6911; family UBA6911; genus JACADW01. Next base: position 1,645 of record JACADW010000323.1, on the reverse strand, counting down.
CATTATCAATCAGGATCTGTCCAGTCCAGCGAATGGCAAAACGGTCGCTCAGGTCGCTGTACCCGGCAAAGCCGTATCCCGAGGTGAGGCCGAAGTTCACCTGGCTGTCGACCCTTGTGTGGGCCGGTGTCAGCACGTCGTAATCAGGGAAAGTCTCGCTGGAGACACTGGACGGGAGAATGTAATACTCACCGTATAGACCGGCATCCGCTGTTGTGGTTCCGCTCCAGTCCGTGCGACCGAAGAGGATGTAAACGCGGTTGCCGTCCGTGTTGCTCACGGAGACCGCCATGTCGGCCAGGCCGTCGCCGTCCACGTCACCTGCCGCAGAGATGACGGAACGGTTGTTGCTGGCGCCGGCCAGCACCGGAGCAGGCAGCTCGAGCGTGATGGGAGGACTCATGTCGCCGGGATCCGCGTTCGGATCAAGGGTCAGGCCCGAAGCCGTCCCAAAAGCAATGCGCGCAAAGTTCCGGAATGTGCTTCCGTCAAGGACCAGGTCCCGCACCGACACCACGGCATCGTCAAAGCCGTCCCCGTTGATATCGCCCAGCGGGATGACCACGGGCTGGCCGCCCAACTCCACCGAAGATAAGGTTTGGATTGCCTGGCTCGCGGGCAAGTGGAGAATGGCGCCCAGCGGTTCCTTGAAGCGGATCTCGTACTGACCCGGCTTGAACGGGATGATGAGCTCGCGGCCGTCCGGTCGCAACACCGGACTTCCGCCGGTCATGATCGTGCCTGCGCCTCCGCCCTTGACCAGGTTGGCTGCCGTGTTTCCTTCGGTTTCCTCGAAGCGCCAGTACCCAACCAGGCCTTCTTCAGTGCCTTTCAAAATCCGCCGATGGTCATGTTGGATGTCTGTTTCGGATCGCATGGTGTTCCAGATCCGGACCTCGTCGATCACCCCCTTGAAGGGCGTGTAATTGGTCGAGTTCTCGAAGCTGGCACCTATGAGAAGCGGGGAGGCGGAGGTGCTCGCGGAAGCGGCCCCTCCCACAATGCTGGTCTCGACCAGGACGCCGTTCAAGTAAGCGCGCATCTGGCCGGAGGGCCGATCCAGCACGCCTGCAAAGTGGTACCACTCTCCGGCCTTGATCGAACCCGCCGCCGTGTTCACCACGGCATCCTGGGTGCTGCCGTTGGCCGAGGTCCAGTGCAGATACCCGGCTTTGTTCAGCCATAGGGAATAGGTGCGCTCTGCAACAGTGGGAATGGTTTGGTCGCCCTTGTAAATAATGGGCATCCATTCTTTGCCTGTGCCGAAGTCCAGTTCCCCATTATTCTCCGCTGCCTTGAACCACAGTTCCACCGTGAGGGTGCTGAGGATGTTGAGCTTCGAGTCGTCCACTTTCACCTTGTCCGTGTCGCAGTTGGCGGCATCCAGGCTGCCCATGGGATAGCTCGGGTTGGGGTCGATGACCCCGTCGAGCTGCAAAGCCCGGCCGGCATTGTCGGCTGACGGCGCCAGTTCGGTCGTCACGTGGAGGAGGTGGTATTCGGGAACGCCGGAATAGCGTTCGCGCGGCACCAGGTTGATCCCTGCACCCTCGTCGACATCCTCGGCAGCAAAAAGGTAGGCTCTCAACAGATTGCCGGTCGGCACCATGGTCCCTTCATTGTCCACCATTTCCGCAACTTCGAT
>JACADW010000343.1 GCA_013388445.1 Acidobacteriota bacterium | reverse complement strand
CGGTGTGCACCTCGACCTCGGCCTGAAACGCATAGGCCAGGTCTGGCTCTTTCTTGACGGGTGCGCGGCGGTTCACCACGAAGACGGAAACCGAGCGCGTGCCCGGCGGGATCCGGTTTCTGAGTTCCTCGGCGGTGATCTGCCGCTCGACCAGGCTGAGCTGGAGGCCGCCGGAATCGGGGACGTCGCGCACGACCGGATCGGCACCGGCCCGCCCCAGAGCGGCGATGACGGTTTTCTCGCGCGGGTTCCGCTGCCAGACGGATACCGGCTTGCCGTCTTCGCCTGTAACCTCGGTCTGCTGGTAGTCTCCCCAGCGCACGCGCACCTCGAGCTTGCGCGTCTCCGCCGACACCAGGAAGCTGAGCCCCATCGACGATGGGAAACGGCCCTTCTTGGCGGCCTTGCGCTCCTCGGTCGACTCCTCGGCCAGGCCCGCCGAATCGGGGACGATGCCCACGTCGTCGTCCTCGTCCGCATCGGCGCTCCTATCGGGGGGAGAGCCGGAAGGGATCAGGAAGCCCGTGAGGTACCAGTTCGAGGGGCGTACCCAGACCGGCAGGCGTTCTTCCGCAAGCGCGTGCCCGGCCCAGGGGCCGACCAGGTCGAGCTTCAGGGCCTCGACCAGCCTTGCGCGCACCTCCAGGGAATCGGCCGGCGAGAACATGTTGCCTGTCTCCCTTGCGCTCATGTCGCCTCCCACAGCGCGCGAATCGGCACGGCAAACAGCCGGTTTCCAAAACCGGCACAAGCTTCGCCGTCGTATAGAACGGCTCCGGCCACAAAGCGATCCCGCGCGGTTGTCTCGAGCTTGCGCAGCCCGCGGAAGTCGGCTGCGGTGACGGTCGCGGAAGCCTTCACCTCAATGCCCGTCACCTCGCGCCCGCGGCGTTCCATGACGATGTCCACCTCGAAGCCGTCCCGATCGCGGAAATGATGAAAGCGGACAGGATCCTCGTGCCAGCTTGCCAGGCGGCGCAGCTCCTGGAACACGAATGTCTCCAGGGCCTGCCCGAACACGGCTCGATCCTTCATCAATGCCGCGGCATCGTGGCCGAGCAGAACGCATGCAAGCCCTGTATCGCCCAGATGAAGCTTCGGGGTCTTGACCAGCCGGCTCGGCATGCTGACGTGCCACGGAGGAAGCTCCTCGATGAGGAACACACGCTCGAGGAGCGTGACGTAGTCGCGGATTGTCTGGCGGCTCAGCTGGAACGGAGAAGAAAGCTCGCTCAGGTTGACCAGCCGTGCCGTCTGCGCGGCCGCGAGCGCCAGCAGCCTTGGCAACGCGTCCAGGGATCGGATGCGGGCCAGGTCTCGCATGTCTCGCTGAACCAGGGTCTCGATGTAGTCGCGGTACCAGGCGGTCCGGCGCCGATGCGCCCTGCGCGACAGCGCGGCGGGGTAGCCGCCCGCAATCACGCGGTCGGCCAGGTCACTTCCCAGGCGCTCCGCTCTTGCTGTTTTGAAGGCCCCCGCAAAGAGAATCTCGAGGAAGCGTGAAGCCCGGCCGGCCAGCTCGCACTGGGCCAAAGGATACAGCCGCACGATTTCCATCCTGCCGGCAAGCGATTCGGCGAGTCTCGGCACGAGCAGCACATTGGTCGAGCCCGTCAGCAGGAAGCGTCCCGGGACGCGGCGCCGATCCACGGCCACCTTGAGCGCGGAAAATATTTCCGGAACCCGCTGCACTTCGTCGAGGATGGCCCGTTCGGGCAACTCGGCGACAAAGCCCGTCGGGTCCGCCTCGGCCGCAGCAGCCAATACTCGATCGTCGAAACTGAAATAGGCATGTCCCAGCCGCTCGCCCAGCATTCGAGCGAGGGTGGTTTTTCCGGACTGGCGCGGCCCATGAATGAGGACCACGGGCGTGTCGGAGAGGGCCTCCTCCAGGGAATCCGCCACGAAGCGAGGGTAGAACCGGCTGGTGTCCATGTCGGCTGATCGTAACTCCGGCCGCCGGCTGATTGCAAGTTTCATGGCCGGCTGATTGTAACTTTTCCGGGCGGCCAATCCAAACAACCCGGCTTTCCTCTGCTGTCTCCGATTTCAAGTCAGGGCCGGGATTCACCATGCGTTGGCCCTTTGGCGAGCCGGAAATCGTGCTACAATATGTGCGTCATAAAGGGGGAAGGCGTATGACCACGGCGACGATCCGGCAAATTCAGCACAATCTGGCCAAAGTCCTTCGTATCGTCGAGGCAGGCGAAGAGGTGATCATCCACCGGCGGAACCGGCCGATCGCCAGGATCGTGCCGCTGGCGCCCGCGCGCACGCGGAAAGTAGACTGGTCGGACCTGGCGGAATGGCGGTCCCGGGTGTTTCCGCAGGGGAAATTGCCCGGCACGCCCTTGAGCACAGAGATTGCCGAGGGCCGCGGGGACCGGTGATGCAGACTTACTACGATACGAGCGCCCTCATCGCGTTGTACGTGGTCGAGGAACACACCGGCGCGGTGGAAGCGCACACGGCGGCGGCCGGTGTACCGATCATGATTCACCACCTTCACCGGCTGGAAGCGGAAAACGGCCTGCGGGCCAAGGTTTTCCGAAAGGAGATGAAGGAAGCGCAATGCCGGGAGGTGCTCGATCGGATCGAGAGGGATATCGCCCGCGGCTTGCTCGCGCCCACGGCCGTGCGCTGGGGAGACGCTTTCCGTGAGGCGCGCCGCGTGTCGACGCTTGTAACGAGGCATTCAGGTTGTCGTTCGCTCGACGCGCTTCACATTGCCGTGGCGCTTCACTGGGAATGCCGGCTCCTCATATCCCTGGACGACCGGCAGATCAAAGCGGCTTCGCTCGCGCGTCTGAAGGTCCTCGATCTCCGGGCTCCATGAGACTCTCGGGCCGTCGGCAGTACATTGCCAGTGGCGCTTGGTCGGGAAGCCCATGATATACCGCGGGTCTGTGAGCCGCGCAGTCTCGAACACGAACATCCTCCCGGCTGACCGTGGGGAAGGCGCCGTGGCAGACCAAACCTCTGCTCGATATCCTTCAGCTCGCCGGCGACCGTCGTCGAGTCCCGCTTGCTTCCTTCTAAGTCCAGAACTCCTGACATACTCCCGGATACCCCCGAAATATGGGCATGTTTTCGGACATGGGTGCGGACCAAAAACTGTCCGCTTTTTTTCTCCCTGGGACATCGTTTCCGGCAAAATCGAGCCAAATCCACGGTCGGCCTTGGAAAAAGCGGACAGAAATCAACGTCACCATGTCAGGAGTTCTGAAGTCATAAGGGACGGAAACTGGAGTCGCCGGTCATGTATACTATTTCGGTGCGGGAGAATCCGTGACCTTCGGGTTTCATGGATCGGATTTAGCCGACGAGGATGGGCTTCATGCCGACGATTTCGATGTTCTATGGGATAATCATCCGCATGTACTTTGCCCCTGGCGAGCACCATCCTCCCCATTTCCACGCCTACTATAACGAGTATAGGGCCACCGTCTGCATCGATACGCTCGAGTTGATACAGGGCGAGTTGCCCCGCAAACAACTGCGCCTGGTCCAGGCGTGGGCTGAGTTGCACCAGGATGAACTGAGGGCCAACTGGCAAATGGTCATGAACGGGGAAGAACCATGTCGCATACAGCCCCTGCAGTAAAAGGAAACAAAACCGTGTACCATGGCGTCAAGGCTGTGCAGGCCATGGAAGGCCACAGGCTCCGCCTCCTGTTCGACAACGGCGAGTGGCGGATCTTTGACGTGAAGCCGTTATTGCCGATCGGGCGTTTCAGCGAACTGGCCTCGATGGAAGTGTTTAAGACGGCGAAGGTGTCCTTCGATACGGTGGAATGGGAGAATGGGATGGATCTCGATCCGGAATATCTTTACGAGCGCAGCCGGGCCTGCGATCCGCAAGACCCCCCTGCCTAGTTCGGCTCGCCGAGGTGAAAGGCGGGCCTGCAGCCATCAATCTGACGCGAAGGACCAGTGGGTGGTTTGGTCATGAGAAGAGTCCTCCACTTTCATGTTTGTTGCGGGCGCGCGGGGATATCGGCTTGCGTCTGCCTATCTTCGTTCCGTCGGCACCCAAGAGGGCTTCTTCTTGCTCGCGGCGGGCGTTGAGCTCGAGGAGGCGGGCCAGGACCTCGTCACGGACTTCGTCGGGCCAGCGGTAGCGCCAGGGCTTCTTCCGGTCGCCCCATTCCTCTTCGTCGATGTCGTAGTCGAGGAGGAATTCGCAGCCGGTCGGAATGTCGGTCCAGCCGTAGGCGTCGAGCACGGCGCGGTCCATGGCGGCGTGCAGTTCGCGGAGCTTGAGGATGTCCGGATCGCGCTCATCAGGGTCGTGGAAGCGGTTGTAGGTCTTGGTCAGGCCTTCGTTGTTTCTGATCATCAGGGCGGCGCGGAACTCGTAGTAGGCTTTGCCGGCTGCTTCGAGCGCCGGGTGCGTTTCCCAATTCTCGGGGAAGGGGAAGGTCTCGAAGCAGTCGGAGGGCGTATAGCGCAGCCTGTCCTCCAGAGTCGACCCGAAGAACCGCGCCCAGATCTCGTGCGGGCGGGACTGAAGCGCGCAAAAGGCCGCGTTGGTATTGAAAGGAAACACCGTAAGGGTGTGGGCAAACACTCTATCGCTTAGCTGGAATGCAATTGACAGATGCGGCGTAGCACCGCAATTGACCACCAACACCCGCTCCAGCCCCGCGATGGCGGCTCGTAGCTCGCGGCGGTCCGCCCCAAACTGCCACCATCGTCTTGCTACGTCGCGATTCCAGTTGTTCTTCGGCGGCAGCGAAATTCGTTCCGGCTTCACCCTCGCCTCGACGATCGCCATCAGGTCGGGCCAGCGCCGGCGGCACTCCTCTTCGCTCCGCTCGCCGAAGTTTATGACGTAGCGGTGGTATGCATGCGTCGGGCTCGTGTTGACCTCCTCGCCGCCGATGTAAGGGAAGATCACCTCCTGATTGCGGGGATCCTTCTCGATCAGCCGATGCATTTCAGCAAGCGGGGTAGCCACGGCCTTAGTGTCTGTGTCGTCGAAGGTGAAGCCCATGCCGAGCACGATGCTCCCCTGGAAACTCTTGCCCGCGTTTGCCGCAAGCCGCGCCGGATCATCGTGCCCGCCGCGGTGAAACAAGAATGCCGTGATCGCATCGATCTTCCGCTCGTCGAGGTATCTCAGCCCTGGGTGTGAGCCTTTCATTATGTGAAGCACGCTCACTACCACCGCGGCAAGCCCAGGCCACTTGTAGCGCTTCTTCGCCGCAAAGATCTCGCCACCGTGCTTGCAGATCCATCGCAGCCCCGTCGTGCGCGTGTCCCCTTGAGCGATCGTATTGGTCGCGATCAGGCCGAAGGAGCCGCCGTGGCGTATGAGGCTGAATGCGCGGCGGAAGAAATGGGCCACGAGGTCTGAATTGCCGTGGCTCTCTTCATGGACCTGTTTCAGCCAGTCCGGGTAGCCGGCGACATTCGCGGCGGCCACCGTGTTTTTGCCCCCGAAAGGCGGGTTGCCGATGATCGCATCGAACCCGGGATTTTCCCGATCGAACACCTCCGGAAACTCGATCTCCCAGTGGAACGGCACGAGAGGTTGTTCGGCGAGACGCAACTGCTCGAGCCGATCCCGGTGCTGCCCGGCCTCGCGGTTCATGACATTTTGGAGATACTCGGTTCGCTTGGCCTCCCGGTCTTTCGGCTTTTCCTCCTCGAAAAACGCAGCCAGGGCAAGATCGCCGAAGAGCCGAACCTTGCCAAGTTCGAACTGCGCCGCATCCCACAGGTCGCGCAGTTCCCACGACGTTACGTTCTCGCCGGCTTCCCGGATCCTGCGGCGTAGGTCCCTCACGGCGTCGAGCGACTCGCGGATTCCGAAGCCCTTCAGGACCGGCTGCTTCGATTCGTCCCAATGGAGCGCTTCGATCTGCCTCCGCGAAAGGCCGACGAGCGAATCCCCGTGCCGCAGGGCGTGGTCCAGGAACGTGAACGAGTGGTCCCGGGCAAGCGTCACGAGCCAGAGCGACACCTTGGCCAGGTCCACGGCGACGGGATTTCGGTCGACGCCATAAAGGCATCGCTGCGCGATCAGCCTCCGGGCGAAGACCACTTCGTCCTCGTCGGGCGGAATCTCGGGCCTGGCCCCATGGGCGTTCCACGCTTCGATGAGCGCGTCGCCGAGCTGGCGGCAGGCCTCCACCAGGAACGCGCCGGACCCAATGGCAGGGTCGCAGACCTTGAGGTCGAGGATCTGCTCCGGCTGCGGCGGCCGTCCGTCCGCTCCGCGCAGGCGCGCGAGGACCGGTTCGAGCGTCGTGCGCACGATCGGCTCGGTCAGCGAGCGCGGCGTGTAGTGCGAGCCTGACCGGCGCCTCTCCTCGCTCGGCTGCAGGACCATCGCGGCACAGGGCACGAGGTCGGGCGTCGCGCCGCGGTCCACGACGGCCTGCAGGGCGGCGTGAAGGTCGTCCACCGTGAGGGCATCTCTTACGGCCTTTTTTACCGAATCGGCGAACTTGCGGCCGGTTGTGTCCTGCAGCCACTTCTCGCGCTTTTCCTTCGGCTCGGCCAGGAGCGCCTCGAGGTCGACGGTCGTGGGCGCCGCCCACTTCTTCTGAGCCTTAATGGCCACCGATCGCCCGCTCGCCGTCTCGAGCCGGAATCCCATCATCGCCTGGTAGACCGATCCGATCTGCTCGACGTCGAGCGCCCGGTAAGAGATGCGCTCGCTGTCGAGGACGATGAGCTTCTCCAGTGCGCGCCAGATCGTGCCGTCGGGAACAAGCGGCGGCTCGACGCGCTCGCCCACCTGGCGGGCGCCGGCCGACGGGCGGCTTTCGAGGAAAGGAAAGCGGTCCGGGTCGAACAGGACGCCGTGCCGCCTGGGGATCCGCATCGTCTCCGCTTCGGCGCCGTCGTGGATCAGGCGGAAGAGAACGAGCAGCTGGGCCCAGGCGCCGTAACGCTGCTCCATGGTGTCCGGAAAGAGGGCGGCGTCCTCGCGCAGCCGCTCATAGAGCCCGCTGAGTGAGTAATAGCGCAGAAACGTCTCGTCCTCGGGGAGCATGTCCCGCTCCTCGGCATAGAGCAGGAAGACGAGCCGCAGGATGACGGTGAGGAGCGCATGGTAGACCTGGTCCGGATGCTCATCCAGCGCGTCTCGCAGCAGCCGGCTGCCCGAGGCGTCGTGGGCGGCCTGGAAGCCGCGCAGCAGCTCGTAGAGGGCGTGGAGCACCTGCTCGGCCAGCCGCTCGCTGACTTCATTCTGGAACCTGCGGCTTTCTTACAGGAGCGCGGAGAGGCGCTGCGCCCGGGGAAGGCTCAGGAGCCGCGTCTGCCCGAGCAGAAGCCGCAGCGCCGTCGAGATCGGCCTTCCGGCGGTCTGGATCATGTCGGCGACGCGGAAGTCCATCCAACCGGAGCTTTCGCCGCGCGGCGCGGAGACGAGGCGCAAGGCCTGACCGTTGAAGAGCAGTCCCGCGGGCACTCCCGTCTGTCGCAGCAGCCTTTCCATGCGGCCGTGCGCCGACGCCTCCAGGCGGCCGCCGCCGCGCTCGATGCGGTCGAAATCGCAACCGGGCTCCAGCAGGCGGACCAGGAGTTGCCACGGCTGCCCTCGGTCCCGGGAATCGGGCTCGCGCACGGCCATGTCGGGGCGGAGCGTCTCGCCGTAGTCGGGAAGCGGCACTGCGAGCTCGGAGGGGATGGGGTTTCCGGCTGTGCCCGCGAAGAATTTGGGCGAGAAGCTCCAGCCGAGGACGGATTGGGCGAAATTGCGGAAGTCCGGGAGGTAAGGGACGGGCCCTTCCTTCGGGTCGAACTGCCGTTCCTGGACGCACGCGCGCAGCAGCCGTTGCCCCTCGGTGTCGCGCCGGTCGAGGATGGCGCCGGCCCGGGCCAGCGCGGGCGCGGAGACCACCAGCCCCGTCGGCTGCACGAAGCCGATCCATTCGAGGTGTGCCAGGACGTCAGGATCGATCTTGGCCATGGCGGTCAGTTCGTCTCCGGCCAGAGGTAAACCAGGCCGACAGGCTCTATGCGCCTGGCGCGCACTTCATAGAACTCGCGTATGCGTTGGGGCTCGCTCTCGAGATCGCGATCGAACTGTTCGAGCCGCATGCGCCAGGAGCGCATGTCGGATTCGAGCTGCCGCTTCTCGTCTTCGTCGAATTGCAGTATGAGCTGCCTGAGTTGCTCGCCCTCGTGTTTGGCCAGTTCTTCTTCGACGCGGCGGCGCTGGCGCCCGAGGATTTCCCGCAAGTCTTTCTCCTCGCGCTCGCCGCGCTGTCCGAGCGATTTGATGGCGTCCTCCGCCACTTCCCCGGCACGCGGTTCAAGCTGCGGCAGGAGTTCCTCGATGTCGCGGGGCGCCGCATCGAGCAGCTTGCGACGGATCGTCTCCCCGGGCATGCGGCGATCCGGGTAGCCGAGCGAGCGTTCGAGCAGGTCCAACGTCTTCGCCTCGGCCTCGCGCGCATAGGCCTGGAGGGCCCCGCGGCGCTGGGAAGGCTCGACCCATCGCGCGGTGACCGGCACGATCTCTTCGTGCAGCCGCTCGGCGCCCTGCCCATAAAGCGAGAGACGCCCCAGCAGGATCACGCGCGGAATCGAGTCGGCAGTCTGGGCCAGGCAGGCGCGCGACAGGTCATGATGGATGAATCCTTGCGCGCGGAAACGGGCGAGCAGCCTCTGAGCCACCCGTTGCTCGAGGTGCAGGTGGACGGTGTCTTCGGTGAGCACCCCCGTGTCTTCGAATACGACCGGCCGGATCGGCGCTTCGCGGCGCCACTCGGCGAGTTTCTGATCGGGCTTGCGCGGGGTGCGCAGCGTGTCCAGTGTGGCGGCCCAGCTCGGGTCCGTCTCGGCGCGCCGGTCGAGGGGCGGGAATGTCCAAACCCGGCGGCCGTCTCCGCCGGTGGTCTCGACGAGGGGGTCGGCGCCCAGAAGCTCCAGCGAGCAGGAGAGCGCGTCACGAAAGGGAGCGGCTTCAAAACGGATCCACTCGCGCGAATTATCGAGGAGAGTGCGGCAGCGCTCGATCTGGACTTCCAGCTCTTCCCGGCGCTCGCGCGCGGCCTCGAGCTCTTCCTCCGTGATGCGCTTCTTCTCCGCTTCCAGGTCGGCCTGTTCGATTTCGCGGGCCAGCCGCTCTGCATCGCCATGGCGGATACCATTGCTGAGCAGGCGCTCGATATCGTCGTCGATCACCCTCGACAGGCTGCCGAGTTCCTTCTTGATGGTTTCCGTCTTGCGGACCAGCACTTCCAGCACGTGGTCCTCTTCCCGTTGGGGGAGCACGAAGTAGTGGCAGCGCACCTCTGGAGCCGGTTGGAGCTTGCGGTCGATACGGCCGTTGCGCTGCTCGATGCGCCCGGGATTCCACGGCAGGTCGAAGTGAAACAGGTCGGTGCAGTGCGCCTGGAAGTTCAGCCCCTCGCGGGCAGCGTCGGTGGCGAGCAGGATGCGCAGCGGATCCTTGGCCGGGTCCGTGTTGAAGCGCCGCTGGATTTCCTTTCGGCGGCTTCCGCTCGTGAGCCCGTCGATGACCTCGATACGTTCCTCGGCGCGGTCGGTGCCCTCGATGGCCTGCTCGAGAATGGTCTTGAGGTAACGTTTTGTCCCTTCGCGGTTTTCCGTGAAAATCAGGACGCGGCGGTTGTTCCACCTGGGCAGGCGGCCTTGCGTTGTCTGGCCAAAGGGAGGCAATCCCGGGCAGAGATTTTCGCGGATCCAGTCGACGAGACGGCGGGTCTTGGCGTCGGGCAGATAGCGGCTCTTTTCGGCGATTGCCTGCATCCGGTCGAGCAGCTCCTGCTCGCGGCGCCACAGGATTTCGGCGGCGGCGTCTCGCGGGGCTTCGGCCTCGGCCGCGGCGCTGGCGGCTTCGATCGCTGCTCCCTCCTCAGCTTCGAGTTCCTCGCCGGTCCACGCGCCGCGCTCGTCATCGGCGCCGGGCACGGCGGTGAGAAGGCTTGTTTCGGTGTCGATCGCCTTCGCGGCCGTGGCTTCGCGATCAGCGGCCTTCTCCCACTGCCGCTCGACGGTGGCGCGATGGACCTTCAGGCTGCGGGCGAAGGCTTCGATGGAGGAGAGGAGCCTTTGCTGCAGGCCCACCACGAGCAACCCGGCGGCCGCCTGCGCCCGGCGCGTGGTGCCGGCGAAGCGGTTCTCGCGCACGGTACGGTATTCGTCGAGGAGGCGGGATAGCACGAGTTCGGGAGAGTCGTCGGGTAGACCGCGGATCTCGATGCGCACGACGTCCCGTCTAGGGAATCCGCCTTGCGTGGCCCGAATGTCCTCCTTGAGGCGGCGCACCATCACGTCTTCGAGCGCCTTCTTGCCGCGTACCTTGACCCCGCGGGTGAAGCGATAAGGATCGAGCAGTTCCATGAGCGTGGCGAAACTGTTCGAGTGGCCGTTGTGCGGAGTGGCCGAGAGGAACAGGCGGTGCTCGAAGCGGCCGCCCAGGTCGCGGGCGGCCCGGGTGAATTTGGTTTCGATGCCATAGCGGCCGCCGCTGGAGGGAGTGGCATGGTGGGCCTCGTCGAGGATCAGGAGGCTGCCCGGAAGCATCGGACCCAGCCATTCGCGCATGGGATCGGCGTAGACCGGGTCGATCAGCAGGTTATGGGAGACCAGGAAGCGGCTGTGGGTGCGCCAGGGGTTGACGCCGAAGCCGCGCTCGCGCCGCACCCTTGCCAGGTAGGCGCGGTCGAGGATCTCGAACACCAGCCCGAAGCGGTCTTCGAGTTCGCATTTCCACTGCTCGAGGACCGAGGGCGGCGTGGAGACCACGATCGTCTTGGCCTTTTTGCGCAGCAGGAGTTCGCGGGCCACGAGGCCCGCTTCGATGGTCTTGCCCAGGCCGGTATCGTCGGCGATGAAGAGGTTGACGCGGGGCAGGCGGAGGGCTTTGCGGAGGGGTTCCATCTGGTAGGAATCGATCTTGATGCCCGCGCGGAACGGCGACTGGAAGAGGTTTGGATCCGTGGCGGTGACACAATTCCAGCGAAGGGTGTGAATGAAGGCGGCGAAATGGCGTGGCGGGTCGAATCCCTTGGCAGCAAGATCACGCCAGCCCTCTTCTTTGAGGATTCGCCGGTCGATTTCGTAGTTCCAGAAGACTTCGAGCTCCTGACCCTGGGCGTCGTCATCGGCGCAGGCAAGGCGCACGACGGCGGAGTCTTCAGCCCTCGAAGGGTCCTTCACCTCCTCGACCAGCCACCTCCGTGAGCGCACCTGGACCAACTCGCCCACCTCGGGCGTGCGTTCAGGGAGCAATCGGCTTTCAGGCTCGCGGCTCAAGTGAAGGCTCCTGCAAGGCTGGCAGCGCCGCCCGACTATAAAATAACCTCCGGTGCTGGTAATTCTCAATCAGGTAGGGATTCGATGAGAAATACAATGCCTGAATCGGTGATCTCGGACACCGGCGGTTGACCGAAGCCGGTTGAGCTTCCTCCCGCTGCGTCAGGTGGCTCCTAATATTGCCGGTGCAGAGAGCCATGCTTTGGGCCGCCGAGGTTGCTGCGACTCTGGACTCAACCATGGGACCGCTTTACAGCACCCGGATTATAGCCTGAGGAAAGCCAATCTGGGCAAACGAATGCTGACAGATGGAAGGCCGCGGTCGCTCGGCAGTATCCATTCCTCTGGGGATTGAATCGCCGGCCCGCTCCCTTTGTTGCTTTGAGCTGTTCGAGAACTTTGCTTGAGTGAGGTCTGGAGATTGGATATGCAAGTGGAAATGCTGCAGGAAGGCCGGCCTGCCGGCAGTTGTCACGACTGCCTGAGCCATCGATTCACTGCTCGACGGAAAGATCATGATGGACGGGCCGACTGGTAGTAAAATGGGATGCGGCCTGATAGATGGTTCAAGTTCCCAGCAGGCCCCTGACAGGCTTCCCAGACATAGAGGTTCCGATGCCAGGCGCGCATTCGGGAAGACGATCCACAAGCCGAAAGCCACCAAGCCGTGACCGATCCCGGCCTCGGGAGTGCGGTCGGTTCATCGATGTTGACTTGCAGCTCCCGGTGTCGCGGCCGGGTGCGGTCCTCGACGATTCGCAGCGAGAGTGAGAATGCAGGAGGGTGGGCTCATGTCCGAGCATGAAGAGATCATCAGGAAGGCTTTCGCGAAATACATCGAAGACAAGCACCCCACCGGGTCGCTGGCGAGCGTGGTCCAGTTGCTGGCCGCCGGCACTCTCTCGCCTGACGACTTCAATGCCGCAATCGCTCACGACTACGCGTTCTACCGGGAGGGCTTGCTGGATCTGGTTCTGTACCTTATAGAGTTCTGCATCGAAGACCACCAGCTCTCGCATGAGGAACTGCTGGCGGTGAGGACGGTGAAGCGCCTCCTGCACATCAACGAGGGCGATCTTTACGGCTTGCGGAGGCGCGAAATCCAAGGTCTGATGTGCCGGGAAATCGACCGAATCCTTAGCGACGAAAACGTTGACGACGTCGAGGCCCTGCACCAAGCCCGGCTTCAGGAGGTGTTCGACCTCGGCTACGACCAGTACCGCGAGCTGGCTCGGGCATCCTTCGACCGGGTTATTGACGAAAAGATACGAAGCATCGCTTCATCCGGATCCGCGGCTGCGGAGCGGGCCCGACAGCTTTATGATCATGTCCTGGCGCTCGACACGGTCTTCAGGCTGAGCGACAGCCAGAAGGAGCTGCTCTTTGGACAGCCTCAGCGGGCCGACGAGCAACCTTCGTCCTTGTCCGGGTGATCCGGCGGATAAAAGCGTGCGAAAACCGCCGGGCATTGTCGCGACGGACATCCTCCTGGCGCCGGGGAGACGGAGAAACGCCCGGCGCACGCACATCGCACTGACGCACTCATTCTCCACCGTCCGGAGCTTCGACCACCGCGGCGATCTGCAGCGCGTCCCGATCCGTGGTGCTATCCTTGGCAGCTAATCCGGCCGGACCAGCGCTTCCTGCCATGCGGGATGGCTGGAAAGCGCCACCGGCCCGAAAGAAGATGGGATCGGGGTGTCGTGCGACGGACGGCTCGTCCGTCGAGAACGAGCTGAAGGCTGCAGTCAAGCGGATTCATCGCGATCTTGCGGAATGCCGCATGCCCCGCTCCTCAAAGAGAGGCGCCGTCCGGCAGCCGGTTGGCGCGGGCCTGACGCCTGCCGAATTCCAGCAGCTGTTCCGGGTGCCGGGCGCGAGGCAGCAAAATGATGTGGTGCATCGCCGCGACGAGGCGCGTGACCAGGTAGGGGTATCCATCGAAAGCCCGCTGGGTCTCGTCTATTACCGAAGAAAGGGTCGCGTCCCTCACTCTCGTGGCTCCCCCTAATATGGTCCATAGGATTGTTTGAAGTATGCGTCGAAGACGGCGCGCTTCGCCCTCATGGAAAGCCCGCCGTTGCGGCTTCGCTGCTTCTCGAGCCACTCGCTCAGATCCTCCGCCGGCGGGAGACCCTTCAGGATGTCGAGCGGGTAGAGAACGGGCGACAAAGCGCGGGCCGTTACCTCTTCGGCAAGGGCAATCCAGTCCGCGTCAAGCTCGCGCTCGGCCCAGTTCATCCAGTCCCAGTAACACCGGCGGATGGTCTCCTCAGGAATCAGCTTCTCGTTAAAGTTGTCCGTATTCGAAGGCAGGCTGCCGAAGAGGCCCACGCCGAACGCCGCGCCGTTCTCCTTCAGGAGGTTCCTGAACAACGCTGTCACGAGCGGGCGCTCAGGACGTCCTTTCAGGGCCGCGATCGCCTGCCGGCGCGGCCAACCGTCCTGCTTGAGGCATACGATGTTCTTTCCGTTGCCGACGTTCAGGAGGTCGATGCAGCACTCCCAGACCATCGGGCCGAGGGACTGCCAGTAGAAGGCGACGAGGCGCGTGAACTCCCGGCCGATTTCGGCCGCGACGGCCTCCGGGCCATCGCCTTCGAATGTCTCCTGGTCCTGCTCGGTCTCGACGGCAGCCTGGATCACCTCCTCCAGGTCGGGAGGAGAGGAGGGCAAGAGGATTCTGCCTCGGCAGAGCGTGCCTTTGGGGGCCGCGAATGCGGATTCAATCAGTGATGTCGGCTTGCTATTGTTCATGGCTGTCTCCTTTGTTGTCGGCATCAGGGAGACAGCACCGGCGGGAAAAACAAAAATGCCGCTCGCATCGGCTCGCGGCGGCATGGATTTGGAGACTCGGTTCGGATGTCTCATCCGCGCATCGAGCGTTGCCGCTCAAGGCACCGCAGCGTCTCCAGCCCGGTTGCCGGATTCCGACCGTGTCGGAACCACTCCTGATGCTGACTATAGGATGGCATCATCCGCCGAATGGTTCAATCCCACGCGAATGTTTGCGAAGCCTGCGTTCAGAGTGCTTCATCCCGCCGGGCAGGGACGCGGACCTGCCGCCACTGCCCCGAACAGGCCGCGGCGCCCGGCTCCGCCCGCCGGGTGAAACACGCCGGCCGGGGCTCCATCTATCTAATTGGGGCCGATCTGGAGGGGTGAAATGAGAAAGAGGGCGAAATGGGCGTTACTGGCGGCGATGTTCCTCGCTCTGGGCGCGCTTGCGCAGGCGGGGAGCTGGAGCAAGGAACGTGTCTATCGCGCCGGCTACGAGCGGGGGTACCGCGACGGCGCAGCGCGCGGGGGGTACGGCTACCGCGTCGTTGGAATGACCGGAGCGGACCCGCTCGACTACCGCGATGACACAGGCTACGCCAACTGGATGGGGCACAAGGGAGAGTATAAGAAAGGCTATCGCGAGGGATTCCGCGCCGGTTACTATGAGGTTGTCAACCACAGGTCGCCGCGGCGCGATCCGCGGTACGCCGGCAGGTACCCGAGCGCCTACCCGGGCGGCGGCCGCCGGGGCGGAGACAGCTCCGGGTACTACGACCGCGGGTGCAACGGATACGGCCTGGCTTACGAGATGGGCCTGGACCGCGGCTACCGTGACGGTCTTGAAAAGGGCATGGAGGACTACAGAAAGGGCCGGAGCTACGACCCGGGCCGCCACAAGAAATATCGCGACGCGGATGATGGATACAAGTCTTCCTATGGCAGCCGCAGGGACTATGAAACAGGCTATCGGCGCGGTTTTGAAGACGGGTACCGCCGGGCTTACCGGCCTTACTGGTGAGGGCGGTCCGCCCCTTGAGATTTCCCCACACAGGGGCTTGAGAACCTGGGGCTGTTTCGAGATCCGAAGGGGAAAGGCCCTCCGCCGGCCCAGATTGGTCGCGCCTGAGGATCGTCAGCGGCGGAGGGCGACGGTATAGCGGAAGTTCTCCGCCGTGGCCCAGTCCTCGGCATCCGGCTCCTGGCCGTAGGTCGTGATGTGAAGAACCAGGTCGTGTGTCACCCGGTCCTCAACGAGGGGAAAGTTCGAGAACTGGATGTCGCCCTGTCCGAACTGGCGGTCGTCGATGGCCGTGACGGTCGCGCGCTTCAATGCCGCTCGCTCTTCATCCACTTCGGCGATGACGAGCGGATAGCGCGGCGATGGGGATGTCGCTATATCAGAAACTCAGAGTTTTCAACCAGGGGTCGACAAGGTTCTCCGGCGCCTCTATGGCCGACGGGTTGCGTGTGCTGCTGGTCCGGTCGAAGCGCACCGAGCCGTCGGGCATGAGGTAGCGGCGGTTTGACGCGATGCGCTCGACCTGAGCCTGCCCGAGACCGAGGTGCGTGACGCGCCGCGCGGAAGCCGGCGACGCCCGCAGAGCCTTGCGCACCCGCTGGACCGCGGCTTCGTGAAACGCGACGCCGCACACCGTGCCCTCGGCGTTCCTCCGCCGCAGAATCTGTTCCGCCTCGAGGTCGGCTACCGGCGCGTCATGCTGATGTACCGTGCATACCATCACGCGCTCCGGATCTGTCCCGGCCGCTTCCGCCAGGACCTCCTGCCACCGCTCGAGTGCCCGGTTGCGGATTTCACACCAATCGATGGCTACGAGGACTACCGGCTTGCCTGCACCCAAGAGCACCAGTCCGTGCGCCTCCAGGGGATCGGCGATACTCGTGGAGAGCCAGGCGCCACCCATCATGCCGTGGCCCGGCGGGACCGTGACATCGGCGGAGAAGGAGGCCAGGCGGAATGCAGCCTGGAATCGGTGTGGGGACGGAAGGGCGGCGATCGAAAGGAGTCCAATCGACAGGGCCGCGGCTGCCCGTGCCCGATGGTGCGGAAAGAAGCGTATGATCCGGCGCAAGGGCACCATCATTTGCAGGGCCTCTCCGGTACGCCGGCGATAACCCGGCGCCTACATCATCACCAGAATGGCGTCGCGCGGCAAGGAACTTGAGCGACCGGGCACCCTTATCACCGGCATCCGGTCGGTATGTGCGCCTCGTCGTGATGCAAGTGCAGGCCGGCGGATCGCATGATCGAAGACGGCGTCAATTGGCTGCGCGATGCGATCCCGTGTGCTGTTGTCTGAGCTTCATGTAGATGCTCCTGCGGAATTGCCTGCCGCGATGGACGAAGGACTCACGGAATTGCAGATTGCAGATTGTGCTGATCCGCGGAAGGTGTTCGGAGAGGTATGTTGATCGGACGCAAGCGTCGCTTTTCCGGAAGAAGTGGAATGGGCCCGCGCTTCACGATGCGCTACAATCCTGGCGGGCACAGAAGGCGGCGAAATAGCGCTGCTTCATCACCGGGAGACGAACTCATGGACTTCAGCCGGCGGTTTGAGGACGCGTTTCGGATCATGATGGATATTCATGGGAAGGACGGACGCAAAGGAACGCCAATACCGTATGTCGCCCATCTTCTGGGCGTATGCGCACTCGTTCTGGCGGACGGGGGCGACGAGGATGAGGCCGTCGCGGCCCTATTGCATGACACGCTGGAAGACCACCCCGAGCGATTGACGCGGAAGGATATCGAGGACCGCTTCGGCCCGCGCGTGCGCGAGCTTGTGGAATTGTGCACGGACACGTCGCGCGAATACGCGGGCGGCCCGAAGGCTCCGTGGTGGCAGCGGAAACTGGCCTATATCGAGCAACTAGCGCGTGCCGGGCCGTCGGCCCTGAGAGTCCCGCTGGCGGACAAGGTCGACAACCTGCGCGCCATTCTTGCGGATTACCGCAGGTTGGGCGACGATCTCTGGTCCCGTTTCAATGCGGGTAAGACCGAGCAGCTCTGGTTCTACGCGAGCCTGGTGACGGCGTTCCAGCAGGCCGGGATGGCCGGGCCGATGTTTGACGAATTCGGGCGGCTCGTCGGCGAACTCGAGCAACTGGCAGCGGGGGCAAAGTAGGCCGCGAGGGCCGGACCGACCGCCGGGCCCACGAGGCGACAGGCTTTGGGAATCGTGTGACGGACGGCGCGTCCGTCGAGAACGAGCCGCGCGGCTCGTATCATTGGAACATACCTCGATCTTGCAGAAGACCGCTCCCGTAGTGCGCGAGAACAGGCGCCGTCGGGCAGCCCCGCTGCACGGTATGGCTGAAAAGCGCCGGCGGCGCCTCAGCACATCGTTTTCGACTCGGAGCGTACAGGATGAAGCTCGACCTGCCTTTTGACGCGATCCGGCGCTCCGAAGAAGTTGAGGCGCTGGTGATGGACGGGAATCGGCGCCTGTACTACAGGTTTCGCTCGTCGGGACACTATGGAGGCGTGGTAACCGCCGACAGCGTCGGCTGTAACCTCCTCTGCGCCTACTGCTGGAACTACCGAAGGAACCTGAATCCCGTGCAGGGAGACCTCTGCTCGCCCGCGGAGGTCGTGTCGAAGCTCGGGAGGGAAGCGACCAGAAAAGGCATACGGAACTTTCGTATTTCGGGCGCGGAGCCGATCCTGGGCAAGCAGTCGGCCAGGCACCCGGCTGAGGTGCTGCTCGCTTTTCCGGGAAGATTCATCGTCGAGACCAACGGGATCATGCTCGGATACAATCCGGATCTGCTGGATCTGCTGCTTCCTCATAGCCCTTACATCCGTCTGACGATAAAGGGCGACTCGCCCGAGAGGTTCCAGGAAATCACGGGGGCGGACGGTGCCGCATTCCACTACCAGACCAATGCCGCGCGCGAGCTCCGGAGGAGAGGCGGTGCCTATGGGATTGCCGCCATGACGGGAGCCGTGGATTCTCGAGCTTTGGGACGGATCTTCCCGGATGAAGAGATCGAGTGGGAAGAGTTCGGCAATTTCGGGAATGCCGAGCAGAATCTCAGAGAGCGCGGCGTCAGGCTCGAAAGGATGTGACGGGAGCCGGTCCTATCTTGATCTGCTTCACTATCACCCTGCAGGCAGGGCAACCGGCCTCTCCGTTGAGACCTTGGTAAAGACGGCCCCCTGATTGTCACGGCAAGAGCTTCGGCGGTCCGAGACCGCTGTCAGTTATCCATACCCCTGCCGGCACTGCCGGACAAGGCCCCGGGAAAGCTGGGTTGCCGGCGTGGCTACGGACACCTCGCACCGTCAAGAGCTGATGGTCTTGCCGGTCGCTTGCCCCGCCGCGAGAAGAAGATGCGGCCCCGTCACTACAATATCCTCCCTTGCGGGCTTGTGCGGCAGAGCAGGCGTCGGCGGCCTGAAGACGCCATAGCGGGAGGATCAAGCTTGGCTGCCTCCGGTCTCGCCTGTCGCCCGCCTTTTACTGCGGCGTCCAACAACCGCGGCCATTACCTGCGGGTATACCTTACTGGTTGGGTACGCGCCCCGTGCATAAGCGACTGCAACGGGGTAACATGTGTGCCTCAAACAAGGAGCTGCAACGTGACATTCCTTCTACTTTTGCTATTGGCTGATCCGGCGCAGACCATGGTGCAGGTCGACGGCCGGAGCATCCGCGTGGAGTTCGACCGCAATCTCCACAGCCGGGTAGTATCGAAGTACAGCGGCCAACCCGTCGCACTCAGCGAGTGGTCGGCTTCGGAATTCGTCTCTGCGGGCGGTCAGGAAATCAGAGACTTTCCCCTGCAGACGAACAGAACTGAGGACGTCCGCGACAGCCTGGGCAAAGGCCGTCGCCACGTTTTGACCGGAACTGCAGGGTTTCTCCGCAAGGAAGTCCGGGCCACCGTATACGACGCCTATCCCGGGACGGCTATCATGCAGGTGCGGTACACGAACACGGGCCGCTCTCCGCTCCAGATCGACAAGTGGACAGGCCATCACTACATGATCCGGTCGCCGAGGCAGGAGGCGGCTCCTTTCTGGTCTTTCCAGGCCGGGTCGTATGAGAACCGCCCGGCCTGGGTCGTGCCTCTCAAGGCCGGCTTCCGTCAGGATAATTACCAGGGCATGAACGCCACCGACTACGGCGGCGGCACGCCGGTTGTCGACGTGTGGCGCCGCGACGGGGGGATCGGCGTCGGGCACATCGAGCTGGTCCCCAAGCTCGTGTCGCTCCCGGTATCGATGCCGGACGAGAGTACGGCAGAACTCGCGATAACCTACGCGTGCAACCGGACGCTCGAACCGGGCCAGTCGCTGGATACGTTCAGAACCTTCGTCTCCGTTCACAAAGGGGACTACTTTGCGACCCTGACGGAGTATCGGAGGCTCATGATCGCCCAGGGAGTGCGGTTCCCGAAGTCGCCGCCCGATGCCTTCGAGCCGATCTGGTGCGCCTGGGGATACCGCCGGAACTTCACGCCCGACCAGATTTACGGCGCGTTGCCGGTCGTGAAGAAGCTCGGATTCCGCTGGGTGACGCTCGATGACGGGTGGCAGACGGCCGAAGGAGACTGGTATCCCGTCAAGACGAAGTTCCCGGCCGGCGACAAGGACATGCGCGCCGTGGTCGACCGCATTCACGCCGACGGTTTCAAGGCGCAGCTCTGGTGGGCGCCCATGTCGGTGGACCCGGACACCGACCTGATCAGGAATCACCCCGAGTGGCTGCTGCTGAACAAGGACGGGTCCAGGCAGAAGATCAGCTACTGGAATGCATTCTACCTGTGTCCCGCCGTTCCCGAAGTGCGCGGGGACGCAGCGGCGCTGGCCGCCAAGGCGATCAAAGTGTGGGGATTCGACGGGTTCAAACTGGACGGGCAGTACATGAACGCCGCGCCCCCTTGCTACAATCCGGCGCATCGACACAAGGATCCCAATGAGTCTGTGGAAGGCGTGCCGGGCTTCTTCAAGGCGATCTTCGACGCCGCCGTCGCGACCAAGCCGGACGTGGTCGTCGAATACTGCCCGTGCGGGACCGCGTTCTCGTTCTTCGCGCTGCCGTACATGAACATGTCCGTCGCTTCCGACCCGCGACGCTCCTGGCAGGTGCGCACCAAGGGCAAGAGCCTCAAGGCGCTCCATGGCGATTCGATCGCGTATTTCGGCGACCATGTCGAATTGAGCGACGAGGGCCGCGATTTCGCCTCCACCGTCGCTCTGGGCGGGGTGGTCGGCACGGAGTTCACGTGGCCGGTGGGTTCCGGTCCCGTGGGGCGCAGCGGAAAGCGCACAAGCGACCTCACGCCTGAGCGCGAGGCGCACTGGTCGAAGTGGCTCGGCGTCTACAAGGAGAAGATGCTCTCGAAGGGGGAGTACCTGGGGGCGCTCTACGACATCGGCTTCGACCAGCCGGAGACCCACGCCGTGCGCAAGGACGGGAAGCTGTACTACGGCTTCTTCGCTGCCGAGTTCAGCGGGAAGGTCGAGCTGCGCGGGCTCGAGCCCCGCGAGTACCGGGTCGTGGACTACGAGAACGGCACGGATCTCGGCACGGTGAAGGGTCCCGTCGCGCACTTTGACGTCGCGTTCAAGCACCACCTGCTCCTCGAAGCAAAACCGTGAAAATGGTGTTGAAAATGGTGTCAGGCTACTTTTTCCCCAATTTCCTGATCGGGGTGATTCTCACTCTTCTGCCGCACACGGTCGGGGCGCGCCCGTCAAGTGCGGCGGACGTGATCGACATCGCTGCGCGGCTGGAGCTCTTCGTCGATCATTACCTTATCGACGCGTTTCAGGGCACACGGCTGCGGCTGCACGAACCGCGTGCCGCCGGAACGGGACTCGCCTTCGACCGGCCATGGGAAGGCGCGTTCAGCGGGTACGTGACCGTCATGTACGATGGGTCGCTTTACCGGATGTACTACCGCGGACTCCGCACGGCCGGGAAGGACGGCTCCGAGCTTGAATCGACGTGCTATGCTGAAAGCCGCGACGGCATTCACTGGGTGAAGCCGGATCTGGGGCTCCATGAGGTGCTCGGGTCCAGGCTGAACAATGTCATCCTCCACCGCAGCTCTTCCTTTTCTCACAACTTCTCCCCTTTCCTGGACAAGCGGCCGGGCGTGGACGCATCCGAGCGCTTCAAGGCGCTGGCCGGGACATCGAAGACCGGGCTCTACGTCTTCGTGTCCGCGGACGGCATCCGGTGGAAGAAGTGGAAGGACGAACCGGTCGTGAGGGAAGGGGCCTTCGACTCTCAGAACGTCGCCTTCTGGTCGGAGGCCGAGAAGTGCTATGCAGCCTATTTTCGCACCTGGACCGGCGGGGACTTCAAGGGTTTCCGGACGATCAGCCGGGCGACTTCGCCGGATCTGCTGAACTGGTCGGCCCCCGTGATGATGACCTTCGGCGACACGCCTCCCGAGCACCTCTATACGAACCAGACCCAGCCCTACTTCCGCGCGCCCCACATCTGTCTTGCGCTGCCGATGCGCTTCGTCCCCGGCTGCAAGGTCCTGACCGACGACGAGGCGCGGATGTTGGGAGTGAGCCAGGGGTATGCGTCGGACTGCGCCGAAACCGTCTTCATGACCAGCCGCGGGGGGAACCGCTACGAACGGACCTTCATGGAGGGATTCATCCGTCCCGGACTGGACCCCGGCAACTGGGCCTCTCGCTCGGGGCTTTCCGCCCTCGGCGTCGTCCCGACAGGACCCGCGGAAATCTCCATCTACAAGCAGGCCCACTACGCCCAGCCATCGAACCGCCTGGAAAGATATGCGCTGCGCACGGACGGGTTCGTTTCCGTCCACGCCCCCTCTGCCGGAGGGGAAATGCGGACCCGGCCGGTTCGCTTCGCCGGAAAGAGGCTGGTTGTGAATTTCTCCACGGGTGCGGCGGGCGGCGTGCGCGTGGAAATCCAGGATGAGCAGGGGCGCCCCGTCCCCGGCTATTCGCTCGAGGATTGCATTCCGCTGGTCGGGGACGCCATCGAGAGGACCGTGACCTGGAAGCGGGGAAGCGGCGTCGGAGCGCTTGCGGGTCTCCCCGTGCGCGTCCGGTTCGTCATGAAGGATGCCGATCTTTACGCCATCCGGTTTCGAGAGTGAGGGTGCGAAACGGGCCGCGGCTGCCGGATGCGGCAGCGGGGCGCGATTGCCATGCGCGACAGGCCTGACTGCGGTCATCCCATCATCGGGGCGGATCATGAAGTCGGGACCTGGAAGGATGTTTTCTGCTCGAGCGGGACGTCTTCCCGACCGCCTTGGGCGCATGCGCTCTCGGTGTGATAAGCTATGTTCATGCCGAACCGTGCACTGGATTGGCTAAACCAGGCGAGGAACGACCTGATCCATGCGGAAGAGGCTCGAGCGTGCGGGCGGCATGAATGGGCTTGCTTCGCCGCGCAGCAAGCGGCGGAGAAGGCCGTGAAGGCCCTCCATCTCCATGAGGGTCAGGAGGCCTGGGGGCATGTGATTGCCAAGCTGCTCCGAGAACTGGGACCGAAGAGCGGCGTTCCCCAGGAGCTCATAGAAAAAGGGCACGTACTCGATAACTTTTACATACCCACGCGTTACCCGAATAGTCATGCCGAGGGCTCGCCCTTTGAGCATTTCGGCCCGCTGCAGAGCGAGCAGGCCATCCGCTATGCCCGTGAGATCATTGAATTCGTCGGTTCTCAAGTGGCCTGATGCCGCCTCGGTGACACAGGCCGTCCTTGTGTGGGCTGGCCGGATGGCCCGGACGCACCCGGGCATCAGGCGAATTGGCTACTTCGGATCGTACGCCCGGGGAGACTGGGGTGTGGGCAGCGATCTCGACTTGGTGGTCATCAGGGCAGAGGGATCTGATGCGGCGATTACGGGCGGAGAGCTTGCCGAATTGCCGGTGCCTGCCGACATGCTCTCATATGACGAACGCCAGTTCGAGAACCTGCGCGGTCGCGGCAGATTCGGACGCGTGCTCGATAGGGAAGTGGTCTGGGTCTTTTCGAAGGAGCCGGACGAGTGCGATCAGTCGCGACCGTCCACCGCTCACTGAACCGCGAAGTAACTGTCTTCCAGGTTCAGATTGTGGAGGATCTTCATTTCGGAAATCGACCACCACGCCAGATAGGTGGAGCGCGGGCCTTCGATCGTGTACGCGAGCTTGTATGAATGGGGCAGCGTCAATCCGTCCACTTCCCTGAAATCCCCAAACTGCTCGACCAGGGTGTGAAAGGCGTCCCTCGGGCCGGTCAAACCCGGAGCGGGGGGCATGCCGGACGGTTGGGTCAGGCGGTACTGCGTGAGAACGTGACGGAAGGTCTCGGGCTCGAAGTAGAGGCTGATCTGCAGGTCCGCTTCGCCGCGACGGCTCCGGTACCTCAGTTCGTACAGCCGCTCCCCTTCTATCTTCTTCAGCCCGGTTGAAGCCAGCTTCGGCCGGCGGTCGGCGACGCCCAGAAGCGCCCATGCCGCGTTGAGGGCCCCGCCGAGCAGGCCTTCCCTCATCATGACGTCGTGGTGGTAGACGAACTGCGAGAGAGGAGACCTCTGTCCCGGCTGCACGAATCCCGCGCTGATGCGCTCCCCGTCGAATGCCAGTTGCTCGCCGGGATATTCGATGGCGGTGTATCTCAGGCCGATCCGTGTACGCTTCCGGTCCGACAGGATGTTGGCGGAGCCGTCGCCCAGTCCGTGGCCTCCCAGACGGACCGTGAAAGTCGTGGTCCCCGCCACCGTCCGGGTCATTACCCGGGCACGGGCTTCGGCGCTTCCGAGGGCCGCCAAGTGCCTCGCGACAAGGTCTTCGGGCTTGAGTTTCTCCTCCTTCGCCGGCACGCCGGAAAGCAGCACGGCGAGTCCGGCCAACCCGGCCAAAGGCAGCACAAGCATCCGTTTCATGACCGTGCCCTCCAATCGGGACTGGGGCTGAATCCCTGCCACCCGGCGCCAGGGCTCGGATTTCAGACCCCCTTCGGAAGACCCCAGACCCCGCTCTTCCCGAAATGCCGGCAGATCACTTCGCAAGCCGTTGAGCCGGGCAGCTATTGCGAACCCGCTATCCGCGCCCGCATGTGACACCCCGAGTTTACCACTCCCTGGTGCGCAGGCCCGCTCGAAGGATATCCAACTGAGCCTTCGTGGCTTCACAGGGCGCGTGGAGCGCACGCTGCTGTGGGCGGGTCTCGAGATCCCGGGTTCGACGCAGGGTCCACGAGTGCGCCGCGGATTACGATAGGATCGTCGTCCTGCCGGCGAAACAGGCAGGACCCCTCAGCCAAGCCGGGCACCCGCACCCGCCCCACCCGGGAGCATTTGCATGCGTCATCCGGTGCACCCCGGCGCTAAACGGCTCCTCCATCAGGAACCGCCTGGGAACATCACCCCCGACTGACCCGATTGTGCAGGGGGGTCAAATACCCCGCATCAAGCTGAGCCCACGCAAGTGCGATCACCTCGCTGCCGGCAACAGCCTTCCTTGGGAACCCGACGAACCGCCGGGCCGTTGATGTGATAGCTACCGCAAGCTAAGAAGAACCTCACTCAAACCTAATGAACTCTGCACGCCTGCTATCCGTCATCACACACGGGTATGCGGAAACAAGGTGCAACACGCCGGTTCTGAGAGGAATGCCGGCATATCAGCAGGAGGGTAGGTCAATGAAAAGATCGATTACAGCATGGATGGTGTTGGGTGCGGTTCTGTTCGGGACTGCCGGCGCGGCAGCCGCCGGTCCGCAGGCGCTGAGGATCAACGTTCCATTTGCATTCTACGTCGGCAAGGAGTTGTATTCTGCCGGGGACTATGTCTTCGAGATGCAGAGCCCGACGGTTTACGCCGCCACGGCATCGGCAATCTTCATTCGCCGCGGCGATGGTGAGGCCCTTCGGTGGGTGATGACAATGCCGAATCAGGGTCTTTCGCGCCATCCAGGTGGCCGGGCGACGTTTCACCGCTATGGCGACGCCTATTTTCTCTCCAGCGTCGAGTGCAACAACTTCAGGGCCGACTTGAAAGTGACACCCAGAGAACGGGAACTGCTGGCCGAAGTGATCACGCTCAAGTAGCCCGGCGTATCGGCTCCACAACGGAAGAAACCGCGTGTGGGGCGCCTGGCGGCGGCCGGGAATCAATCCGGGCATGATGTGATCCTCGAGCCGGGGAGTCACGGCTGTGGGCGTCCGTGGATCCGCCCCTGCGCTATGCTGCCGGAACGCCAGGCCGGCTCTTTTTCTTGCTTGAGTAGACGCAGGAATACCAGTTCGCGGAAGGGATGATCGCAAGAACCGGCGGCGGCGTGGTGGCGAAGGCCACCTTCAACGAGGCGGGCATCTGGCTTTCCAGGGCCGTCTAGGAGATGGATGATGATGTTGACCTGGCGCTCATGATTATCGGCACCACGATTCCGGAACGGAAGATCCCCGACGAGAAAGTGAGCGGCAGCCAACAAGGAGCTGTACCTCTCGAAATCCCCGCGCGCCTTCGGATTCGATCAAGAACGGCCGTTCATCCGGCACGCGGGGATTTGAGAATTCAGGAGTGCCCCGACGCACGCCCACAGCAGTCGGCCACCTTCATGCGGGAACCTGGATTGCAGGGCACCGTCGGGAAAACAAAGCTCCTGACGAGTTCGATGGTCCCAAATCCCGCCGCGAGCTGGCGATGGCAAGACTCTGGAATGGAACAGTGGTCGGGAGCCTGTTCCCCTTCCTCTGAACGGCCTCCAACAGGGCACTGGCGGGGTGCCGCAGAATGAGCAGAGCTTCGTGCACTCTCTGTCCCCGGGAACCGGATCTTCGGCGCCGGCGTTGTGTTAGCGTCCTGCTTTCAAATGCCGATGCGCAGCTACGGCTCGATTCTCGCCGATTGAACGATGACGGGACGGACGGGGACATCCTGGAACGGCGTCCCCTGTACGTTGCGTGTGGATGTCGCGGCGGCGGCGATCTTGTCGACGACCGCCATTCCGTCGATCACCTTGGCGAAGACGGCATAGCCCCAGCCTCCGGCCGGCGGGTCCAGGTGCGGGTTATTCTTCAGATTGATGAAGAACTGCGATGTGGCGCTGTTCGGGTCGTCGTAGCGTGCCATGGAGAGTGTGCCGCGGAGGTTCTTCAGCCCGTTCCTGGATTCATTCTTGATCGGGGGCCTCGTCGGCTTCATGGTCATGTTTTCCAGGTAACCGCCGCCCTGGATCACGAAGTCCGGCACCACTCTGTGGAAGATGGTCCCGGTATAGAAACCCGAAGCGACGTAGTCGAGAAAGTTCTTGGCGGTGACGGGAGCCTTGTCGGGCAGCACCTCGATCCTGATCGTCCCCATATTGGTATCCATGACCACGATCGGGTGTTTGCCGGCCGCCGCGTCCTTTCCCGCCTTGCCCTGTCCGAACGCAAAGCCCGCCAGGGAGAGCGCGATAATGACAGCCGTTGTCCCAAGCCACGCATTCCTGCTACGCATCGTCATGCCTCCTGTTCTGGGTTGCCATATTCAATTCCGATGCAAAAGCCGGGTCCTCCATGCGGAGCCCCGGAAAGCCTCGACTCAAGCCAGCAGCTCCTGCGCCCGCATCAGCCGCCGGCGGATCTCGACTCCGTTGGGGCAGTTCACCGAGCAGGAGCTGCAATCCCCGCACCGCACATCCCGGACTTCCCGCGGCAGCTCGAGAAACCGCGCCCGTGCCATGGCGAACTGGCCGTAGTTTTCGGCATAGCTCAGGAAGCGCAGGAGGTCGGGCACGGGCAGCCCTCTGTCGCAGACTCCCCCGCAGCTTCCGCACATCCGGCAATAGAGGGGCCGGATGTACGCCAGTTGCGCGGCGAGCAGGCTTTCGTCGGCTCCCGTGAACGGCTCCGACAGTGCGCGGAGGTTCTCGTCGAGCTGGTCGAAATCGGTCATGCACACGATGGCAGTGTCCACGGAGCGGTTTTTCAAGACCCATTTCAGCGCGGCGAGCATCGCCCCTTCCTGCCTGAGCGTGCCGGTCAGCGAGTCGGGATTCACGCCGTACAGGCGGTCGCCGCGCTGGATTCTGCTGAAACCGCCGGCCAGCGCCTTCATGGCCACGACGCCCATGCCGGCGGCGCGGGCCGCCTGGATCGCCTGAGTCAGGTCGGGCTTCATCGTGAAGTTGTAGCTCGCCAGCGTAACATCGGTCCGGCCGCACCTGACGAGCCAGGCGAGCATCTCCGGCATGTTGAAGTGCGTGCTGACACCCGCGAAGCGGATCTTGCCGGCCTTCCTGGCATCCTGCTGGGTTTCCAGAAGCTCGTCGGTCACCTCTTCGGGACGGTTCCGGTTGTGCAGGTACCAGATATCCAGGTAGTCCGTTCCGAGTTCGCGCAGACTCGTCTCCAGGTCCGCCAGGGCTTCCTGCCTCGTCTTACCCTGCGTCTTGCTGGAGATGAAGATGCGCGAGCGCTTTCCTTTGAGCGCCGCGCCGACCATGCGTTCGTTATTGCCGCCCTGGTAGGAGCGTGCCGTGTCGAAGTAGTTGATGCCGAGATCCACGGCCCGTTCGATCACGGCCGGGTCGGAAGTCGTCATGCAGCCGAAACCGAGCGGCGAGACCTTGAGACCTGTCCGGCCCAGGGTACGGAATTCGATTTTCGAAGGTTGCGGCGGCCGCTGCGATCCGGATGCGATGACTGGAACCATGAGCCCGGCTGCCAGGAAATCGCGTCGCGAAGAAACGGTTTTCATGCGCATAAGTCTAGCACTTGCGGGCCTGCTTTCATCCAGGCCCATTTGCCGTTCGATGCGGGTCGCAACGGCCGGCCCGGTCATCCATCGAGCGGCTTGGACTCGACCCGGCTGGGCCGTCCGGCAGCCGGCGCAGGGCAGGCCGCCGCCGGCCCGCTTGATGAGTGCCCCGCCCGGGTGCACTGAAAGCCGCAGATTTGCTATAGTCTACGTCTTGTTTCACCCGCTCCGGCCCGGGGCAGCCGCGCACGTACGCCATCGCGGAGCCGGATCAGGCAATCGATTAATTGACCCATTTATCCAGGGGGCGTTCAATGAAATATGGTTTGAGTATTCCGCAAAGTGGAGCGCTGGATTTCATCTCGCTCGGTGCGCTCGTCCACCGGCTGGACCCGGGCAGAGTCCCGTTCCGCAAGGCGACGCAATGCCAGATTCACGTGAGCGGCGGTGAGTTCAACTGCGCCGCGAACCTCTCGGACTGCTTCGGCCTGCAGACCGGCATCGTGACGGCGATGGTCGACTACCCGATCGGGGACCTGATCGCCGAGAGGGTGAGGGCCATGGGAGTCATGCCCTTCTACAAACGTTTCGCGCACAACGGCGTCACCGGACCCAACATGGCTACCGTTTACAGCGACCGTGGTTTCGGCATACGCCCGCCCGTGGTTTTCTATAACCGCTCCAACGAAGCTGCCGCCCTGCTGAAGCCCGGCGACTTCGACTGGAAGTCGATCTTCGCCGGCGGCGCCCGCTGGTTTCACAGCGGCGGCATCTTCGCGGCGCTTTCGAAGACCACGTCCGAGGTCATCATCGAGGGAATGAAGGCCGCGAAGGCGGCCGGCGCGGTGGTCTCGTTCGATCTGAACTATCGCGAGAAGCTGTGGAAGATCTCCGGCGGAGCGGAACGCGCCGTGGAGGTCGTCAGGCGGATCGTGGAAAACGTCGACGTTCTGGTCGGAAACGAGGAGGATCTGCAGAAAGGTCTTGGCATTCCCGGCCCGGAGGTCGCCGCCAAGTCCAAACTCGACCCCAGCACCTTCTTCTCAATGATCGAGCAGGTGGTGAAACAGTATCCGCACGTCAAGGTCGTCGCGACCACACTGCGCGAGGTGCACTCGACGAACCGGCACAGCTGGAGCGCGGTGGCGTGGATCGACGGAAAGACCTTTGTCGCTCCGACCTGCGAGCTGGATGTCTACGACCGGGTGGGCGGCGGGGACGGCTTCGCGTCCGGGTTCTTCTACGGCCTGCTCACGGGTGAGCCGGAGGAGGAAGCCGTCAAGCTCGGCTGGGCGCACGGAGCCCTGCTGACGAGCTTCCCCGGAGACACGACGATGGCGAGCGTCGACCTGGTGCGTGCGTTCGCGAAGGGAGGCTCGGCGCGGATCCAGCGATAGGACAGCCGCGCGAGTACTCGGTTCCCTCGTCGCGATGATCGGCCGGAGGCGACCGGGCTCTCAGGCGTACTCACCGTCGCGGTAGCCCGGGCGCGCCCAGCAGAGCGCATGCGGTCCGGCGAAGCCCTGCAGCCGCGCCTCCAGCGCGCGCCGGTCGAAAGCCCCGGCCTTCTCGGGCGAGTAGCTAAGCGCGATCCGCATGTTCTCTTCCAGCGGTCCCATGCCGACGTGTCCCACGACGGCGGAGGCCACGCCGGGCTGGGTCCAGGCGTAGTAGAGCAATTCGGAGGCGGTGCCGCCCTTGCCGACGATTCCGCGCATCAGTTTCATCGCCACGACGCCGACGTTCTTCGCACGCGCGGTGGGCAAGGCCACCTTGGCGAAATCGCCGTACTGGGTGGCGTTCATCGCAAGGATGGCCGCGTCCACGTCCAGCTTCTCCATGAGCTCCTTCGATTTCGCGGCGCTGTTCATCGAACTGAAGCCGATGAAACGCGCGGCCTTCTCACGCTTGAATTCCGCGATGGCGCGGTAGGCCCCCTTCTCCAGCGCGGAGAGGTCCTCGGACGGCTCGATGCTGTGGATGAGCAGCAGGTCCACGTAATCCATCTTCAGGCGCCGCAGGCTGCGTTCGAATTCCCGGCGTGCCTTGTCGTATTCGCGTTCCTCCAGCTTGGTCGACACGTAGATGGACTTGTGGTGGCGCGGCAGGATCTCGCCGAAGCGCTCCTCGCTCGACTTGGAGGCTTTCCACTGGTAATTGGACGAGGTGTCGAAGAGATTGATGCCGGCGGCGATCGCGCGCTCCAGCATCGGTTCCCAGTCTCCGTCCTTGGCCAAGAGGAACTGGGATCCTCCTCCGAATGCCAGGAGCGACACTTTGAGCCCCGTCTTTCCGAGCGTCCGCATCGGCATTCCGCTCCCGGCATGCAGGGGCAGGATTCGGGACGCTGCGAAGGCGCTCACCCCGGCGCCGGAACGGCGCAGGAAGGTTCTGCGGGATATCGTATCGGTCATGGCTGTTCCTCTTTCCGGATCTCTTTTTTCATTTGGGGACGTACCGAAACCGCACGCCGCTTAGGATATCGGAGGCGTCCGGGTGTTTCGCCGGGCTATGGAAAACCTCCGGCTCGCTTTCGGATGCTTCCGGGCCTATGACGATGCGGGAGCGGTACAGGATGTTGTAGCGCTCGACGATGTGGGCTTGTATGCAGAGGCGGTATGTGCCGGGCGCGATGCCGCGCTCCCGGCAGTCGAACCTCAATGTGCTCGATCCGATCGGGGGCGTCGGGCGGGTCACGGCCTCATACTCGGATTCGTCGGCCTTTTCCCAATCGGCCTGCTTCACCCAGGCGGGGCAGACATACTCGTGGTTGTACCCGCCGAGCGAGAGATACTCGCTCAGGAACAGGGTCTTGACGTACCGGACCTCCTCGCTCTCGAGCCAGATGGCCGTCTGGTACGACGGGACGGTACCCTCGGCCTTCAGGTACAGGAACGAGACCTCGATCGTGCCCGCGGCCGGTTCGCCCCGGAGCCCGGCGGTTGCACTGAGGCGATGTGCCCCGGCGGTCCCGTTTCCGAAGGCCGCCAGGATGAAAGACAGCGACAGAACTGCACGGGAAAGTTTCATCGTGGCAAAGGCTCGAAAGCCGTCCTCAAGTTCGCGACTGACAGATTATCCGACCGCGACAGGGTCCTGCAACAGGCCTTTGAGATCCGCAATTCCAACCCCCGGCCCACTGGGGACCGTCATCTTCCCGTTCCTGATCTTGATGGGCGGGTCAAACCAGGCGCCGTATCGTTTAGTCCCCAGCTTGTACTCCTGGTATCGTCCGACGTCGCGGACGCAGGAGGCGAAATGCAGCATATAGACGAAGCCGAAGCCGCCTGAGATGTGGACGGTGGTCGGCATGCCGGCAAGCTACGCCATGCGCGCGACTCGGATCGAGCGGACCATGCCGCCGTAGTAGTGGAGGTCGGGCTGCACGATGTCGACGCCGCGGTTGGCGATCATCCAGCGGAAGCGCCAGTCGCTGTACTCCTGTTCCCCTCCCGCCACGGGGATGGTCAGCGCGTCCGCGACCTTCTTGGTGTCTTCGAGGTGGTCGAACGGGCATGGTTCCTCGAAATAGACGGCGCCGATCCCCTCGAGCATCCGCCCGACCTCGATGGCCTTCGGGGGATCGTACGAGCTGTTGGAGTCCGCGTGGATATCATAGGAGCCTCCGAACGTCTTGCCGGCCAGCCGGATGAGATTCTCGGTCCGGCCGGGTAGGGCGTCGGCGTTCCGGCTCATCCTGCCCCCGACCCTGAACTTCAGCGCCTTCGCCCCGGACTGCTCGAGCAGCTTGCGGAGATACTCCACTTCCTGTTCGGGCGTCGTGTCCCGCCTGCCGCTGGCGACATAAAACGCCACCTCGCGGCGCACGAGGCCGCCGAGCAGTTCGCCCATCGGCCTGGAGGCGATCCGGCCCAGCATGTCGAGGATCGCGAACTCGACCCAGGCCTGGGGGCACCAGAACGCGAGCCCGTACATCTTGTAGTTGCTGTTCCAGCGGTAGAGCTCCCAGAGGAGGTTTTCCAGATCGCGCGCGTCCTTGCCGATGAAAAACGGGATGATGAGCTGCTGCAGGATCGGGGCGAGGTAATTCGCCCTCGGCGGGTCTGTGAGGGAAACCCCCTCGGCGCCGTCCTTCGACCGGACGTGCACCAGGAAGTCGCCGCCTTTTTTCAGCAGGCGGATGGAATCGATCATGACGGGCGATGAGATCCCGTCCAGTTTCAGGACCGGCGCGGCGGCGGCGCGGTCCAGTTCCTCCGGGCTCACTTTAGCGGTGCCGGGCCCGCAGGCCAGTTCCGTCGCGCGGCCGGGCATGGCCGGCAACACGAAGCCGGCCGCCATTGTGTCGGCGATGAAGCCTCGTCTCGTGATACGCATGATTCTCACCTCCGCGGAAAATTCCGGGCTGTGCCCGCCGCGAACAGCGGCATCCTCACATCGAGAGATTAGAGTTGTGTGCAGGCCGAAGCAAGCGAAACTCGGCCTGCAGGAAGGCGCCGGAGGACAGATGAGGGCCGGGTACTTGATATCTGGCAGTCGCTATCTGCCTCGGGGAGACGAGCGCTCTTGGATGGAGGCGGCAGAGTACGCACCTGCTCGAGAGCCGCACCGCCGGTCCGGCAAAACGATGGGAGGGTCCTCAAGCCGGTTGCCATCCATTACCGTGCTGCCGACGCATGATGGCTGAAGAGCTCCGCAGGCGGTTGCGGCCCAATTCGATGGGGCGCGTTCCACGAGTCTAGGTGCGCGGTCTCTGCATGGGCGGCCGCCTTTGTCCAGAGCAGCGTGGGGAGAATGGCGAGTCTTGGGTCCGGCACGGATTCCAGACCGGCTTTCATCAAGGACGCCAACACCGCGTGGAAGGGGCTGGCGCGGGCCGGCACTCAATGGCGGGTGACAATCCCGGCGGGTGATTCAGGCGATGCGGAACTTGCGGAGCAACGCCTGGAAACGCGGATCCGGGCGGAGCGCGTCGTAGAACGGCTCAGAGCCTATTTGCAGCACAAGAACGGGATGACGTTCTTCGATGCCGCGCTCAATCCATTTGAGGGCATTCTCCGCGTCGCCCATGCCGATGTAAATCCAGACGAAGCAGAATGCCGGCACGGGCTTTACCAGGGACAACCTGTGCAGTTCCTCCATGATCGACTCCGCTTCGTCCTTGCGGCCCATGAGCGCCAGCACCGTGGCCATTGCGGCCGTCAGCATCGGACTGCGCCCCGACAGCTCGGTCGCCTTGCGGCACAGTGCCAGGGCTTCTTCATACCTCCCGCAGATTGCATGAGTGACCCCCAGGACCCACAGAACCGGAAAATAATCGGGATCGAGCGCCAGTGCGCTTCCCGCCACGCTCACCGCCCGATCGTACTGGCGGCTCAGATGGAGCAGGTACTGCAGATGGTAATGGAGAAACAGGGAG
Organism: Acidobacteriota bacterium; assembly: GCA_013388445.1. Lineage (GTDB taxonomy): Bacteria > Acidobacteriota > UBA6911 > UBA6911 > UBA6911 > JACADW01. The sequence goes on along the minus strand of JACADW010000343.1, from coordinate 1,159 downwards.
AGCGGGTCCAGTTCCAACGCGCGCTCGAGCTCGGCGATCGCCTCCTCGAGGCGGCCCAGAGGTCGCAGGTAGTAGGTAGCATGCCGGTCGCGGACCGTGACCGATGTAGGATCGAGTTCCCGGGCACGCAGGAATCCCTGTTCTGCAGCCTCCCACTCCAGATCGAAGCAACCCCTCAGCGTCGCGAGCATCGCATGGGCCTCCGCCAGACTGGGATCGCAGCGCAGAGCCTCTTCGGCGGCCGCCTTTGCTTTCGGCAGCCCTTCCAGCGAATGCATATAGGTCCAATAAGTGCATAGCCAGTAGTACTCGCTGATCCCAAGATGGGGAAGCGCGTAGTTCGGATCCAGCAACGCCGCCTGCTCAAAGAATCCCTTGGCCTTGGCGGTCTCCGAGGGTATGCCCTTGTACAGGCAGTGCCGTCCCTTGAGAAAGAGGTGATAGGCGTCCAGGTTTTCCGTGCGGCGGGCCGCCGGGCGATTCTCAGGAGCGAGCTGCACCCGCAGTTTTTCCACAATGGCCTGTGAGATCTCGTCCTGGATGGCGAACACGTCGCTCATCTCGCGGTCGAAGCGTTGGCTCCAGAGATGGTAGCCGTCGGCGGCGTTCACGAGCTGTGCCGTGATCCGCACGCGGTTCCCCGCCCGGCGCACGCTCCCTTCGAGGATGGTCGCGACCTTGAGCCTGGCGCCGATTTCACCGATGTCGGTTTCCTTGCCGCGGAAGGCGAACGCAGAGGTGCGCGCGGCCACCCGCAACCCGGGCACCCGCGTCAATGCGTCGATGATATCCTCCGCCAGGCCGTCGCTGAAATATTCGTTTTCCTTGTCTGCGCTGAGGTTGGCAAAGGGCAGCACCGCTACCGAGGGACGCTCGGCGGCTGTTTCCAGAGAATGCCTGGCCTGTTCCAGCGCCCGCTTCAGGTCCGCAGCGGTCTGGAAGCGCTCAGCCGGATTCTTGCGCAGGCAGCGGGAAACGACCTGCCTCAGTTCGAGCGGCGTTTCGGGGGGGAGCGGGGGAGGTTCCTGGCAAGAGACAGCCTCAGAACTCGGTTAATGGTGAAGCCGAAAGAGGCGGTTCGAGTTTAACTTTTCAGTGCGAAAACCAGCCTCGGTCCGTTTCCGAACAGCCGCCCCTCCATCGGGTTGAGTTCGCGGAT
>JACADW010000067.1 GCA_013388445.1 Acidobacteriota bacterium | reverse complement strand
CCTCATAAGTGATATTCAGGTCCCGTAATATCTGGCAGAGGCCGCCCATGTTGAGGGCGTCTTCCGTCTGAAGTGTCTGATGCGCCGTCAGACTGCGCATCATGTCCGTCAGGCCGCTGACGAAGACGGCCACCTTTCCGCGCGCGGGCCTCGTATCGGTGTACAGATCGTCCAGGTATTGCACGAGATGGTTCAGCTCTCGTGCGGAGAACCAGTTGGCCTGCAGCGTCGTTTCCGTTTCGCTGCCCACACCCCAGGCCTGCTCCCACCTGAGGGTGTCCCAGAAGGAGTACCACCAGACCACGCCGCCGTGGTTGGATTCGAAGAGCAGCGAATACATTTCCGGGCGCCCCGTGAAATCGGCGCCGGAGATTCCCAGGTGCCATGTGGCTCCCTTGGCGTAATGATCCCGAACGGCGCGGTTCATGGCGGTCCGGACGGCGCCGCCGTCGGCTATCGAGTCGGGTCCCAGATTGAAAGCGTCGAAGATCGCGGTCAGCTTCCACCAGACACAAAGGCGCTGCCAGGTGTAGCCGTAGAGGTCCATGTTGATGTCGATCCAGACCAGGTGGTCGGGATCCTCCTCCTTGACCGCACGGTAGTAAAGCAGGCCGAAATCATGAAGCACCTTCAGGCGATAGCGCTGCCAGTCACCGTAGTTCGGGTCGAAGGACTGCGTGCGCGGCGCGTCGATCTCATCCCAGGATCGATAGCCGGACTTCCAGGCTTCGTTGAGCTTCTGAAGGCTCCCGTACTGTGACCGGAGGTATACACGGTACTTCTCGACGCAGCGTGGGCAGAAGCAGCCCCATCCCCGGATGCAGAACTCGTCATAGATCGAATACATGAGCAGGCTGGGTTTAGCCCGGGCTGTGCGCACAGCCCTGCGGAGGTATTGATCCACCAGACGGCGGAAGCCTTCGTGCTGGAGGCAGATCTGGCTGCCCACCGGTTTCCCGGCGGGATCCAGCATCCGGTAGTCGTGATATTTCTCGAAAAACCAGTCGGGGACGTCCCGGTATTCGGCGCGGAGATAGAGGTTGACCTTCATCCCGGTCTTTTCGAAAAAGTCCAACCCCCGCTCGAGGCCCGTGAAATCACCCTCGGTCTGCGACGTCATGGCGCGCATGGTGAACTGGAGCCACCAGGTGTTGGCGCCGTAGGCGTCCTTGCTGCCCATCACAATGTCGTAGTCCTGGGGGGTGAAGCAGTCGGTCCCGGCGTCCAGCACCATAGGGAAGGGCCGGCCATTCAACAGGATCATCCCGTCGGAAACGATGGTCTTGTTGACCTCCGGCGCTTGGATCTTCTGCGCACGGGCCGGATTGGAGGCAAAAGTCGCATTGAGGCTAAGCACGAGCAGAAGAACGAAGATGGCAAGTGGACGCATTCGATTCACCTCACAGGAGTCGACGGCCTGATGGCAGCGAAAGCCAGCCTTCGAGTCTCAGTGTCTTTGAGCCTTTGAGTTATTGGGTCTCTCCTCAACGTACGCGCTCGCTTCCCGACAAGCTCTTCAACAACCATTGGGCTGCAGCGGAGTCGTCGGCCGGGTCTCCCAGGACGAAGTTGGCCGAAGCGTGGGCTTGCGTGTAAGCCCGGCGCGCCGCCTTGTATTCGGATTCGACGGCGTTCCGCGGGGCACGGCGATTGAGACCGTCGACCAGCCCTTCCAGCCTTACCATCCGCGGCGCCAGGGCGGCGGCCAGGTCGCAAAGGTCGCCCGTATTCAGCACCCCCGGGATCACCACGTCGTGCGGGAGATAACAGAACTGGTCTTGCAGGACGGATGCGAAGCCTATCAGGCCGCCGCGTGCGTACACCGCGCGGACATCCATCTCATAGACAGCGGTCAGCAAACCCAGCAAGCCACCCAGCGGTTCGGATATCGAGGGAGCCCCCTGTATTCCGTATGGAATTCTCAGATCCCGATCGGGAGCATTGGCGGCAGCGAGCGAGTCGCCCCAGACGGCGATCCGACGTGCATCCAGATCGGAACGGGTGCGAAGGTAGCGGAGCAGGCCGCGCACATCCCGCAGACGGGCTCCAACGAGGGTTTCACCCAGCATGAGCGCCGTGGACGAGATGGCCGCGTCCGCGCTTTCGCGGCCACGGCCCGCCCCTGAACTCGTTTCCCCCGTGCCTCGCAGGTCGGGGAGGCAGACGGCCGCACCGCCCCGCAGGAGTCCCGCGATGACCCCGGATCGCTCCAGCAGAAAGCCGGCCTTGCCGGCTTGGCCCAACGCGAGGACAACAGGCCTCGGCGTCTTGAGCCGGCTGGATTTCAGGATCAGCAGCGGAATCGTGATTCCCGGTTCCGTCTCGAGAGCGATCTGCTCGGTGTCGAAACCGTCAGGTCCATCGGCGTGCCTGCGCGCGCTCAGGGTACGCGGTGGACCGGGTTGAACGGGGCCCAATACGGATTCCCATTTTGCCTGGAGACGCCCGAGACGCTGCTCCGCTTTGAGGCGGCCCAATTCGGCGCGGCTCAGGAGGGCTCGCTCATGGCCCAACCGGCAAATCAATGTATGCAAGTTCTGCGGTTTGAGTTCGCGGATCAACTCATCCCCGAGACAGATCAAGTCTTCCGGTGGAAGGCGCTTCTGATACTCCTCCGATGGGCCGGAGGGGATCTGGAACCAGCGTTTCAAGGCCGCGTGGATGCGCTCCCGGTGAGTCGCGCCGATGTTGTTGCAGTGCGAAGCCTGCGGCGGCCTGCCCTGCAGGACGCCGAAGCCCGTCGTGTAGTCGAGGGAATCAGGCAGGCCATAAAAGCCCGCATAGATTCTGCGGAGCCGCCTCCAGACGGGATCGTGCTCCCGGTCCCAGCTGAACTCGTGGGCGTAGATGAGGTAGCGGGGAGCAATACTCCCGACGATGACCCAGGGGAGAAAGCCGTCACGGCAGGAAAGCCGCAAGTTGCGCGTCGATTCCCAGCTACCGCTATCGGCGTATTCGAAGGCATTTTCGGCATCAGGGGGGAGCGGGTACGGGGTCTCGGGCTGAGGCCCTCCGAAGTTGAACGGGACCGCAGCGGTGATCCGCTCGTCCAGGGATGCCGCGATCGCCGCGGGATCGCCTCCGCCGGCCACCGATCCCATCAGAATAATCCGCCT
>JACADW010000339.1 GCA_013388445.1 Acidobacteriota bacterium | reverse complement strand
CCGTCACCGGTTGACGGTCGCCCAGAGACTCAGGCTCTTTCTCGATGTCTGCTCCGCGGTCCAATACGCCCATCAGAGCCTGGTCATCCACCGGGACATCAAGAACAGCAACATTCTTGTCACACCCGACAGGACCCCCAAGCTCCTGGACTTCGGAATCGCCAAACTGCTCGAGACGGAGCCTTCGGCTGCAACCTTGCCGGGCCTGACTTCGACAGGAATGATGTTGACCCCGGATTATGCGAGCCCTGAACAGATCCGCGGCGAGCCCATGACGACGAGGAGCGATGTCTATTCCCTCGGCGTGCTCCTCTACCGTTTGCTGACGGGGCGACACCCGTATGCGCTGGCCGGACTCAGTCCGGCGGCACTCGTGAAGGTGGTGTGCGAGGTGGAACCGGAGAAGCCGAGCGCCGTGGTGCGCGGCACCTGGAAGAAGGAAGGAGCGGGCAGCTCTCTGGATGCCGGGCATGAGTCTATTGGAGCGGACCGCCGCAGCTCGCCCGAGGCCTTGCGGCGCAAGCTGACCGGAGACCTCGACAACATCGTCCTGACAGCGCTGCGGAAGGAAAGCGAGCGCCGCTACGGCTCCGTCGAGCAGTTCGCCGCCGACGTACGCCGGCATCTCGAAGGCCTGCCGGTCGCCGCGCGACCGAACACCATCGGGTACCGCGCGGCTAAGTTCGTGAGGCGGCATCGCACGGGGGTGGTCGCCGCGTGCCTGGTTCTCCTGGCCGCAGTCGCGGGAGTGGTGGCCACGGTCCGGCAGGCGCGCATCGCAGCATCGGAGCGTGACCGGGCCCGGATCGAGGCGCGCAAGGCCGAGCAAGTGACGAGCTTCCTACAGGGGATGCTGACCTCGGCCGACCCGCGGGCGGGAGGGAAAAATGTCACCGTCGCCGAGGTCCTGGACGAGGCTGCCAAACGGGTCGACCGCGAACTGGCAGGCCAGCCCGAGATCGAGGCTGCGGTGCGGACATCGATCGGCCTGACCTACCTGAGCCTCGGGCTCTATGATGCCGCCGAGCCGCATTTGCGCCGGGCGCTCGATATACGGCGTGCCACGGTGGGGCCGGATCACATCGCCACAGCGGCGAGCCTGAGAAACCTGTCTCTCCTGCTCTCGGCGAAGGGGGATGCTGCCGCCGCCGAGCCGCTGTGCCGGGAGGCCCTGGCAACGGCCCGACAGGCCGGCGGGCCCGAGAGCGTGGAGCTCGCGGCAGGGTTGAACACCCTGGCGGAGCTCCTGTTGCGCAAGGGCGACATGGCGGGCGCGGAACAACTCCACCGCGAGTCCCTGGCCATGCGACGCAAGCTCCTGGGAGAGCGGCACGCCGATGTCGCCGAGAGTCTCAACGACCTGGCCGTCGTGCTGGGAACCAGAGGGGACTATCGGGAAGCGGAGCGGCTCCATGAGCAGGCTCTGGGGATCATCCGAAGTCTGAACGGACCGGAGCACCCGGACGTCGCGGTGACGCTGAGCAACCTGGCCGGCGTGAAGGAGGCCCTCAGAGACTATGCGGCGGCGGAAAACCTCTTCCGGGAAGCGCTGGCGCTGCGCCGCAAGCTTCTGGGGAACGAACACCCGGACGTCGCATACACCCTATACAGCTTCGCTTATATGATGTTCGACCAGCAGAACTACCAGGAGGCGGCCCGGCTGTCCAACGAGGTGCTGGCCCTCAGGGGGCGGGCGCTCCCCGACGGTCACCCCATGGTGGCCGGAGCACTGCACGTCCTGGGACGGAGCCTCCTCGAGCAGGGTAAGACGGCGGAGGCGCTGCCTCTCTTGCGCGACAGCCTCGACTTGCGGCGGAAAGCCCTGCCCCCGAACCACTGGCTGCTCGCCAACTCGGAGAGCGTGCTCGGCGACTGCCTGGGACGGATGGGCCGGCACGCCGAGGCAGAACCAATGCTGATTGCAAGCTATCAGAGGCTGCAGAGGATCCTGGGAGCATCCCACCCCCGCACACGCGAATCCCTCGAGCGCGTGATCCGGTTCTATGAACGATCCGGAAGACGCGAAGAGGCGGCGGCCTACCGTCAGCAGCTCACGCCCTCCGGGGCGAAGAACCTCCCGGAATGAGGTCTCGAGGTTCTCATGACCTTCGGGATTTCCCGCGCTGTGAGTTTTTTTGAGGGGCGACGGTGGATTTCGGGGGGTTTTGTCGCGTCATCAGGTGAGCCGGCAAATAAAACCGGCACCGAGGAAGGGGAGGAGGTCGCCATGTTCAGATCGAGATGGATCGCTCTTTCAGTTGTACTGGTTGCCCCGCTGACGGTAACGTGCAGCCCGGCCAAATCGGTTTCCTACCCGAACAATGAAATGAAGAAATACGTTGCTCCGGATTCCTCCTATGTGCTCTACAAGCCGGAGGATTGGAAGGTGCAGGAACAGAAAGGCAAGGACTCCGTAAACATTGCTGTATCCGATCTTTCGGGGTTGTCCCTCGCCGAGGTCTACAGCGCGGCGAACCCCACCGGCAGGGCGGATGCGCTGAGGCTCTTGGCGGAATTCGGCAGGGACCTGAAGGCGAAACACCCGGATCTGGCATTCTCGGGGGTCTTTGTTTCCAGCGACCGATCCAAGGCCGTTGCGATGGTCAAGTACCGCCAGGGGGGAACCCCGGTTCAGGGGCGCTATTACTTCGATGCGACCGCGAACCACCTTTCCATCCAGGGGTATTGCGCCCCGGAGGCCGCGATCTCGGCAAGGCGCGCGCTGCTCGTCAATATCCTTGCCAATCTGCGCTTCGTGAACAATGAACCGGCTGGTCCGGATCAGCCCTTCCGGGCCGATACCAGGCCCATCCAGGCTCAGCTGGTTCGGCGCCAGGCTCCCGACGGCTCCCTGAGCATCAGTGTGCCGGCCGACTGGCTCTTTTCGGCCGGAGGCGGGAAGGTGCTGGCAGGAGCGCAAGGTGGCCGCGCGGGATTCGCCTTCACCTCCATCGGCGTGCTGCCGCACGGCGTGGGTTACGACAACATCGCCCAGGGAGTCATTCAAGCCCCCTATTTGCCGCCGGCCCAGATACTGCCGGTCGTCTTCACCAAGCTGGGGAACCGCAACGTGAGGGTGCTCGCGTCCCAGCAGGACCCTGAAAGCTTGCAGCAGTGCTTTGGCCGGTGCCAGGCCGAAGATATGGAAGTCGCCTGGACATCGCCGGAAGGGGCTGCCTGCCTGGGCGTGTTCAAAGTGATCAACACCGCTCCGCAGGGAATTTCGGGGATGTGGCACACGATCCTGGCCGGGTTCTGGGGGCCACAGGATGAGTTTCCGCGCTGGGCACCCCTGCTCGAGCAGGTAGGGGCGTCATTCCAGATCAATCAGGCTTACGTCCGCAACTACATCCAGTCCGGCCTCGCCAATCTCAGGCGGCTGCAGGCGAAGACGGCGCAGGCGATGCAGTCTCTGAACGACGCAAGGCGCGACAACCAGCTGGCCTGGGAACAGCGGCAGGCGAGGAAGGACGCCAGCGACGCCAGGTGGGACGATTACCGGCGCGGTCACAGCTACTGGGTCTCGGAACTGGAGGGGGGCAAGATCTACGCCACCGACACCTGGGGAACAAAGGACACGCAGACCGGCGCCTATTATGAGGGCAGGGATTACGGATATGTGAATTTCGAAGGGCAGAATCCACGGCACCCCTCGGAGACCATGCGCGAGGTCAGCAGCTATGAAGTCCAGCAGTTGCTGGGCGGGAGGCCTTGACGGGGAGTAACCGTCTTAGAGTCGGAACGATGCAACGGGGCCTGGAGCCGGCCGGTTCCAGGCCCCGGCTTTTTCCACCCCGCAAGGTGCCGAGCCCGGCTCCTCAGTGCCAGGGAATACAGTGCGCCCGTCCAAGAAGGGCACCGGGCCGCGAACACCGCAGTCGGTCCCGTTCCTGACGCGATCCGTGTACGCTCTCGCTGCTTATCGAGAGGAACAAGGCGCTGGTCCATCCACTGGCGTGCCACCCCCGACGACCGGTCCGAGGGTGCAATCGCGCAAAGAGTCTGATAGATTCTCACACGACGGTTGTGAGATCGATCTTCTCAAGCACCGTTGCTCAGTGAGGCCGGGACTCCAGGTTTGGGTTGCTGAGTCCGGATACCCCGCGCAGTGCAGAATGTCGTGTCCGCGGGTGAGCCGGGGAATCGCAGGATGCGAAGCCCCGGCTTCCAGTTCCCGGCAAATCGAGAATTTGAGTTATCGGAACGACGAGGGAGAACCTGCAATGAAGAAGCTGCTTTTCGCAATCGTGGCACTCGGTTTGCTGGCAGCGGCACCCGGGTTTGGGGAGGAAAAGCCAGTGACGACACCGTCCGGTCTGAAGTACATCGACCATGTGGTGGGCACCGGAGACGAGGCGGTCGACGGGGCCACCTGCCAGATGCACTATACGGGCTGGCTCTACGAGAACGGCAAGCGGACAAAGAAGTTCGACAGCTCCGTCGATCGCGGGAGGCCCTTCCCTTTCAAGCTGGGCGCAGGCCAGGTCATCAAGGGTTGGGATGAGGGCGTCAAGGGAATGAAGGTCGGCGGCAAGCGCGAACTCATCATCCCTCCCCAGCTCGGATACGGATCGAGAGGCTACCCCGGGATCATCCCCCCCGACTCGACGCTCAATTTCGAGGTGGAGCTGCTCGCGGTCAAGAAATAGCGCGCCGCCGTCCCTGTTCGACCCGGCCGACCCCGCGGGCGATGCGGTACCGTGCTGCAGCGGCGGTGACCGGCGCCCGAGACCGCGCGCTCCGGCCGGCTGAACGGCGTTTCCGCGAGCCTTCTCAACTTGCGATTCAGCCTTTCGGGAGAGACCGGATGAAGTTGGGTCTGTGGGTTTTCCTGTTCGCGACTGCCCTGCCGTCCCTGGCCAGGCAGGGGTTTTACGATCGATCGCACTTTTCCGAGGTTTTCGGAGAGATGCGGAACTACCGGATTTTCCTGCCGCCGGGCTACGAGGCCGGCGCGAAGGCCTATCCTGTCATCTATTACTTTCATGGACACAGCGACCGCTACACCCTCGAGCGCTACGACGACGGCGCCGACACGGTCCCGAAGATCATGGATTTCGTGGCCGGAAACGACGTGATTGTCGTTTCGGTCGACGGATACGTCGCGAGGGATTACGCGGGGTTTTACGGCGGCCGTCCCTGGGACGTGGATGCGGGGGGCGGCGACATGGACTTCGGCCTCTACTTTCGCGAACTGGTGCGGCACGTCGACGGCACGTACCGCACCCTCACCGACCGGCGCCACCGGGCCACGTCGGGGCTGAGCATGGGCGGCTTCATGAGCCTGTATCTGAGCGCGAGATTCCCGGACCTGATCGGAAGCGTCTCGTCCTTCAACCCGGGACCGGAGTTCTACGTCGGGGACAAGGGACGCCGGGTGCTGTGGCGTCCCAAGGACCATACCGCCAACCACTCACGCAGCATGGTCCGGCTGATCCGCGCGAGCGGCGACTACATCAGCCAGTACCACGAGGAGACGCGCGAGGCTTACGCCCAGGCCGAGGGGGTGGACTTCGAATTCCGCCAGGATGAGTACCACAGGCACTGGGCCACCTCGATCGGCGAGACGTTCGCGTTTCACATGCGGGCGTTCGCCAACCCCACGCTGAACAGCGTGCCCGAAGAGTGGAGCCACGCGAACGCCTACGGCAGCTTCGAGGTCTGGGGATACAGGGTCGAGGCGCCGGGCAGCGAGCCCGGGCTCACTTATCTGGCCGACGTGACGCAGGGAGGTCTGAGAATCACCACGCGCCGCTGGGCGCCGGACGGGCCGCCGGTCGGCGGACGCAACGTGAGGATTGTCACCGCCCCGCTCTACAAGGCCAACGCTCGATACACGATCCAGGACCTCGATTTGGAAACGAGCAAGGTTTCGCGGAGTGAGGCAACCGCCGACGCGGAAGGCCGGATCGCCCTTTCGGTAGATGGGCGCGGCCACCAGATCAGCTTCATCGGGCCCGGCACCGGCTCCCAGCCGCCGGTCCTGCTCCCCACCACAAGCAGGGATGTTCTGAGAATTCCTCCCGCGCAGGACGTCAGGCTGCCCGTCCGGATCTACAACCCGCGCGGCACCGCAATGGAAAAAGTGCGCGTGGAAGTCGCAAGCGACTACCCGACGGTCAAGCTGCTCGCGGACTCGCATGATATCGCCAAGCTCGAGAGCGGCGAGACCGCGGATCTCTCCGAGAACTTCAAGGCACGGTTCACCTCCGGTGCCGGCTACTACTCGCCGGCCCGGCTGCGGGTGCGCCTGGTCTACGACGGGTGGTACGAGATCGCCAGGGTTTTCGACGTCTGGATCGCTCCCGAGATCGTGCCCGAACCGGCGGCCGTGGAGATACTGGACGGGAGAAGCGTCACGTTCAAGGTCTTCAGGCAGCTGGGCAACCGGGGAGGCGGCACGATCATCGACCGTAAAGTGACGGAGGGTAAGGGGAAAGGCAACGGCATCCTGGAACCCGGGGAGGAAGCCACCATCTGGGTCAAAATGACCCAGGGTATGGATCCGTTCGACAAGAACACCTGGCACCGTGCCAAGGTCTATTGCGATTCGGCCTGGCTCACAGAAATCGCCGATATCGAGGAGGAAAAGCAACGCGAGTGGACGGGCGCCCGGGAGAGGAGCAGCCTAGTCCGCCTCACGCCCGGCGCACCGTCAGGGACCAGGATCCCGCTCATGCTCAGTAACGAATCCTGGAGCTTCCACTACACCCCCGACGTGAGGTACGGGCGGGAACCCCTTTACCAGGCTTTCCAGCTCCACACGCGTCACCTGCACCGCTATAGCTTGCAGGTCCCTTGAAGTGATGCCACAGGTGGCACTCACAGGGGGGCGGGGGGGGGTACCCGACGGAGCCTATAACGAACCTTCAGCCCGGCAACTGATGGTCCCGCCTGGCAATCGGGACCTATTGCCACGTCCCCGCATGCGGGATGGCTGAAACGCGGCACCGGCCGCCGTGGACTGCTGTGCCAGCAGGCCGCCAGGGGCTGAGGCAACCGGTCAAATCGTTTATGATCCCGCACGATTATCACATACATACGCGTTTTTCGGCCGACAGCAGCGCTTCCATGGAGGAGATGTGCGAAGTTGCGGTTGCGAGAGGCATCCCGGAGATCGGTTTTGCTGAACATTATGACCTCCACCCCGACGAGAACCAGCGCGACTGGCTGGATCTGGACCGCTGGGCGGGGGAGCTGGAGGCTTGTCGTGCCCGGTATGCGGGGCGATTGACCATCCGCGCCGGGATCGAGGCCGGAGAGCCGCACCTCTTTGCCGATGCGGTCAGGGATATTTCAACCCGGTACCCTTTTGATTACATCCTCGGATCGCTCCACTGGGTCGGCAGAGAGAACGTTTTCTTTCCTGGATATTTCGTACGCACCCAGGAAGCGGCCTTCAGGATGTACTTTGAGGAACTGGAACAGGTGACGCGCGTGGGAGAGTTCGACATCCTCGCTCATTTCGACATACCGATCCGCGCCGGCTTCCAGTACCACGGCAGTTATGACCCGAGCAACTTCGAGAGCTTGATCCGTCCCATCCTGCGCAATTGCATCGAACGACAAATCGCGATCGAAATCAATACGGGATCCCTGAGACGGAGCGCGGCAGTGCTGAATCCCGGCCCTCCTATTCTCCACTGGTACGCCGAGATGGGCGGCAAGCACCTCACACTCGGCTCGGATTCTCATCACCCTCAGCATGTCGGGGCGGGACTCGATGTCGCGCTCGCGGCGGCCAAGGAGGCGGGGCTCAAACATCTCACCCGGTTCGAAGGACGAGCGGGGCGGTTGATGAGCCTTGATGCGGAACCTTCGGTCTGAGACCCGGTCGGCGGGATCGGATCACTGAACTCAGACGCCCATCCTGAAGACCCGAGAAGTCCCTTGTCAGAACCTCTCACGGAGCAGTCGCTCATGGACCCAACCCGGCACGCCGATACACAAGTGCGCAGGAATGGGCAAGGCAGGATGCGAGAGCCAATCGGGCTCGGGCCGTCCATCGCCGCGAACCGCGGACTAATGGCGGTGTCCAGTCATCCGGCACAGCGGGAAGCGCCGGTCCCGCAGCCACGTTTGTTCCTGACGGACGAGCCGTCCGCCGCACGGTTTCCAGCGCCGGTTGCCAAGGGCAGGATGAGGCGGCCAGGCTGAGCATCTGCCCTCTGCGCCATGGGGCCGCCTGCACCTGCTCGGACGCTCCTGCACGATTGCCGCCCTGCCCTCGCAACAATCGCTCACGCGCCGGGGCTTGCCGGCTTCACCGCTGGGCCGTGAACTCAGTCCACGGGTGCGAGTTCAGGTCGCGCAGGAATTCCTTCTGCCAGGAGAACTGTGGATGATTGGCCAGGTGTTCCGCGGCCTTGAAGTCAATGCCGCAGGAGTGTCCCATGGCCGCCACGAGAGCCATCCGCCCCGCCATCGCCGAGTCGGTGACCTTGGCCTGAACCGCTCCGGCCGGCCCGTATTCCTGCTGCCACGGCTTCATGCCGCGCGGAGAAAGATCGACGTGGCCGCAGAGCGTGCGCTCGTTGGGCTGCGCCTTCTGTTCGTAAGTATCGTAGTGGTCCGAGAGGAACCGCTTCCCAGCCTCGACATCGATCTTTCCCTTGTATTCCGCCATCAGCTGCTCCCACCTGAGGCGGCGCGCGTTGGCGCTGATACCGGGATCGTTCGGATTGAAGTCGGTCTCTTCCCGGGTCAATTTTTCGTCCACTGGGAAGTTGGCGCCGCCGAAGTAGCCGTCCTTGGTGCGCCGAAGGTTGACGTTCTTCAGTCCCAGCTCCAGGCTCGCGATTTCACCGCTCTTGCGGTCGCCGACGAGCCAGTTGTTGGCATAGCCGCCATTGTTCCGCTCGCTCATGATGCGGGCAAAATCGTCGATTGAAGACGAATATTGCATGGCCTTCCGGGCGCGCACAAACTCCGCGACGCCGTTGGGATCCCACCCCGAAAATCCGGTGATGGTGGTCTCGGTGATCATGATGCCGGCGGCGTTGATACCGAAGTCGTCGGCACTGTGGATCAGACCCGGGAAACCGTCCATCAGGATGCGGTGTCCTTTCGCAGGCACGATGTCGAAAATGATGTTCCAACGCTCGCCGTCCAGGTAATTGGTCCAGGCGTTGTGCCCGATGACGATACCACCATCCTTGGTGTAACTCCCGGCGGCGACGAAGGCGCTGCACCGCTCGGCCACCGGAGCAGCCCGGGCGCTGTCTGTCGACGGGCTCTGCTTCTTCAGCCAGTTGCTGTATCCCGGCAGCTCCAGCCAGGCGTTGAAGGCGACGACGTCCCAGATGTCGAGGTTCACGCCTTTCGCTCGAAGGCCCTCGACAATCCCGTTGAGCTCGTCCCGGTATTCCTGCTCGATCTGCGGCCAGAGGACCTCTTGGGCGGTGGTGCGGAAGAACGCCCAGTCGCGCTGGGTGTCATGTGTCAGTTCCAGAGCGATGACCTTCTGTGCGTCCGCGATTTCCGGCGCCAGGAGATAGCCGTGCTGGAAACCGATTTCGGAGGGATTGCCTTCCAGATGCACGAAGATCCACCCATTCTGCTCCGGCTTCCGCAGTGCCTGCTTGAGCCGAGGATCGGCAGCCGGACCGCACCGAAAAACCAGGAGAGCGAAGACGGCGAACACGAAAGCGAGCCAGACGTTTCTGCAGCGCATACGGACCTCCGGACGAATCGAACAGTGACCAACAGGTACGCCCAGGAAGGTTAATACCCTGAACCATCACTAATCAAGTAACATAGAAGCCTGCGGGGGGTGCGGCCACGCACTCTCCAGGAGGATCATCATGGATCGAGCGAGCAGGAGAGAATTCATCAGGGTGGCCGCCGCGGCAGCGGCCGTGTCGCCGGCCGCGCTTTCCTATGCGCCGCAGCCGTCGCTCCGGCTGCCGCGGGACGTCAGGGTTGCGATCATCGGTTTTGAAGGGCACTATTCAGAGATCTTGGAAGTCGCGTCGGCCAATCCTCAGGTCAAGCTCGTCGCCGTCGCGGAACAGAACCCGGCGCTGAGCAAGAGGGCCTCTGCAAACAGGCTGTTGAGCGAGGCAACCCCATACGAGGATTACCGTCAGATGCTTGACAAGGAAGCACTGGATATCGTCGCCGTCTGCGGCCAGAACCACACGCGGGCCAGGATTGTCCAGGAGTGTGCGGACCGCAGGCTCGCAATCGTTGCTGAGAAACCGCTCGCGATGGATCTGGAAGAGCTTGAGGCGACCCGCCGCAGCATCGCGGCCAACGGCGTCCGCCTGACGATCCTGCTTCCCATGCGCTTCTCCCCCGTTTACCAGCGCATGCGTGCCATCGTGCAGAACGGCGAAATAGGGGAGGTGGTCTGCATGGCCGCGCAGAAATCCTACAAGCTGGGCGAGCGGCCGGACTGGATGAAGAAACGCGCCACATTCGGGGGCATCATCCCTTACATCGGCATCCACATGGTGGACCTGATGCTGTGGACAAGCGGACGCGAGTTCGTCGAAGCCTCGGCATTCCAGTCGAACGTGGGTTTTCCCGCTTACGGCGAGATGGAGAACAACGCCGCCGTCATCTTCAAGCTGGACAATCAGGGCACCGCCACGGTCCGGCTCGACTACCTCCGGCCCGCAAAGGCGCCAACCCACGGCGACGACCGCCTCCGCCTGGCCGGGACCAAAGGTGTTGTGGAAGCCCAGGAAGCGAACGGGCTCTGGCTGATCACGGGGCAGAAGCCTCCTGAGCAGATCCGCGACCTGCCTGCTGCGGGATTCCTGTTCGCCGACTTCCTTGAATCGGTCTATAAGGGCAAGAGGCACCTGATCTCCCTGGAAGAGATCTTCCGCGTCAATGAGATTGTCCTGAAAGCTCGCGAAGCAGCCGAGCGGCATACCATAGTCCGAGTATAGAGCTGACGGGAACACGGGATATCCGGCTCATCGGCCGCGAGCAGGGCCCGGTGACCACATGGGCTCCGGCGGCCCGGCAGAGCCCCAAGATCGGCAGATCTTCAACCTGGCCTCTCTTGGCCGCGCATAGCAGGCGGGCGCCGCCGGCCCGGCGGTGCCATTAGAGGGATCGATTGTCGGCCCGTCAGCAGATGGCCACGCTTGCCAGATGCGGCCTACGTGCGACCTGAGGCGTTCGCTGGATCGGCAGAGCACTCGGTTGTGCCGAGCCAGCAGTCCGGCCCACGGTGGATTTCGCATGGAAATTGGTGCCCTCCTTTATCGGCGTGTATCTGACGGATCTGGCGGTTATAATAGGGCCGGTGGCACACGATGAAGCCTTCCCCCCTCATCTCAGTTCTCCTCCTCCCGCTGATGCTCTTCTGCGCTGCCAGAGCGCCCGCCGGCAAGGTCCTGTTCTTCGATGATTTCAACGACCCTGAGATCGACACGACGAAATGGGTGCCGGGACTCCACGTCTGGGGACGCGACAACCGGGGCGTCGTACCCGAAAACCTGAGCCTGAGGCGGATGGAAGACGAGGGCAAGACGATCACCGTGCTCGCCGCGGAGGCGCATGGCGACCTTTACAGCGGGCCGGTCAAGGGTATCGAGGTCTCCGCGGGATCCTATGAACTGGGGGATCCGAGACGCTACCGCCGGATCGACGATGGGACGCGCGTGGGCGGACTTGTCTGGACCCGGCAACGTTATGGCGGAGGAAGGTACGAAATCCGGATGAAGAACTTGCCGCAACCCGGAGGCTGCTCCTGTATCTGGAATTACTACAAGGGAGAGGGCGATTACGCCGAGATCGACATCGAGATGCCGGCCAACGGTAAGGCTTTCGGCCGCGACTGGTCTCGCTGGGCAGGCCTCAACACGTACTTTCCTGACGAAACTCAAATCAACGAGCGGCACCAGGATCTGGGCGGACCGCAAAATGACGGCAGGTTTCATGTCTACCGCTGGGATTGGTACGACGGAACAAACGGCGGGCCGCGCGTGGACTTCTTTCTCGACGGCAAGTTGCTGTTCACGTCGATCAAAAACGTTCCGCGCTCGCCGGCCCAGCTCTGGGTCGGCAACTGGCCGGCGCCGTGGTCGGGAGATTTCCGGTACGATGTGCAGCACCTGTACGTCGACTGGGTAAAGATCACCGAGGTCCGCGCCGCCCTGAAGTGAGACGTAGCGCTGTCCTTAGACCCGAAGCATCTGGGATCGGCGAGCTCTCTCGGGCATGCGTTCTTCGCAGCCTGTCACAGAACTTTATTGACTTGGAGGAAAGGTCATCATGATAGACGCAAGAAAACTGAAAATCGCCGCATCTCTGCCGGTTCTGATCGCAGTGCCGCTTCTGGCGGGCAAATTCTGGGACGACAAGGAGTTCACAACGTGGTCTGACAGGGAGTGCCGGGAGATGCTCACGAAATCCCCGTGGGCCTATTCCAACAGTTTCGGCGAAGGGTCCGGGCCGCTCCTGACTGCCGAATCCAGCATCCCTGACGATCGGTCGGGAGCGCAATTCCCGCAGCGAACCGATAGTTTCCCAGGCGAGATGAAGGTCATCTTTGAATTCAGGCTGCTGACCGCCAAACCCATCCGCATGGCGATGGCGCGCATGCAGCTCCTCCAGAGGCCGAACGATCCTTCGGTGCTGCAGCAGGCAATGAACTTCGTCAATGCCCCGCCCGGAAACCAGATCGCCTTTCAGATCACATATAAAACGAGCCCCCCGGGATCTTCCGTTGTGCACGATATCCACAACTACTTCTTGAGCGCAACGCTCGCTGAGTTTCGCACGGATACCTATCTCTCCTCCGGTGGATCAACACAAATACCGATTCAGGAGTATCTGAGCCCGGGCCCCAACCGGTCGAGTCCCGCATTCCTCTTTCCGAGGTTCAATCCGGAGGGTCAGCCGCTCTTCGGCCCGGAGGATAAGTCGATCTCGCTGCGAACCCGGCTTGAGCCGACAGTTGGAGGGAAAAAGAAGAAATACGATGTGTACATCAAGTTGAATCCCAAGCAGATGAAGTTGCAGGGCCAATTCTTCATTTAGGGGACCCGTAATGAAAAAGCCGAGGCGCGTTTTGATAGGACTGAGGAGCGAGGACCACGCTGTCGAGCTGGCGGATCTTGCGTGTCGCACGGCAGCCCGCAACGCGACGGTATTCCTGGTGCACGTCATCGAACTGCCCGACACAACGCCGCTCGACGCCGAGGTACCCGACCTTGAACAGACCGCTCATGACATATTACGGATTGCAGCGCGGATCATCCGAAGGTGCGGATTGAAGGTCGAGCCGGTGATTCTCCGGGCCCACCGCGCGGACGAAGCGCTCCTGGACGAACTCAAGAACAGAAAGATCGAGCT
>JACADW010000324.1 GCA_013388445.1 Acidobacteriota bacterium | reverse complement strand
CGAGCCGGGAGAGGTACGGTCTCACAGCGGAAATCCGCAAGACGTCGCGCTCTATTCCCTGCAATATTGCCGAAAGGCACAAACGAGAAACGACCGCGGAATACATCCGCTTTCTCGGCACCGCCGCCGGGTCCTCCGCTGAGCTGGAAACTCAGCTCCTGCCTGCCGGCCGCCTCGGCTACATCAAGGGGAACACGGCTGAAACAGTCCAGGCCAAGCATTCCGAAGTAGAAAGGATGTTGGACTCCCTTATCCGAAGCTTGAAAAGCAAGATCGACCCGAGGCACGGAGCCTATTTTGCCCTTTGCCCCTTTAACCCTATGCCCCCAAGGTCGGCGAGCGAAGCGAGCTAAGTTCCAGAAATGCGGCCGCATCAGCCTGTGTGCCCTGATCGTTTCTGTCGCCGTATCAGACTCCATTCTGCGAGTGCAATGCCGGCCCGAGCCGCCGTCTGGAACAGAACAGGCGGTACCAGGATGCCGCCACGTGTAGCACGCCACCTCTTAAGCCGGAATTCACGCAATATTCCCTCCGGAGCACCCATCACCATCCTGGGTGCGATCCCGGGATCGTCGAATTCCATGACGACCCAGCCTGAACCGGGCATCCCGTCCCGCCGTTTGAAAGCCACATCCCTTACCCCAACGACCAGCGGCTTTCCCTTGTCCGGAAAGAGGATGAACGGAACCTCCCTCTCCACGTGATGGCCGTGCACATAGACTTGCGGAGGATTCTCGCGCGCGGCCCACTCCAGAAGCTCCGCACCGCCCGAGGCGAACGCCGCCGGCGGTCCTTCGTGTGCGAGAAGAACATCCGTCCGGACCGCATTCGCTACGTAATTCTCTACTGCGCCATCATCGATGAACGCCATGGACAGATAGCCCGCGTACCGGGATCCCTTTTGAATTCCCCCAAGTCCGGAAATGACCAGGCCGGAAGGCAACCGGACAGACCAGCCGGAGGGGAGAAGACGGATGCGGTTACCCGGGTCCAGCGCCGGAAGATCCGAAACACCGACTGCCTCCAGTGGCTTGGACCGGGGCACCAGGGTCGCGATGTAAGAGAATCCCTCGTGGTTGCCGAGCACGGTTAGTATCGGGCAGCGAAGGCCGAGGCCTCCTTTGCCCGGGTCTGCAAAAACCGCATCCACCAGAGGAGAGGGCGGATTTTGCGTCCACAGGCGCAGGAATTCGAGCTCGCAGGGATTCGATCTGGCATGGCGGCGGGTAGCACTGTCGAGATCCTGCTCGTCGTAGAACGCTCCCAGATCCCCGGCGAACAGGACGGCGTCCCACTCGAATGCTGCCTCCTGCTGCCATCGCGCAGCCACACCGAGCGCCAGCAGGAAATGCCCATGCACATCCCCGCAGGCAAGAACTCTAATCACGCTTGGATCCCCCTCTGCCAAATCTCGATAGACTCATCCACATGCGGCCATCGTTGCAGAGACTGATTCCGCTGGCCCTGGTTGGTTCCATGAGCAACGTCAGATCGATTCCCGGTTCGCAGCCGGGGACGAGGGTGTTCTGGCTTGAGTAGGCCCAGTTGCCGACGAAGGGCGAGGATCTCGAGGCCGAGGCTGTAACGGGAACGGAAGAAGGCTTTTACGAACGTGAAAACGCCGATGAAAAATGGAATCATGGACGTGAACTCATATCATACGGGTCCATCCTGGCGCACACCCTAATGCTGGAATTTACAGCCTCACGGAGTATTGAAGACACACAGGACTGAGCGCTCTATACAAACCTGCGACGGCCTGTTCCGTGCGGCTCTTTGAAGCTTGGAACCGTCCTGCCTCCCTGACCTGTGCCATCCTTCCGACGACCGTTGAACGAGATGTCCTATAAGTCCCTCGACTTCCGCATCACCGTCATCCGCCCGCCGATTTACCTGACGGCGGCGAACCTCACCCGGCACACGTCCACCCTGGTGATTCTGCGCGTGGACGCAGCCGCTGCACACACCGCCGGCATCGATTTCTATCACCCCACGGCGGCCATCTACTTGGTCGAATCGCTGCCGCCGGAGTACTTGAATCAGTAGACGGCATGCGGTGGATAGTAAAGAAGGGCTGAAGGATGGATGGTGCAAGATGCAGGATAAAGCGTGAAACCTCAATCTTGGGCAAAAACCGGGGGTAGCATTCTCCCTGTCTGTCGCCAATGATCTACCGGCCAGTTGCGCGTGTCCCTGAAGTCGAAGGATCACCGGGAAGCTGAATTGGCCAGGAATCCAGGCGTCCCTCGTGATGAAATCAAGTCCGGACATCCACCGCAGCATCAGACAATGATCCGTGTAACTTTGATAGCCCCCGCATGAACCAGAAGACTGTCGCTACCCTCGAATATCAAGACGGAAACTCTCACACAAGTCTCGCACGGGTGAGCGATGAAAGCGGGTCAGTTGCGCGGTAAGTTGTTGATTCTGTTGGTGGGCCCAGCAGGACTCGAACCTGCGACCCGCTGATTATGAGTCAGCTGCTCTGACCAACTGAGCTATGGGCCCACTGTCTATTGCAGATTGTAAAATGCAGATTGACGATTTGCGACCGCAAACTGAGATCAGGTCCGGAATGTGGCATTCTCCAGAAACGTGCGCAGCATGCGGCTGCGCGACGGATGACGCAGCTTCCGCAGCGCCTTGGCCTCTATCTGCCGGATGCGCTCGCGCGTCACCGAGAAGCGCTGCCCCACCTCCTCCAGCGTGTGCTCGCTTCCGTCGCCGAGCCCGAAGCGCATCTTGATCACCTGTTCCTCGCGCGGCGTCAGTGTCTTGAGCACCGACTCGGTCTGCTCCTTCAGGTTGATGTTGATCACCGCCTCGGCCGGCGAAACAACGCCGCGGTCCTCGATGAAATCCCCGAGGTGGCTGTCCTCCTCCTCGCCGATCGGGGTCTCCAGGCTGATCGGCTCCTGCGCGATCTTCAGGATCTTGCGCACCTTGCTGACCGGAAAATCCATCTTCTTCGCGATCTCCTCACTGGTCGGCTCCCGCCCGTACTCCTGCACCAGCGCCCGCGAGGTCCGGATCAGCTTGTTGATCGTCTCGATCATGTGCACCGGGATGCGGATCGTCCGGGCCTGGTCCGCGAT
>JACADW010000335.1 GCA_013388445.1 Acidobacteriota bacterium | reverse complement strand
GTCCAATGTCATCATCTCCCGCACGCCGATGCCGCCGGGGACGGGGACGACCCGCCCGCCGGGTCCTGTCCCCTGCACTCGCGAGAGGTCGCCTCCGAGCTCACGAGCCGGATGCCTGGCTGAAGCGGAGGCGTGCCGCGAGGGCGGGCGTTGCGCCGGCGACCGGTCCGCCGGCGTTTTTCCGGGGTCTTCCGGCGTGGTCCCGGGCGGGCAAGGTGACGCCCGCTCCCCAATTGCCGCCAGGATGCCTGCGTTACCAGCGGATGCGCTCTCCTGGACTGCTTCCTCGGCCTCGGCGATATAGGCCAGCGGCTGAAGAACCTCGACACGGTCGCCTCCCTGGTGGAGGACGTTCGCGAGAACGCCCGAGCACTCCGCCTCGATCTCGAAGCTCGCTTTGTCCGATTCGAGGACCAGAACCGCCTCTCCCCGCTCAACGCGGTCGTTCTCGTTCTTCAGCCACCGGCTGATGACCGCGTCAGGGATGTCCTGCCCGACCTGGGGCGTGATAATCGGCTTCATCGCTCTCCGCCTCAGGCGCACGCTGCAGCGCGGCCGCAGCTGCCAAAAAGGGTGATCTTCTCCATCACCTCTTGCTTCATTCTTTCAAACTGAGCGCCCAGGGGCTTGAGCGGCTCGTATTCACAGTGGGCGGCGTGATACTCCACGAAGCTGTCGATGAAGGTATGCTTGAGCTGCGTCGAGATGTTCACCTTGGCGCAGCCGAGGGCGATGCACTTCCGGAACACGTCGTCGGACAGGCCGGTGCCACCGTGCAGCGCGATGGGGAGGCCGGTCCGCCTGGCGATGGCCTCGAGACGATCGAAGGCTATTCTCGGCTCTCCCTTGTACAGGCCGTGGGCGGTCCCGATCGCCGGGGCGAAGGCTGCAAGCGGCAGGTCGCGACAGAAGAGGGCCGCCTTGTCCGGGTCGGCGAGATGCGCGTCTGCGTCTTCCACGCGTTTTTCCTCCTCGACCCCCCCGATTTGGCCCAACTCCGCCTCCACACCCGCGCCCGCGTATGAGGCCAGTCCCACAACCTCCCTGGTCAGCGCGAGGTTCTCCTCGAATGGCTTGTGCGAGGCGTCGATCATCACGTCCGTCCACCCCGCCGCGATACAATCACGGATGACGTGAATGTCCTTGCAGTGATCCAGGTGGAGTGAGATCGGCACGGGAGAATCGGCGCACAGCTCGCGCATCCAAGCCGCGATAGCGGCCGGTCCCCAGAACCGCACCGTCTTGACCGATACCTGCACGATGATGGGCGCGCGCAGTTCCCCGGCAGCCAGAACGACCGCGCGCGCCGAGTTGTAGTCGACGATATTGAAGGCGGCTACTCCATAGCCCCCTTCCCGCGCCGCCTTAAGCATCGGCTTCATGCTTTGCAGTCCCATGACTGTTTCCCCCCGCCGTTCGTGGATGCTCCCCTTTGCTGCGCAAATAGAAGCCCATCCGATTCTCCTTCTACGTCGCGTAAACCGCCCTCTTTGCCGCAGCCAAGATGTCGGTTGTCTGAGGCACGCACGCGGATTCCAGCGCCAGGTTGTACGGAATCGGCGTGTTTTTTCCGGCCACAATCTCGATCGGGCTGTCCAGATAGTCAAAAGCTTCCGCCTGGATGATGGAGGCGATATCCGAAGCGACGCCGCCGCGGCGCACAGCCTCCTGGACAATCACGACGCGGTCGGTCTTGCGCACGGATTCGAGGACCTTCTCGCGGTCCAGCGGAACCAGCGTGCGAAGATCGAGGACCTCGGCGTCGATCCCTTCCTGCGCCAGGGTCTCGGCGGCCGCCAGCGATCGAGAGACCATCCCCGACCAGGCAATGATGGTCACGTCGTTCCCCGGACGTTTCACGTCGGCCTGCCCCAGCTCCACCGCATAGTCGCCCGTTGGAACAGGCCCCCTCGTCATGTACAGGAGCTTGTGTTCAATGAAGATGACGGGATCATTCTGCCTCAGGCTGGCCTTAAGCAACCCCTTGGCGTCATATGGCGTAGAAGGCGTTACGACCTTCAGCCCTGGGATGTGATAGAAGAGCGCCTCGAGGCTCTGGGAGTGCTGAGCCGCCAAGCCGTTGCCGGCGCCGCCCTGGGTCCGCACCACCAGCGGGACATGGCCCTGCCCGCCGGTCATGAAGTTCACCTTGGCCGCCTGGTTGATGATCTGGTCCATGGCAAGCATGGCGAAGTCGATAAACAGGATTTCGACGACCGGGCGCATCCCGGTGATGGCAGCGCCAACGCCGGCCCCCGTGAAGCTGGCTTCCGCGATCGGGGTGTCGATCACGCGCTTCGGCCCGAATTCCTTGAGAAGGTCAAGCGTCACCTTGTAGGAGCCGCCTCGCTCGCCGATGCCTTCCCCCATCAGGAAAATCGAGGAATCGCGCCTCATTTCCTCGCGCAGAGCTTCGTTGATAGCTTCGCGATACAGGATCGTGCGCTGTCCTGGCGGGGTCGATGGAGATGAAGAGTCCTTGACAGTTGTCGCCATCAGTACGCTGCCGCCTCTGCCAGAAAAGCCTCGACAGACGGCTCGGGGCTATGGAGCGCGAAATCCACCGCCTCGTCCATCTCGCGGTCCACTTCGGCTTCGATCCGCGCCAGGGCCTCCTCGTTTGCACCCACCCTGGCCAGAAGGATTTCCTTTGCGATCCGCAGCGGGTCGCGGCTGCGGTAGTACTCGAGGCGCTCTTTCGGCATGTACTGGCCCGGATCGTTGACGTGATGACCGCCCTGACGATAAGTGACCGCTTCGATCAAAACAGGGCCGCTGCCCTGCGTGCACGCTCTGACCGCCTCGGCCGTCTTGCGGTAAACCGCCAGGACATCGTTTCCGTCGATGCGCTCGCTAAGAACCCCGTAGCCGAGCCCCCGGCGGAACAATTCGGGTTCGGCCGTGGATTGTTCGATGGGAGTCGAAACGGCGTATTGATTGTTCTCGAGGATCAGGATGAACGGGAGTCTGAGCGATGCGGCCAGGTTCAGGCCCTCGGCGAATACGCCGTTGTTGGCTGCGCCGTCACTTGTGAAAACGGCGGCCACTCGGTCCTCGCCTCGAATCCAAGCGCCCATTGCCGCTCCTACGCCGATGGGAACACCTGCGCCGACGATACCGTTCGCGCCCAGGTTCCCGGTCTCGAGATCGGCGATGTGCATCGAGCCACCCCGGCCTTTGCAGCAGCCCGCTTGGCGGCCCGTGATTTCGGCGACCATCCGTTTGAGGTCCCCGCCCCGCGCGATGCAGTGGCCGTGCCCCCGATGCGTGCTGACAATGTAGTCCTGCGGCCGCAGGGCGGCACAGACACCGGCCGCGATCGCCTCCTGCCCGAAGTAAGGGTGCAGGTAACCCCGGATTGCCCCCTGGCGGTAAAGCTTGACACACCGGGTTTCGAACACACGGATCGTATACATCGTGCGGTAGAGACCCGCCAGAAATTCCGTGCTATGCATTCCTTCTCCCCGGCCGCCGCGCGCCTTGGAACAGACTCGGCGAACACGGACAACAGAACCCGCCGTGTCTGCCTTCAACGCCGCGCCTGGACCGAAAAACTGTAAAGGTCGCCTCGGTACAGCGACTCTTCAATCTCCAGGAGGGCGCCTTTGCCCACGAACGTGGCGCCCTCGACCCGAAAGGCGGGCACCGGCTCGGTCAGTTCAAACAGGTCCATCTCGCGCTTACGATCGATCATCACCGCGCTCAGCCGCTGGTCGATCTGCACCAGTTCCAGCCCATAGTCGTTTTCATAAATCCGGTACAGCGAACCCTCCAGGTCTTTCTTCTCGATGCCGGGACACAGCAGGGCCGAGACGTAGCGAACCTCCTTCATCATGGGCACGCCGTCAGCCAGGCGCAGCCGTTCGATCCGGCACACGGGCCCGGGAAGCCTGTACCGGCGGCCCTGGATCGCGAGAGATCGACTTGTATCCAGCACCCGGGCGAGGAGCAGGCGTGTGGAAGGTGTCCGCCCCGCCTGCACCATGTTCTTGGTGAAGCTGAGAATACGGTCGGCGGTTCGGCCGACGCCCCGGCGCTGCACGAAGGTGCCGCGCCCCTTGATCCGTGAGACCCAGCCCCCCTGTTCAATCTCAGCGAGGGCCTTGCGCGCCGTGGTGTTGCTCACGCCATAGCGCGCAATGATGTCGTTTTCGGAGGGAGCCCGGCTTCCGGCCGGAAGCTCGCCCCGGCGGATCATCGTCACGATCTCGCCACTGATCCGCAGGTATTTCGGCAGGGTTGCCTTAGCCATGCTCCCGCTCCCGTCTCTCCTAACGCACTAGGTTGAACGTTAACGCACTAGGTTGGGCGTGTCGAGGAAAAAGACCGGACGCGGGAAACGGGGGCCAGACTGATAAGACGAACGCGGACGGCCACGGGCCAAGACAGAGTGACACGGCTCAGCACACAATCCTGGTCGCACTTGTGGCCCCCTCGGTGGCCAGAGCTGGGGTGGGGTTGGCCGCCGATACCCTACTGCGCCCCGCAACCACTATTGGCTTTAGGGGAGTTAACTGTTAACCAATTCATATCGCTGCTCCAGGAGCCCGATCGACAGGGCCTCGGTGTCGCACGTGCTTTGTGGGCGGGAGCCCTGGCGGCGGCAGGCACTTCTACTTATTCGCGCAGATTCATCATTTTAGATAGACACTGCGTCGCAGGTTGACATCAGAAGCAGGTGTTATCGTATTACTATCTGCGTATCGCTCTCACACAGTATTTGGAATGAAAACAGACAAGAACGAATTTGAGCGCAGGGTCGAGCGATTCGAAAACGGCGCCCGGCAGGCTGGCGTCAAAATCACTCACCAGTGGCTCGAGATCTTCCGAGAGGTCGCCTCAAGCCTGGAGCACCCGAGCGCCGAGGCCGTCCTGAAAGCACTGCAGCCTCGAATGCCCACCATCTCGCTCGACCCCCTCTACCGTACGTTCTGGCTCCTCCATGACCTGGGCCTTGTCTCGACGCTCGGGCCGGGACGCGGGATCCTCCGCTTCGACGCCAACCTTGCGCTCCATATCACTACGTCTGCGTGCGCTGCGGGCTGGCGTGGGACTTCGAGAGCGAGGAACTCAACGCCCTTCGTATCCCGGAGTCGGTGGGTGGGCTGCGCAGCATCGTCGGGACGCACGTCGAGATGCGCGGCGTCTGCAGCCGTTGCATGAAGAAGCGAGCCGAGCAATCGGAGAACAAGAATCCCCAGAACCCGCGAGGAAAAAAGAGGAGCAAGACACGACCGAGAAGAAGCCGACCGCAGCTGACACCCGTGGTGATCCAGTTGAAGGAAGCAAGCCCGGCAAGTGCGCCGTGATGCATGGAGTCCGCCCGAACGCGACGTATGCCGGCCGCTCGAATCGCGACTGGTGGCCGAACTACCTCAACCCGAACATCCTGCATCAGCATCCGCCGGCGGGAAGAAGATCTCGCTCGCCGACCCGATCGTGCTCGGCGGATGCGCGGCGGTCGAACAGGCCGGCGAGAAGGCCGGCGTTAACGTAAAGGTCCCCTTCGCACCCGGGCGCATGGACGCGACGCAGGAGCAGACCGACGTGGAGTCCTTCGCCGTGCGGAAGCCGATCGCCGACGCCTTCCAATGCGCCACCCCGGCTGACTGGCGACCCGGCGACGACGTGATCGTGCTTCCTCCCGGCTCCTGCGGCGTGGCCAAGGATCGCATGGAAGGCAAGGACCCGAACGTTACCTGCCACGACTGGTTCTTCTGCACGAAGAAGATCGACAAGGAGACCGTGCTCAAGAAGTAGGGCTGGTCGAGAACCGGATCATCGAGCCCGGCGGCACCGCCGTCCTCGCGTCCGAGGGCTGGGGAAAGGCGGGTCCGCGCAAGCACGACCCGCCCTAGGATCCCTACGTGGCCGTGCCGCTCGATCAAAACATCGCCGGCGAGCAGTGCGCCATCACGACGTACAGAGGGCTCAGGGATGCCGCCAAGGACCACGACATGGCGACATACAACGAGGCGCTCACCATCCTCGAACAGGAGGTCGAGCACGATGAGGATCTGCAGAGCCTTCGCGAGAGCCTTGACCTGATGGTGGAGCGCGATAGCAAGTAGCACGAGGTGACGCTGATCCTCGACAGCGACACGTCTCGCGGATTTCCGCTGTGAGACCGTACCTCTCCCGGCTCGGAAAGCTCCTGGTGAGACGATACACCTCGACGGAAAGTTCTGAGGCCTTTCTGCCGTACCAACAGGTCTGCAAAGGTTCCGATCACGCTGCCGGCCATTGTTGCCGCTCGCTTATCTGGAGCTGAGCCGGGATCATAGGAGGCATGTTCCGGACCGGCAAGCAGATCCGGTTCCAGCTCGCGGCAACCCTGACGGTCCACTGGTGGGAACTTGTGTCCCGGCAGCGGAAGTGGACCCGCCCGGTAGTATACGAGACAGTCCGTAAGATCATCGCCCGCCGGGCTCCTGCATTGGGCTGTCACGTCTACGAGAGGGGCAAAGGGGTCAAGACGCCGGGCGGATCTGCCGGTAGTCGCGCCGTCGTCGGGGCGGCGGATCAGATGTGGACCGTCCGCCGAGAAGCTGAACAGCCGGAACAACCGCGGGGACATTTCACGATCGTCCGCCCTCGCGCTTCTTGTCACCCTCCGGGAGGCGCATCTCCCGCAGCAGGTCCTGGAAGCGCGGGTGGGGCCGAAGGTCGTCGAAGAGGGAGTATCCGAGGTACGGTAACGCCGGATCGTGGATCTCCAAACCCTTTTCGAGCCTATCGAGGGCCTCGTTTCTCTCTCCGGCCGAAGTATGAAACATGGCGATATCGCTCGGAAGACAGAAGGTCTCCGGAAGGCGAGCGATCAG
>JACADW010000320.1 GCA_013388445.1 Acidobacteriota bacterium | reverse complement strand
CCCGGAAGACTGCTGTCTTACCGACGTCCTCACACGGCTCTGCTCCAGGAAACGCTCGACATCCGCGAACGGCGGAACGCCGGTGGTGCAGCCCAGGGCGGTGGCGCCCAAGGCTCCGACGGCGCTGGCAAACTTGAGCACCCGCACCAGGTCCCAGCGGCGCAGCAGGCCCGCGATCAGTCCTGCGGTAAAACAGTCGCCGCACCCGGACGGGTCTACCAGCGGCACGGCGAAGGCCCCCATCTCCACGGCCCACTCGCGGTCCTCGGCGTACAGGCCCTGCGCGCCGCTCGTGACGACCGCCAGAGGCGTTCCAGATTGCCGGAGGACACGCGCCTGGCGGGCCGGCTCAGCTTCCCCCGTGAGCAGGCGCGCCTCGTCCTCATTCAGAAGGAAGACGTCCACGTGTTGCAGCAGGCGCAGGCAACGGCCGGTTTCGACGCCGCCTTCCGGCGGGATGCACACGTTCAGCACAACGGCACAGCCGCGCCTGCGTGCTTGGGTGAACAGCTCCACAAGCGCCCCATCGTCCCAGTGCCGCAGCTTCAGGTAGCCGGCGGCCAGCAGCACGCCGCCCTCGGGAATCAACTCCGCAGGGACATCGACCCCGGTGAACCGGTCCGCCACGCCGAGCGCGTGAATGAACCTGCGATCCTCGCCTTCGGCGCGATAGATCAGCGTCGCCGGGGTCGCGCCGGAGGGCTCCCGTTTCACGCCCCGCAGGTCGAGGCCGGTCTTCTCGAGTTGCGCCAGGAGCAGGTCGCCGAACGCGTCGTCGCCGAGGCTCCCGAAAAAGGAGACCTCTTCACCGAGCCGGTGGAGCGCCACGGCCGTGTTGAGAGCGTTGCCGCCCGGAAAGACGGCGATGCAATCCGTAAGCAGCAGCTCGCCCGGCCGCGGCAAGCGCGGCATGGCGTTGGCGAATATGTCCACGGCCATGTCCCCGATGCATAGCACACGGCGGCCGGGAGGGCTGGGGTCCGAGAAGTCATTCATACCGGCGGGCTCGTTCCGATTCCTGATAGTGATCGATCACGGACATTTGAAAAACGTGCTCCCTGAAAGAGCGCTGATCGACTGCCGCAAGACTCAATTGGCGGATGTCCTCAGCCTCGAGCTGGTCCTGGGCTGATCAGGACTGACGCCAGGCTACCATACGCCGCCCGTGCAGGCGCATGCAGTGGGCATGACTGTCCGGGCCCACGTCCAGGCGCGGCCCGAAGTCCGGATTGTCGAACCGTCGATTTGAATCGAATCACAGGTTACGCGAAAGGAACGGTCGTGGAGCAAGTCTAGGTTCTGCCATACCTGTCCTCGTAGCGGACCTTGTCCTCGTCGCGGACTTCCCCGTAAGCCACCTCGAACATCCGCAACGGCCCGCTGCCGTGCTCGTTGCTCAGGCGATGCTTCGTTCCGCGCGGAATGAAGATCTCCTCGAAGGCGCGCGGATGCAGCACCCGGTTGCCGACCTGCACCACGCCGCCGTCTGTCGACATGACCCACAGCTCATCAAAGTGCTCGTGTGACTGCAGGCTGCCTGATTCCCCCGCGTTCATTTCCACCATCCAGACGGTGCATTGTTGGTTGCGGGCGTACTCCCGGTAGCGGCCCCAGGGGCGCGTGATCAGCTTGGAGTGTTCGGCCATTGCGGTTGTCCTTTCCGGGAAATTTTCTGAGCCGTCGTGTTGCCTGGAAGAAGCGCGGTCATTGACGTTTTCTGACTTGCGCCCAGTCCCGGGCAAACTGGGCCAGGCCCATTTCCGTCAGCGGATGCTGGAACAGCAAATTGAACAGATCTTCGGGGATCGTGGCTATGTCCACGCCCGCCCGCAGGCAATAGAGCAGCGTAGGTTGGGTTTTCAGGCTCCCCGCGATGATTTCGGACGCAAAGCCATACTGCCTCTTGATCGTCATTGTGTCGTCGATCAGGCGATCGCTTTCGATGGCCACGTTTTCCAGACGGCTGAGCACTATGCTGACGAAACTCGCGCCGGCTTTCATGGCCAGAAGCGCCTGTGTGGGAGAGAACACCATGGTGACATTGGTTCGGATGCGGTGCTCGCGCTCCAGGATCGGCACGGCACGCAGGCCGTCGCGGCTCATGGGAATCTTGATGACGACCTGCCGGCCGATGGACACGAGCCTGCGGGCTTCGGTCACGAGTCCCTCAGTGGAATCTGCCACGGCTTCGACGCTCACGTGATCGGGAACGAGAGAGCAAATCTCCTCGATCACTTCCTCGAAAACACGCCCGGCTTTGGCGACGTGGCTTGGATTGGTGGTTACGCCGTCCAGCAAGCCTGTAGCGCCGGCGCGGCGGATTGAGTCGATATCAGCGGTGTCGAGGAAGAGTTTCATAGGTCGGCGAAAGAAAGCTCCATGGGCTGTTTTAGCGAAATTCCGGTTTCCGGGTCGTCGCCCGGTTCGTCAACGATGATATCAGGTATACAGACCGCGGGCGGTGCCGATGGCTGGCGCAAGCATGGCCGGCGGCAACCGGCAGAAAACCATCGCCTTTGCCGGATCAACCAGGCGGGCATCCTCCTCGGCCACATCCTTATCGTCCTCAGCCTGCCGATTTCGCCCAGCTCGGCTTCAACCCCCACACCGGCGGGCTCTGCCACATGGAGGACCGGTTTCGTCGGCTGCAGGTTCTGTTCGAGCTGTTTGGCCGGGGCATCGATCATCGTGGAAGTCCAGCAGGCAGCGATACAGCTTTCGATCGCATCCAGGGACGTGCAATGGTGGAGATGCAGCGCCACCGGCAGAGGTGAGCCGACCGCCAGATCGCGCAACCATGAGGCAATGGCAGGCGCACCCCAGAACCTCACTGTTTTCACCGAGGTTTGCATTGTGACCGGGGCGGGCAATTGCTCGGCCGCACGCACGACAGCCCGGGCGGAGTTGTAGTCCACAATGTCGAATGTGCCTGCCGCGTAGCCATCGCGCCGTGCGGCAGCGAGCATCGGTTTCATCGAGATCGGAGACATGTCATGATCGACGATCAGCGATTGACGATCATTCGTGGTTTTTCCGGGGCATGCCGCCAGGATGGAAAATCCTGGAGTTTTCCGACAGAGACTATCTAAGTGTCCGGTCGAAGAAATCCTTCAATACCCGATAGGGGACGCTTCCGACTATGCGCTGCTCCTTGCCGGCCGCATAGACGAAAAACGTAGGAGTTGACTGCACATTGCGCTTTTCGCCCAGTGTGACTTCGCGTTCGATGGCTGCTTCGATGGACGGGTCGTCCAGCAGCTGCTTGAGCTTCAGGAAGTCTTCTTTGTCCAGCGCCCCGAAGACGACTGCGTCCACCGACCCATCCCAGCCCCATACAGCCTGCTTGTCATAGAGCGACTCCATGACAGCCCGCCACTGCTTCGTCCCCAGCCTCTGTGCGGCTTTGGAGTATCGGGCGGCCACACGCGAGAGCGTGTGATTCCGCAACGGAAATTCATGGTATATCAGGCACACCTTGTTCTGGCTGGAATAGTCCTGCAGCACCTTCAGCATGACGTCAAGATAGAGAGTGCGGCATGCGGGGCACTGGAAGTCGGAAAACACCTCGATGCGAATGGGGGCGTCGAGCTTGCCGCCCAGGTATTGTTCAGGCGTCAGATCCGCTGCTTGAACAGGCAAGGAAGCGGAACCTGTGAACAACAGGATGAGGATCGGAATCGGATGACACGGACGCGCGAACCGGCTCATACAGCGCTTCTTCACCT
>JACADW010000351.1 GCA_013388445.1 Acidobacteriota bacterium | reverse complement strand
CGGTAAAGTAGCTGGCGGCGATGATGAAATAGGTGGCGGAGCCGCCGAGGATCTCCTCGGCATGTCCCGACGGTGTAGTCACGGTGTCGAGAGCGATCGATCCGACGACCAGAATGCCCATCCTCGACCCCCTATCCGGCCTGCCCGTTGAGATACTTCCCGACGATGTGTTTCAGCCTTGCAGCGGTTTCCGCGGGAATCACGTCCCTCTGTGTGATCAGGGCGTCCTTCAATGCCTCGCCGCAGCGGCACCTCCGCTGTTCCTCCATGTCTTCGATGGTCTGGACGATGATGGTCTGAGCGTTCCTGCTGTTCTGGATCAGGTTTGAGATGATCATGTCGACCGTGACCGATTCATGCGAGTCGTGCCAGCAGTCGTAGTCGGTCACCAGCGCCAGCGTGACATAGCAGATCTCGGCCTCGCGGGACAGCTTGGCCTCCTGGAGGTTCGTCATGCCGATGACGTCCATTCCCCAGGCCCGATACAAGTTCGATTCCGCCCTGGTCGAAAAAGCCGGACACTCCATGCAGAGGTATGTCCCTCCTTTCATGACTCTTGCTCCGGCTTTCGACGCAGCGCGATAAACCTGGTCGAGCAGGTCGGGACAGACCGGATCGGCGAACGCGATGTGCGCCGCAAGACCGTGGCCAAAGAATGTCGAGGCCCGACCCGCGGTCCGATCCACGAACTGATCCGGCAACACAACATAAAGAGGGGCGATGTCCTCCCGCAGGGATCCCACGGCGCTCGCCGAAAGGATCCGTTCGACGCCGAGCATCTTCATGGCGTAAATGTTGGCTCTGAAATTCAATTCGCTCGGCAGTATGCGGTGGCCCCGGCCGTGGCGTGCAAGAAACGCCACGCGGTTGCCGCGCACAGTGCCCAGAACGAACCGGTCGGACGGAGGGCCGAAGGGCGTATCCACATCCACTTCCCGCCGATCTTGCAGCTCGGCCATCTCGTAAAGTCCGCTTCCGCCGATGACCCCGATCTTCGCTTGTTCCATAATCACCCGACAGAGTCGCTTCGCCTTTCCGAATCCCCGCGCGCCTCCTGCTTCGACCAGGCGTCGGCGCCCATGGCGCGCCGGGATCTGAGAATTCAGAATTCAGCCAGAACATCCCCAAATATGGCCGCCGCCGCCTCGACCTGCTTCCGGCTCACGTCGAGATGGGTGAGCAGCCGGATCGTATCACGATCCACAACGCCCACCAGCAGGCCCCTTTCGCGCAGCCGGGCACTCAGCTTACCGCTGTCGAGACCGCCGTGCTTCAGCTTCACGATGACGATGTTCGTCTTCACGCGATCCTCACTGACGGCCACGCGCGGCAAACGGCTCAACAGCCGG
Source organism: Acidobacteriota bacterium (assembly GCA_013388445.1). Classification (GTDB taxonomy): domain Bacteria; phylum Acidobacteriota; class UBA6911; order UBA6911; family UBA6911; genus JACADW01. Next base: position 3,603 of record JACADW010000351.1, on the reverse strand, counting down.
GCCAGGAGCCGGGCGTTGTCGTGATCCTCGGCCAGCCTCCCGGTCATCTTCTCGAGCGCCACGAGTCCCGCGGCTGCGAGGATCCCCGCCTGGCGCATCCCTCCGCCGAGCATCTTGCGCACGCACCTGGCGGCTTCGATGAAGCTCCGGGTGCCCAGAAGCACCGAGCCCACGGGTGCACCGAGCCCTTTGGACAGGCAGAACATCACCGAATCGCAATCCCTGCAAAGGGTGCGCACGTCTGTGTCGAGCGCCACGGCCGCATTGAAAATACGCGCACCGTCCAGGTGCACGGGGAGCCCGCGCGCGTGCGCCTGATCGCAGATGCCGGAAATCCGGTCTGCCGGATAGACCGTGCCGCCGGCCATGTTGTGCGTGTTTTCCAGGGTGATCAGGCCTGTCTGGGCCACGTAGTAAATCCTGGGGCGGATCAGCGGCTCGATCTGATCCCATTCCATGATTCCGTCCTCTGCCGCCACGGGCCTCGGGATGACGCCCGAGATGACAGCCATCGCGGCCATCTCGTAATTGTAGATATGACTGGCTGCCTCCGTGATCACCTCCTGCCCCGGCCGTGTGTGCACCCGGATGGCTATCTGGTTTCCCATGGTCCCCGAAGGCACGAACAGGGCCGCCTCCTTGCCGAAGATCTCCACCGCTCGCTCCTGGAGGCGGTTCAACGTCGGGTCTTCGCCGTAGACATCGTCTCCCACGCTTGCGGCCGCCATGGCGGCACGCATCTCGGCTGTGGGCTTGGTGACCGTGTCGCTTCTCAGATCGATATAATCAGACTGGCTCATCTCTTCCCCTTCGCGCCGCCGCCGACACGGCTGAGAGCCGGCCGGGGGGATCGCCCATCGAAACGGGCGCCGGCCGCGTCCGTCGAGTATACGGAGTTGTTTCTCACCGAAGCAAGGACGAGAAAACCTCGTTCGCCAATAGCCTTCCGCGGCCGGTCAGGCGCACTGTGCGGCCGACGTTTTCAACCAGTCCGCGCCGCGACATCTCGTCGAGTACACTTTCGAACTCGGCCAGAATCCCTTTCCCGTCGCGGGCCTTGAGTTCGTTGAGGTCGACGCCGCGGTTGAGCCGCAACCCGAGGAAGAGGGTCTCCTCCAGGGCTTGGCGCGCATCAAGATGTGTTCGCGTCTCCTCCGGCGACCGGCCCGCCTCAACGCTCCGCAGATAGTCCTGCAGGCTCGAGACGTTGGCGATCCGGGCCGCTCCGTCGAATGAATGGCTCGACACGCCGAAACCGAGCACCGGCCGGCAGGTCCAGTATTTCAGGTTGTGGCGGCACTCGCGGCCGGGATCTGCGAAGTTGCTGATCTCATATTGCAGCAACCCGGCGCCGCTCAACCACTCGATCGACTCTGCATACAGGTCGGCAATGAGGTCATCATCCGGCAAGACACACTGTCCGGAGCGCACTTCCCGGTGCAGGCGGGCTTTCGGATCATCGATATCGAGCATGTAAACGGAGACATGGGACGGGGCAATCCTCATCGCCGTTTCGACCGTGTGCTTCCAGCGCCTGCGGGTCTGGCCTGGGAGACCAAGCATCAGATCCAGATTGATATTCAGGAAACCGGCACGCCGCAGGACCGAAATACACTCCTTTGCCTGGCCCGCAGAATGCCTCCTGCCGACGCCTCGGAGCTCGTCTTCTACAAATGACTGGACACCCACGGAGACGCGGTTGATGCCCAGGCGGAGGTAGGACTCCGCCTTTTCTCTCGTAATCGTTTCGGGGTTGGCCTCGATCGAAACTTCACATCCATCCGCGATATCGAACCATCTTCCGATGGCTGCGAGCGTCCTGCTCACCAGGCCGGTGCGGAGCAAACTCGGAGTTCCGCCTCCGAAGTAGATGGAATCCACAGTCCGCTTCCGATCGACATGACCGGCGGCCATGGAGATCTCGCTTCTCACCGCGTCGGCGTACCTCTCGGCGAGGCGGGGCGACCAGCGGTGGGTCACGAAGTGGCAGCAACTGCAGCGGCTGACACAGAACGGTACGTGGATGTAGATCCCCAAACACACGGCTTCATCGCCTCACAGGCCGGACGGCGCCGACAGGAGCGTGTCCACCGTGACGCAGTCCACACCCGCCTGCTGCATTGCTTCGATCGCCGCCTGGCCGGCTGCCGGGTCAATAGCGGTCACCGCGTCGCTGAGGAGCACGGTCTTGATGCCCCGGCTGCGCAGCCCCAGGCAGGCAAGCCTCACGCAATATTCGGTCGTCACCCCAAAAACGACCGCCCGCTGCGGCAGGGCGCGCACGAACCTTTCCAGCATCGGGTTGGTGAAAGCGTCGAGGGCGTTCTTCTGTATTATGATCTGCTGGTGCTTTTGTATAAGCTCCACAATGTTCCGGTCGATGATCCTGTTCTCGACGATCAGGGCCCGTGGAAGCGTGGTTTCATCGAGCTTGCGCTGGCCCTCCGTGCCCAGAACACAGTGGGGCGGGAATTCCCTGAACTCCGTGTCGTCGGCTGCGTGGGCGTCGGCAGTCGAAAGGATGGTAATGCCGTTCTTGCGCGAGAAGTCAAAAATACGACGGAGCTTCTGCATCAGTCGTTCGGCGCCGGGAACGTAGAGGGCGCCGCCCGGCAGCATGAAATCCCGCTGCGTATCGACATCCATGAAAAAGAACGACTTCATATTCCTCCCCTCCCGCCTGAAGTTTATCAGAACGGCTCCGCCGAGCCGGCACGGCGGGGAAACCCCTTTCATAGGGCATGGTGGTGGCCGGAGTCGGCCAGCATAAGGATTTCCGACAGGGGCGGGATGCCGGCCCGCGCCCCCAGGTGGGTGCAGTTCAGCCCCGCCGCGGCATTGGCAAACGTCATGATGCGCTCGAGCGGCCAGTTGCGCAGCAGCCCATAGATGAAGCCCCCGTGGAAGATGTCACCGGCACCGGTGGTGTCCACCGCATGGACCTTGAACGCCGGGAAACGTACGCACCCGTCACCGACGACCGCCATGGCCCCTTGAACGCCCAGCGTCACGGCGAGGAAGCCGTCACAGTACTTCCGCAGCGCCAGCAGGGATTCGATAGGATCGGAAATCCCCGTGAAGTCCGGCGGGAAGTTGGCGCTCGTGATGAGGAAGTCCACCTTGGAGATCAGCTCTTCACTGCGCGGCACAACCTTGTCGAGATCGATGACAACAGGGATTCCCTCTTCCTGGGCCCAGGTCGCGGCCCGGATCGCGGCATCGTGGTCATGCCCATCCAGGTGCAGGACCTTCCCGGCGCAGATATCCTCGCGCTTGAGCTCGCTCTCCCTGAAGCTGAGCTTGCGGTCGCGTTCCCACAGGATGGTCCGCTCGCCGGTCGTCTTGTCGATGATGATGAAGGCGTACTGGTTCCGCGCCCCTTCCTCCACGAGCACCCCGGAGGTGTCGATGCTCTCGGAGCGCAGGCTCTCGAGCGAAAAAACCCCGAGATCGTCGTCGCCCACCTTGCCGATGTAACGGCCGCGCAGGCCCATGCGGGCAGTGAACGTGACGGCGGTGGCGGTCTGTCCCCCCGCGAGTTTCTCATAATGGAGTATCTCGGTCTTCGTGTCGAACCTGGGGTACTGGGGCACGATGCACAGG
>JACADW010000319.1 GCA_013388445.1 Acidobacteriota bacterium | reverse complement strand
ATGGGATTGATCGCTCTGACTGCAGGCCCCACCGCCCCCCAGCCGCCTACCATCACAGAATCACGGGAAGGCCTGTTACACCACCCGGATGGAGGTGAATACCATGCCCGCGGCGGCATCAGCGGAATCCGTCCCGCTCAGTTCCGCCAGGCCGGATCACCCGCCATCGATGCCGGCACGGATCTTGGAGCCTTCACGCCGCCATCCGAATACCGGCATCCGGCCTGCGGCGAGGCTCGCATCACCAAGGGGCCCGTCGATATTGGCGCCTACGAGTTGGGCGGCGCAGACGCGCCGCGGGCCTGCCGCTGAGAGACCCCGCGCAACATCAGTTCTGCTTCAGCGTTCCGACATTCACGATTCGAAGACAGAAAGCTGTTCCCCGGCCGGGGCAGAGTCGAGCCGGTCGGTGTGGAAATATGCGAGTGCCGCGAGTTTTCGGGTCGAGTTGTCCTGCTCCTCCGATGCGGCGCTCGAGACCGTCGAACGCCGGTCCCATTCGAGCCGGCCGCCTTTCCGACTCGTGTTCTCCGGGCGTGCCATGAATTCTCCAGGTCAGGGTTCCACGTCCCGGTCGGCGAGACGCAGCGACTCATCCAGCGCGCTGATTCCCTCATCGATCTCTTCCTGCGAAATGATCAGAGGCGGCGCTATAACGAAATGGCTGAGCCACCCTTGCACGGCAACTCCCCGTCTGAGCATCTCCGCGCCGATCGCATCCACGAGCAGGGGCTTGCCTGAAACCTTGTCCTGTTTGGTATTGAAAGGTTGCTTCGTCCGCCGGTTTCTAACCAGCTCAACAGCCCAGAAAAGCCCCAGCCCGCGCACGTCGCCGACGGACGGGTGCCTCGACCTGAGCTCGCTCAACTGCGATCCCAGGTACTCCCCCATCCGGCGTGCCCGCTCAATCAGGTTCAAACGCTGATACTCCCGAATGGCTGCAAGGGCCGGAGCCAGCGTGAGCGGGTGAGCCTCGTAGGTATGCCCGTGAGAGAAGAAATGATCGTCGAAGAAGGTCGCCACCTTCCGCGTCGTCGCGCACAGGCCCAAGGGTATATAGGCGGAGGTGATTCCCTTGGCTGTAACGAGGATGTCCGGGCGAACGTCCCAGTGATCGACGGCAAACCACCGGCCGGTACGGCCCCAGCCGCTCATCACCTCGTCGGCGATCAGCAGCACGCCGTTCGCGTCGCAGATCTGCCGCAGCCGCGGCAGGTACTCCCTGGGAGGGACCAGGACTCCGTTGGTGCCCACTACGGGCTCGATGATTACCGCGGCGACATCGGCTTCGTTTTCGATCATGTGCCCGACATACTCGGCGCACGCGATCCGGCAGCCCGGATACTCATGCTTCAGGGGGCACCGGAAGCAGTTCACCTCCGGGGCGAAGATCACCCCGGGCACCTTGCCGGACGGTTCCACAGCCCATCGGCGCATGTCTCCAGTGGCGGAGATCGAGCCCGCCGTTGATCCGTGATAAGAGCAGTACCGGGAGATGATCTTGGTCTTGCCGGTCACCATGCGGGCGATCTTGAGGGCAGCTTCGTTCGCTTCCGTGCCTGATGTCGCGAAAAAGAACTTCTCCAATCCCCGGGGGAGGACCTCCAGCAGGCTGCGGCTCAGCTCTGCGCGAACCTCGGTGGCATAGCCGGGTGCGACATACGGCAACTTGCGCGCCTGCTCCTCGATGGCACCGATTACCGCCGCGTTCTTGTGCCCCAGAGAAACGCACATGAGTTGCGCCGAGAAGTCCAGATACTTCTTGCCCGAAGAATCAAAAAAGTGGCAGCCTTCGGCATCGACGACATGAACGGGTCGCCACCCCTTCTGAAAGCGCCAGGTTCCGTAGGTGTAGTGGGTCGTGAGATCGACGATTTCCCGCGATGAAAGGTCGCTCATGGCAGCTCCATTCCCGGGCGGCCCGCGTCAGCCGGCACGCCGGGACGCATTCAATCCGGATCACCCGTCGGATCGGCAGGCTCCATGGCGAGCGCGGTGGATCCGCGCCGCCAGAGCATATAGACCGGCACGCCGGTCGCCACGATCCCCAAACCCGGCCACGTGGTGGGCGCCTGGTAGAGAAACAACATCACCAGGATGACCGACGCACCGGCAACATACAGGGCAGGAACCAGCGGATAGCCGAAAGCCCTGTAAGGACGATGGGCGGCCGGTCGTCTGACCCGCAAGACGAAGATTCCGGTGATGGTCAGAATGTAGAAAACCAGTGCCGCCGAGATTACATACGTGAGCAGGTTGTTATACAGGTTGCCGAATCTTGTCTGCCCATCCGGGTTCGTGGCCAGGACCGTCCGCGGCAAGACCAGCGCAGCCGCCCAGATCCCCTGGATGACAAGCCCCCATGCAGGTACATGCTTCGCGTTGAGGCGACCTGACGCTTGGAAAAACAGGCCATCGCGGGCCATCGCATAGTAGGCTCGCGCGCCCGCCAGGATGAGGCCGTTGGCGCAGCCGAAGGTCGATATCATGATGGCAATCGCCATGACCGCCGCCCCGTATTCGGGGAGAATGACCTGGGCCGTGGCCGTGGCCACGCGGTCGCTCGCTGCGTGCTGGATGCCCCGGACGAGCGGATCCGTCGTCTGCGGATTCGCGGCGAGCGCAACCGGATCCCCACTGAGCGGGAGCGCCAGGAGATACGCCACGTTGGCCAGCAGGTAGAGACCGATCACCAGGAAAGTGCCGAGAGCGAGCGAGAGAGGGATGTTGCGCCTGGGGTTCTTCACCTCGCCGGCCGTGAAGGTAATGTTGTTCCAGGCGTCAGCCGAAAACAGGGAGTTGGTCTGCGCCACGCAGACGGCCACGAAGAGACCGAAAAGGGTCGCCGCGGTCAGGCCGCCGCCGACATCCTGCAGAGCCCCCCGCGCCGTCCAGAGGTCGGTGAAGTTTGCGCTCAGCGCCGCGGGATTGCGGGCGACGGCGACACCGAGGCCGATCAGCAGAAGGAGCGCACCCGTCTTGGCAATGGTGAAGGTGTTTTGAATCACCTTGCCCAACCGCAGTCCGCGCGTGTTCAGCCAGGTGAGGAGGGCGATGGCCAGGACCGCGACCAGCTGGGCCGTGGACAGCGATACTGCATAGCCGCTTGTGATCCTCACCGGCGCCATCACGTAGTTCTGCTCGGAAACCCACGGCCACAGCTCACCGAGGTACTTGGCGAATCCGATCGCGACTGCGGCGATCGTGCCGGTTTGGATCACCAGGAACAGAGTCCAGCCGTAGAGGAAGCCCCACAGGGGGGAGAATGCCTCCCTCAGGTAGACATATTGGCCGCCGGCCCTGGGCATCATCGCTGCCAGTTCGCCGTAGCTGACCGCAGCCACGAGGGTCAGCAGCCCGGTCACGATCCAGACTACCAGCAGCCATCCTGGCGAGCCGACCTGGCGCGCAATGTCGGCGGAAACGATGAAGATGCCCGAGCCGATCATGGATCCGGCCACGATCATCGTCGAGTCCAGCAGCCCCAATTCACGCACGAACCCAGCTTGTTTTCCGGTTGCTCGTCCAATCATTTCGATTTCGCGTTTTTCCATATTATGCAGTCTATCGTGACAGGCGGTTGTACTTCTTGAGAACCGCGCGCAGCCGGTCGTGCGGCAGGGCGATCGCCTTGTGGTCATCGGCCCCGGTCATCGTTTCTGCGGCCACCAGCGCATTCACGATAGCCTCTTCCGTGGCCTCGACAGTAGCCTCAAACAGCGGATTCATGTCATCGTTGGACAGCATCTCCAGGTGTGAGATACCGGAGGGAAGCGCGGCGCGCGGGTTTGCCGTCGAGAAGGCAACGAACATATCCCCTGATCCGTTGCCCGAGACGCTGCCGGTGCGAGCCAGGCCGAGGGAGGCGCGCCGCGCGATACGTTTCAACTGGTGTGGCAGAAGCGGCGCATCGGTGGCGACGGCAATGATGATCGAGCCGGTGTCCCCGTAGGCGGGATGATCCGGAATCTCGATCCCGACGGGCACACCCGCGATCTGCAGCTGAGAGCGCCTGCCGCAGTTGCACTGCACCAGCACTCCCACCGTGTAGTGGTACAGTTGTGCGGGAAGCCTTCGAGACGCCGTGCCGATGCCGCCTTTGAATTCATAGCAGATCATGCCTGTTCCTCCGCCGAAGTTCCCTTCGCGAACGGGTCCAGCGCGCGCGCCGTCGATGGCCTCGAAGACGTGCTCCGGCTTTATGTGAAAGCCATTGACGTCATTCAGAAATCCGTCCCAGGTCTCCGCGACAAGCGGTAGAGACCACCAGTACCCGGATCCCTCCGGCCTCCCATGCTTTACCCGCCAGGCAATCACGGCGTCACGAACCACACCCACGCTGTGAGTGTTGGTGATCATGATCGGGCCCTCGAGAAATCCCGATTCGTCGACCCATGTCGTGCCGGTCATCTCTCCGTTGCCATTGAGAGAGTACCAGCCGGCAAAGACCTGGTCCGCGGACTCCTTCCCTCGAGGCAGGAGGGCCGTCACCCCGGTCCGCACGGGGCCTCTTCCGACTACGAGCTTGCCCGCGCCTGAGATGAGGGTTACGTGCCCGACTTCAACGCCGGCAACATCCGTGATGGCATTCTCCGGTCCCGGCGTTCCGCGGAACGGCACGCCCAGATCGCGCGCACGAGGTTTTGACACGGGCGGCATTGCTCCCGTCGCGTTGGAACAGGTGAGCAAGAGGCCGGTGATGATAGCCGCCACGCTTCGTCTCTTTTGCATGCCATCCCCTCCTGGAAACAAGGAGAATCGCTTTTGCGAACTGGAGGTAGGATGGCACAGGTTGGGCCGCGAAGGCTGCTGAAATGTATCCTCCAGATCGGGTGGCAGAGGCGGCGGGCGACCGTTAGGATCCTGTTGGCGGTGAGACCCGGACGGGCCCGTACCGGCGGAACACTGCCATCCAACGTGCATCGAACCACGCGTCGAGACGGCCGGAGCGTCCTTCACCGGGCAGGACGTCCGGCGTCCCGGGAAATTCGCCGCCCGGCGCAGCAAACGAGACGACCTCGTTATCAGTGGACCCCACCCAGGCCCGCAGTGAGACAAGGAGGACGTTCCCCGCCAGGTGCAACTGCTGCGCCGCCGCCTGATGGAACAGCGGCTGCGCAACGGCCACCAGGCCGATCGACGCGAGCGCAGCCGGTACCGTACGACGGACGAATCGCATCCCGGCTCAAAACGGGGTCGGCGGTCTCCCGCCGCCCGCTGCTGCCGGCTTCTGACAAAGCGAGGCTATGTCACGTTCGCCACGCGCGCAGGCTGCCTCCACTTCTGCGATTGTTTTCGGGATTCCGGGACCGAGAACGCGGCGCCCGTCCGCGGTCACGTAAACGTTATCCTCGACCCGGATCCCGCCGAAGTCGCGGAACGGCCCGAGCTTGTCGTAGCAGATAAACTCAGCGTGGCGCTGTTCCTGTTCCCATCGGTCCATGAGCGCGGGAATGAAATAGATGCCCGGTTCTACCGTCAGCAGAAACCCCGGTTCCAGGCATTTCGCGAGACGCAGGAAGTTGCGGCCGAATTGCCTGCTCCGCTCCTTGTCCTTTCCGTACCCCACGATGTCGCCCAGGTCCTCCATGTCGTGGACATCGAGGCCGAGCATGTGCCCGATACCGTGCGGGAAGAAAAGCGCATGCGCCCCGGCTGCGACTGCGTCTGCCGGATGGCCCTTCATCACACCTATCGATGTCAATCCCTCGGCCAGAACCTCCGACGCGCGCGTGTGGACATCGTCATAGGTCACTCCCGGACGAGTCATCTCGATAGCGGTGAGCTGTGCCCTCAGGACGGTCTCGTAAACCTCCGCCTGGAGGGAGGTGAATCGTCCGGAAACCGGAAAGGTCCGCGTGATGTCGCCGGCATAGAAACGGCGCGATTCCGCGCCCGAATCATTCAGTACCAGCCTCCCCTCACTGAGCACATTGTCGTAGGAGTGGTTGTGCAGGACCTCGCCGCGGACTGTAACGATGGGCGTGAAGGCGAGCTGGCGGCCGGCAGAAAGGGCGATTCCCTGGATCAACCCCGCGATCTCGTACTCGCGCATCCCCGGCCGCGCGGCTGCCATAGCCGCCCGGTGCATCCTGTCGGTCACCACGAGCGCATCCTCGATCTCGGCTGCCTCGGCGTCCGACTTGATCGAACGCTGGCGCGCGACGGCCTCCATGAGCGGCACGGAGGCGCCGCCCGGGACTTCGGCCGGTTCTACGCCCAGCAACTCGGCGATTTTCAACAGCGACGAGGCCTGGTAGGGGGGCAGGTAGTGCACTTTCAAACCCTGGCTCCGTGCCTTCGACACAAGCGACCCAAGGTGGCCGATGTCTTCGATGGTCTCCACGCCGGCATCGCGCGCCATGTCTGCGCGCGCTCTCCCGGCTCCGCTCCACACGACATCGTCCATATCCTCCGGACGCAGGAACAGGATGTCGCAGTCCTTCTCCGGATAGGAGAGCAGTGCGAGGTCCGGATCCGCCAGCCCCGTGTAATAAAGAAAGTGGGAATTCTGCCGAAAGGGGTACGCGTTGCCCGCGTAGTTCCGCGGCTGCATTGCGTGGCCGAGCCAGAGGATCACGCCGTCTTTCGCGACCGCTCGGACCCGGTTGCGTCGTTCCCTGTAAAACCCCGACCATCCATCGGGTGGAGCCTGACCTGCCATGTTACGGTTCTCCTCTTGATAGGTCTTTGCGCAAGGGACCCGGGAGTCATCAGCTCAAACACCCTTGAACAGCAGGAATTCCGGGTTCACGGATCCCCCTGAGCGCGACAGCCCGGCATCCTTGACTGCAGGAAGGCGTGTGGGGATGCCAAGGGGCGAAACCCCTGGTCATTTCTCCAGGATCCGTTTCAGCCGCTCGATCTCCCTGCGCAACCTCCTCTCTCTGGAATGGATCGAGAAGAGATACAGCGCCAGGATGATCCAGACGGCCGCGTATGCCGAAAAGAGATAACTCATCGTGTCCATTGTGTCTCGACTCCTTCGCACCGGCGCATCCGGGCGCCGGCGATCGCTGTCAGCGCGGCAATTGCACTCGGCGGGCCAGCATCTCCACGTCATGCCGCGCAAGCTCGAGGCACAGCCGGCGGCGCAGCAGATAGACCAGCATGAGCAGGAACGCTGCCGTGCAGGTCCACAGGGCGGGCCTCATCGCGGGGGACAACCCACCGGTTTCCAGCATCGGCGACGGATGTATGTCGCGCCACCAGCGGATCGAAAACCAGACGATCGGTGCGTCGATGAAGGCCACGATGCCGAACACTGCCGAGATGCCTGCGCACCGGTCGGGATCCGGGATGTAGTTCCGGATGAGGAGATAGGCCACGTAAAGCATCCAGAGCACGAGCGCCGAAGTCAGCCGCGGCGACCATGTCCACCATACCATCCACACCGGCTTGGCCCAGATCGGGCCGGTCACCAGCACCATCGCCAGGAATACGACGCCGAGCTCGGCGGCGGAAAGCGCAAGGCTGTCCCACCAGCGGTCTTTCCTTGCCAGATACGCGACAGAGGCCGCGAAGTTGACGGCCAAAGCCGTCAACCCTGCAATGCCCGCAGGCACGTGAAAGTAGAAAATGCGCTGGAGGTCCCCCATGGTCCTTTCCCTGGGGGCCTGCAGGAACGCCATGTAGAGCGCCAGGATCATGCCGATGAATAGCAGCGCTCCAAGCGTGTTGTCGAAACGGGACCTCTCCGCCATCAGTCCTCCAGGACATAGTCAAAGAGCAGGTATGAAACGGTCGCTAAGACCACGGTAAACACGGCCATGATCGTCAGCGGCAGCCGGAGGGCCGCGTAGTCGCGTGAGTTGAGGATGATGCCGGTAGCCTCGACCGCGTTTACGAGAATCGGCAGGATCACCGGAAACAGGATCAGGGGGAGCAGGACCTCGCGCATCCTGGTATTCGCAGCAACGGCCGCCAGCAGCGTGCCGACGGCTGTGAAGCCAAGCGTCCCGATCAGGAATACGATCGCGAGATACGGGATTTCCCGCCAGACGGTCAGGTTGAAAAAGACCAGGCTCAGGACGAAAACCGCCGCCTCCGTGATGAGCATGAAGAGGGTGGCTGCGAGCATCTTCCCTATGTAGAGGACGCCGCGATCGATCGGCACCATCAGCAGTCCCTGGAGGCTGCGGTTTTCCTTTTCCGCCGCGAACATCCGGTTCAACCCCAGGGTCCCGGAAAAAGCGAAGGCGACCCACAGGACTCCGGGCACGGCCTCCCGCATGGTATCGCGCACGGACTCCAGGGCGAAGTTGAAGACTACCAGGACCACGACGCCGAAGAACAGCATCGCGTTCAGAGAATCCTTGGTTCTGAATTCGATGAGCACATCTTTGCGAAAGACCGCCCAGATCCTGCGAATCATGCTATGACCCCTTCGCAACCTCCCGATAAAGCTCCTGGAACCTGTCGAGCGAGAGCGCCGATTTCGGGACGTCGAGAGTGACAAGCCCTTTTTCGATGACGATAAGGCGGTCCGACATCTCGTATCCAAGCGGAACGTCGTGAGTAGCCATCAGGCAGGTCTTTCCCCGCCCGTGAGCCTCTCCGAGGTAGGTGCGCAGGAATTCTGTTCCCGTCTGGTCCAGGCCTGTGAAGGGTTCGTCGAGCAGGAGCACCTCCGGATCATGAAGGAAGGCACGCGCAATCGCCAGGCGCTGCTGCATTCCCCGCGAGAAGTTGCGGACCGACTCGTGCCCCCAATGGGCCAGGCCTACCAGGGCGAGGCGGGCCTCGAGGTCGGAATCTGCGTGCGGCAGCCCGTGAAGCTCTGCGTAAAAGCGGAGGTTCTCGACCGCGGTCAGGTCGAGGTAGAGCGCCGTGTCATGCGAGAGGTATCCCATGAGGCCGCGCGAAGCCTGGGGTGTGAGCGTTTCCCCGCCGGGAGCATGGATCCGCACGAGGCCTTCGGACGGGCGGCTGAGTCCGGCGACGACGCGCAGGAAGGTCGTTTTCCCGGCACCATTCCTGCCAAAGAGCGAGACGAACTCGCCCCGGCCCACGGAAACGTTGAAATCGCGCAAGGCCGTGAACCTGCCGAAGTACTTGGCCAATCCCCGGACTTCGAGCATCTGCATTCTCCGCCGCGCCGGTGAGCAGGCGGCTTTCACTGTCTCCCGGAAAGCAGCAGGACCACACGGCGCAGCTGGCGCTTGGCCTGCTCACGCTGTCGCACGTAGTCTTTCTGCTCCAGCAAACGCATCTCGTGCCGGTGGTCCAGGTCCGCGATGTGGTCCAGCAGGCTGTCGCGCCGCTTCAGAAGCTCTCGCGCGCGCGGGTCCTGGCCTTTGCCGGACTCCTTCGGCATCCGGCTGAAGGCGTACCAGAGCACCCCGATGAAGGCCATGAGGAGCAGCGGCCCCATGACAAGAGCGTTCCGGGCGATCCGGTTAGGCATGGGGCGAATCCTGGACTCACGGTCCGAAGTGCCCGCCGAGGCGGAATCCACGGCCGGCGTCCCGCCCGCGAATGTCCAGAGAACCTCCGTCCCGGCGCGAATGGGACCGCCTCGGTAGACGGCAAAATTCCGCTGCTCGTCCGTCTGGACACGGGCGAGACCCTCGCCCTGCACCGTCATGTCGGCAGGAATCACTCCGATCTGGAATGTCCCGACGTCGTGGTAGAACTTCTTCCTGTAGGCGTAGGTGCCGGCCGTGTATGGGAAGCTCTGCTCGATCTGGAAGGACGTCACGCCCGGTCGCAGCGGATAGAGCAGGTAGTAGCTCCGACCGTCGGGACTTTCCAGCGGAGACTCTCTCAAAGGCATGGAAGACCCGGGCGCTGTCACGCTGACCGAGGGAAACTCGAGGATGCCGGGGGCCTTGGAGAAACGCAGACTTCCCTTGTCGCTTACGAAGGTACGGGGCGGCCTGGTCGCGTTGTTGATGGAATGAGATTCGATGGAACGCAGGCGCCCACCGCTCAGCTGGAAAGCCAGCTGAAGTCCCTCAACGCTGATGCCCTTCGTCGAGGCGGTGGTTTCATAGACTTCGATATTCGCACGGGCCCTTCCTTCGCCGTCGAAGTTGACCATTGCCCGGTAGGTGACCGATCTGTAATTGAGCCGGACCATCAGCATGCTGTCGGTCGGAAGCCCGTCGATCCGGAACCGCCCGGCTGCATCGGTCTTCTCCGCCTTGAGCGTGTCCATCCCGCCCATGGGGCGGACCACCTCGACCTCGAGGCTGGAGCAGGAGATGGACGGGTCGGTGCCGTTGACGACCTTGCCTTCGACGATCCCGCGGCCCTGCGCGTGTGCGATGACCCGGCAGAGAAACAGGAAGCTCGCGAGGACAGATACAACGCCGGGCAGCAGAAACTGGAACCTCGGCATACGGCACGATCCGTTGCTTCTCATTCGGAACCTGACTGGGAGATATTAGAGCCTCTGGCCGCAGTCTGCGCAGAACTTCTTTCCTACAGTGACCTCGGCGCCACAGGAAGGGCACCGTGAGGTCTCCTTCGCGACCGAGGGATACAGCCTGGACTTCCGGGCTGCGATATCGCGCTCGATGGACTCGTCGAGGTCCCCGGCAACACCCAGCTGATCCAGTTCACGCAGGATGGCCGCAGCCTCGGCCTTGTAGCCCGCTTCCAGGCGGCGAAAGTCGCCGTCGGACAGCCGGCCCATCCTGTATTCGAACTCCAGGTCTTTGAGATTCGCATAGACCACAGCCTTCCGCGCCAGGAGCCGGTCCAAGCCGGTCTCTGCAAGGAGCTCGACTTCGATGTTGCCGCGCGCCTCCCTGAAAAGCGGGGTCAGGACGTATACGCCCGCCGCCAGGGTCAGCAAGGTGCAAGCAACTGTCAGCATCACCTTTCCTTCCCGTATTCTCCGACCGAGGGGCCTCGCCTCTCAAGACAATTGAGTGCTTGCCGGGCGAGCACCTATTTTCGCACCGCGCGCTCCATCGCCGCGGCCTCCGCCGTCGTCAGCTGTGCAGCTGCCCCGGTCGCCCTCCGGTCGGGCAGCAGTATCAGCAAGGTCCCCAGGAACATGACGCCTGAACCGAGCCAGACCCACCAGACGAGGGGATTCACATGGGCCGTGATTTCGTACTTGCCGTCGTTCGACATGCCCGCGAACACCACATAAAGATCCTCGAGCGGGGTGCTGTAAAGCGCGATTTCCGTGGTGGTCTGCCCCTCGCTCGCCTTGTAGGCGCGTTTCTCGGGGCGCATGGTCCGGACCCGCTTGCCGTTCTTGTAGGCCTCGAGCGTCACCCTTCCGTACTGATAGCTGGGGGTATCGCCTTCACTGTAACCGGTCATCTTGAGGGTGTAAGGGCCGACCTTCATCTCCTCGCCGCCGGCCAGCGCCTGGCTTGACTCGCGGTTGAACGCATTCCCGGTGAGGCCGATGAAGATCAAGACTATCGAGAAATGCACGATGTAGCCGCCGTACCTTCGCTTGTTTCTGAGCGTGAGGTTGACCAACGCCCGCAAGAAGCTCTCACCCGTGTTCCCGGCGCGCACGCCGGCGCCCTTCCAGAACTCCTGGATGATCGAACCCAGGACGAAAGCGCACAGCGTAAATGAAACCAAGGCATACGGGTTGCGCATTCCGGCGGCTGCCAGGGCTGCGCCCGTGACCGCGCCGGCCATGACGGGCCGGAGGAAGGCTCGCCGGAGGCTTTCCAGCGAGGTCTTCCGCCAGGCGAAGAGCGGGCCCACGCCGGTCAGGAACAGGAGCATCAGGCCGATGGGAATGTTGACGCTGTTGAAGAAGGGCGGACCCACTGTGACCTTGGTCCCCTGCACCCACTCGGACAGAACGGGGAAGATGGTCCCCCACAGGACCGCGAAGCAGGCCACAAGCAGGATCAGGTTGTTGAACAGGAATGCGCTCTCGCGCGAGAGCACCGAATCGAGCCGGCGCTCGCTCTTGAGATAGGGCAGCCGGTCGAGGATCAGATAGAGGCTGGCGCCGAGCACGAGCAGCATATAATAGATGAAGAACGCGCCCAGCTTCGAATCCGCGAAGGCATGCACCGAGCTGACAACGCCGCTGCGGGTTATGAAAGTCCCGAAGATGCCCAGAAGAAACGTGATGACCACCAGAAAGACGTTCCAGACCTTGAGCATCCCCTTGCGTTCCTGGACGATCACCGAGTGGAGGAACGCCGTTCCTGTCAGCCAGGGCATCAACGATGAATTCTCGACCGGGTCCCACGCCCAGTACCCTCCCCAGCCGAGCTCCACGTAGGCCCACTTCCCGCCCAGGAGCAACCCCGTGCCGAGGAACAGCCAGGTCAAAAGCGTCCAGCGCCGGGTCGTCCGGATCCACGTATCCCCCAATTGACGTGTGATCAGAGCCGCGACGGCAAAGGCAAACGGCACCACGAAGCCGATGAATCCCAGGTATAGGATCGGAGGATGAATGACCATCGCCCAATACTGCAACAGCGGATTCAAACCCCTGCCGTCGGCCGGCACGAATCTCTGCAGACTGCCGTCGGGCAGGACCTGCACCAGCCGGTTGAACGGGTTTGAAAGGAAGACATTGAGGATCAGGAAGAACGACAGGTTGAACATCAGGACGGCGATGACGTAAGGCATCATGTCGCGATAGCGGTACCGGTTCTGCCGGATGACGATGCCGCTGAAGCCCGCCGTCACAAAAACCCAGAGCAGCATGGATCCGTCGTGCGCCCCCCACAGGGCTGCAACCTTGTAGAAAAGGGGCAGGTCCCGGCTGGTGGAGTTCGCCACGTGAGTGACCGAGAAATCGCCGGCGGCCAGAAGGTACACGAGGCTCGCGAGCGAAAGCATGATGCTCGCGCAGGCTGCGAGAGCGGCCCGCTCGGCGCTGCGGACAATCCTGTGCTGTTTCAGGTATGTGCCCAGCAAAGATGAAAACAGCGCATAGAGCGAAAGGGAGAGCGCAAGGAGAAGGCAGAAGGTTCCGAAATCACTCATTCCACACCCGGATCCTCAACTCACACGCGAGATGGCGGAGAACCTGCGGATTTTTCATGGCTCTGCGTTCAAGGGGACTGTCAGGTGCCTCTCCGCTCATACTCCGCCTCGTACTTGGAGGCGCATTTCGCCTCGATATGACGCGCCAACAGCACGCCGTCGTCCGAAACGGTTCCTTCCACTACAGCCTTCGCGCCTCCCTTGAACGTGTCGGGTACCACGGCTCT
>JACADW010000322.1 GCA_013388445.1 Acidobacteriota bacterium | reverse complement strand
TCCTTCGCGTGCTGGGCGAGTTCGGGGAGGATCTCGATCGTATAGACTTCCTTGGCGATCTCCGCCAGCACCGCGGCCTGGTATCCGCTCCCCGTGCCAATCTCGAGGACCTTCTCGCCGCCTTTAAGTCCAAGCGCCTGTGTCATGTAGGCGACGATGTATGGTTGCGAGATGGTCTGTCCCTGCGTCAAGGGGAGAGCAGTATCCTCGTAAGCCGCGTTGACTATGCCCGGCGGGACGAAAAGGTGGCGGGGAACCTTCAACATGGCCCTGATAACCAGGGCATCCCGGATGTCGCGGCCCTCCAGCTGGTCGCTGACCATACGCCGCCGAAGCTCAGCGAACTGATCCGCCGCGTTTGAAGAGTTTGTGTTGTCAGCGCGAGGTCCGTTCGTGGCGCATCCTCCCATCAACACGAGAAGATAAACCGCCAGGACTGCCGCATGCAGTTTTCCGAAGCCAAGGTTCATTCGTTTGCATCCGCCGATAGTGTAGTCCCGACTTTAGCGAAAAAACAACCATCTACCATCGGGCCCCGTGTGGGATGAGAATCAGGCTATCCGCCGATGGCTGCGGCACACACGAGCGGGCTCAAGCCGAGTACGCCAGGAGCATGGCCCTGAAGTAACGCATGATCCGGAGCGGGTCGCAGGACTCCGGTATCTCGGCACAGCAGTATCCGGAGTAGCCGATACCCTTCAGGAGGCCGATGAGCCTGCGCCACGGATATTCCTCCAGGAAGAGGTCCCGCATGTGCACATTGCGGATCTTCCGGGAGACGCGCGCGAAATTCTCTTCGAGTGTGCCTCCCTCCAAATCCACCTGGTTCGAATTCCAGTTTACCGTCACCATTGGATGGTCCGCGACCTCCATGATGCGCTGCATATAATCCAGCCGGGAAGTACCTGAGCCGTGGACCTCAACGCGGATCTCCACCCCGGCGTCGGATGCGGCAGCGCCCACCTCCCGCAGCGACCTGCCTATCTGCTCAAGGGTTTTCTCCGCCGGAATTCCTGCCTTCGTCTGAAGTCCGTTGGGCCGGACCTTTACACCCGGTGCCCCGACATCATGGGCCAGCTGGATGTACTGCTTGCAGCCTTCGATGTTGCGCCTCACCTCGGCAGGGTCTACGGAATGAAATTCATAGGTACTGCCGAGCTGCACGATCCTGACCGGCGAGTCGGCGAAGCGTCTTTTCACTTCTGAACGCTGGGCCGGTGAAAGCGAGAGCTCGACTCCGTGGGCGTGACCGGTCCTCAGTTCGACGCCGTCAAACCTCGTATCGGTGCAGTTCTTGATAATCGTGGCCAGGTCCCAGTCCTTGGCGATATTGTAGGTCACGATTCCGGCCTTCATCGCCGTCGCCGTTGCCGCAGGTGGCACGGAAAGCGCGGGCCTTCCGAGCGCGGCAAAGCCGCTTCCTGCAAACGATGTGCTGACCATAAAGTCCCTGCGTGTCCATCCCTGCATATTTCCTCCTCATTTCCCGGAGCCGTGGGGCGAAGCCCCCGGTCTGCATTGTAACCAACGAAGGCGCTTCGCCCCTCGAAATCGCGCCGCGCCTACCGATTCAATCAAGGGCGGTGGTTCATCACGCGCGGAGATCTGAGAATCTTCAAAATACCGGATCGGCCAGGTTAGCCAGGATCGCGCCGGACGCCTTCTCCACATCGGCATGGAGGGAGTTGCCGTTGGCATCCATGGTGACGATTGCAGGGAAGTCTTCGACCTCGATGTGCCACATGGCTTCCGGAACGCCGAACTCCTCAAGGAAGTACACACCCTTGACCCTCTTGATGCAGCGCGCGTAGTACTGCGCGGCCCCGCCGATGGCGTTCAGATACACGCCGCCGTTCTCCTTGAGTCCGGCAAGTGTCTTCGGGCCCATTCCGCCCTTGCCGATAACGGCCCGAAGCCGGTACTTCTTCATTATGTCGGCCTGGTACGGCTCCTCGCGGATGGAAGTGGTCGGGCCGGCTGCCGTGATCTTCCAGGAGCCGTTGTCCTTGAGGACCACCGGGCCGCAGTGATAGATGATGCCGCCGGCAAGATCCACCGGCGCAGGGTATTTCATCAGGTGAGAATGCACGGCGTCTCGACCCGTGTACATGTCCCCTTGAATGAGGACAATGTCCCCTACCTTGAGCCTGCGTATGTCCGGTTCCGAAACGGGCGGCCTCAGGGGCACTTCCTTTCCGGTTCGCACGAATCCCGCACCGCGTGACATGGGTCGGACGGGCTGCCTTTCGTCGCGATACAGCCAGCGCCTGATCGCGCCGGTTGAGGCGTCCAGTACGGCTCCCAATCTGCGGAAGGCCCAGCAGTCATAGGCGACTGAGACGAAGAAGCTGGCCGGCAGCCGGTTTAGAGCGCCGATCTTGCATCCGATCAGGGTCACGCCGCCGCCGAATCCCATCGTGCCGATGCCGAGTGTATTGGCGGCCCTCATAATATACTCCTCGAGCGCCGCCAACACCGGATCCGGATTGACATCGTCGAGAAGCCGGAAAAGCTGTTGCTTGGCGTGGTGATATCCCGAAGAGCGGTCGCCGCCGACGCAGACTCCGATGGCTCCGGCGGAGCAGCCCTGTCCTTGCGCCTTCCACACCGCGTGAAGGATGCACTTGCGGACTCCGTCGAGGTCCCTGTCGGCTCTGCCCAAATGGGGCAGCTCGCAAGGGACCGAATACTGGGCGCTCGTGTTCTCGCAGCCGCCCCCCTTGAGAATGAGCCTGACCTCCATCTCGTCCTCGGCCTCCCACTGGTTCCAGTGGATGATCGGCGTGCCCGGGCCGAGGTTGTTGCCGCTATTCTTGCCTGTGATGGAATCCACGGAATTCGGCCGCAGTTTTCCGGACTTGGTCGCTTCCGCAACAGCCTCCAGAATCGAACGCTCCATGACGAGCTGGTTGGCGCCTACCGGGGTGCGAATCTCGAAGGTGAGCATCCCCGTGTCCTGGCAGATGGGCCCCTCGCACGACGCCGCCATGTCGATGTTGGTCGCGATGACTTCGAGCGCGGATGATGCCTGAGTGCCAGGTGTTTCGCGCTCCAGCGCCGATGCCATGGCCGCCCTCACATCCGGCGGCAGGTTGGTGGATGTCTGTACGATCAGGTCGTAAATGCTGCTCTTGAACTGCCTCATGCCGGCACCTCCATTGAGTCGCCCGAGTATAACACCGGCGGCCGTTTCTCCGAGGGATCTTCCGCGGCCCCTGCTGCGGCGGCAGGACCGCGACTATGACGCGAACAGGTGCGGGAGTGGCGTCGGCTGCCTGTTGCCCGAGCAATGCGCTGGCGGCGATCCAGGCAACAGGCTTTCCCTCCCTAGAGAACAAGATGCTTCGCATCGAAACCTCCTCCTTTGCAGGGCCCTAGCCCGGCCGTGCGTGCCGGGCGACAGCAGCAGGTGCGGAGAGCGGCGCACACGACTGTTCAACGCCGGCTGCGGGTGGTATCCTTGGGGTGTCCGGAGGACAGCGACAGCCTCAAGGTGTGCTGTGATATTCTCGCTTGACGTCTGGCTTCTCCCCGCGATTGCGGCCGCATCTGCGTCCTTCCTCGTGTCGCTCCTCTGGGAACGGTTCAGGGCGCGCACGGCCCCGAGTGGTCTGCTTGCGGGTCTTCTGTCGATGCTCAGCTTTCTGATGGCTGGGATAAGTTCCCATTACAGATCGGTAGAGTATTCGAGAAGCCTGGAAAACAATATCATTGTGATGTTCATCGTCGCCGCCGTCACGACCTATTTTTACCTCCTTTTCCGCAAGTACATTCCGGGACTGACGAAGTGAAGTCGCCGGTTATGGCTCCGCTGCAAAGGAGTGCATCCGGGACCAACTTGTGAGCGGTGCC
>JACADW010000342.1 GCA_013388445.1 Acidobacteriota bacterium | reverse complement strand
ACAAGCACGGTGGTCGGCACATACATCGGCTTTGCGGCACCCAGAAGCGCGGCACCGAGCAACTCGCTCTTGAGTTCGACCACATAAAACCCGGGCGACTTGAGCGGGATGCCGACAACTTCGAATGCCTTTGCACCGTTCGGCTTCGGAATGGAAAAGGCCCGGGCCTGCGGCTGCGTGACCGGGCCGAAGACGGATGTCTCGCGGTCATCCCAATTTCTGCGCTCGATCTTGTCAATCCAGTGGAGCATCTGGCTCACCTGGTCCGAGGGAACCCGGTAGATCTTTCCTTCCAGCCTGCCCAGAAACCTCCGCTTCTCTTCCTCCTTCGTCGGCGGATCGACCATGCCTTCGCCACCCCGCACCTGCATGACACTCGCGCCAACTTCGGGCTCGACGTTTCTGAGCGTTACGGGGAGAACGGCGTCCTTTGTGAACTCGAGTATGCCGAAATCGGCGGCAAACTTGGCCAGAGGCGGGTATGCATCGGTCTTTACCGAGAGCGGGAAGCTTGCCTCGTTCGAAAGGGCACGACCTGAGTCATCTTTGATCCCGCGCGGCAGAGTAAGAGTAAAGGACGACTTCTCGGGGAAGGGACCCTCGAAAACAAGCCCCTGGATCAGGCGTTCCTCCCAGCCATCCTCGGTCTTCGCTATTTTGGGAGGCCACTTCTTCCCGTTCGGCCCGGTCAACGATGCGGCACTCACCATCTCGGCCGCTACCGGTGCCGAGAAAGAGATGCGCATCGGCGCAATGGGAACGCAATCCGCATCCTCATTCTCGCGCATGCAGTGGAAGGTCGCCGTGAAAGGCGTCCGGACGACAAAAGAAAGTATCTGATCCCGGTCGGTGGTCACGCCTGAGGGAGACGCGACCCCTCTTCCCCAGACCAGACTGACCTGAGCCCCAGGCGGAAATCTGCGCGCGGCCTGCAACAGGAGCAGATGAGGCGGGAGGTATCGCGGGATGGATCCGTATTCCGATCTGAGGATTTCATCCCGTTGCGCGCCGGAAATCAGCTTCACGCCGACACGCTCCCGGATGCCTGCAACCGTGAAATAGACGTTCGACAGGACGGAGGCCTGGGTTGCCTCGCCGTCGAGCTGGAGAACGAAGATCTGCTCCTCGTCAATGAGCCGGGAGCCTTCGTACGGTCTCGCCGACACGATGGCGGGACCGCCGGTCGAAAATGTGAATGCTCTCTCACCCGCGATGTCACGGCCTGCAAGAGTCTTGAGTCCCTGGCGCAATCGGAACGTGCAACGCACACCGGCCTGCAGGTCTTCATCGAAATCGAAAATCCAGTTGCGCGGGTCCGCCCAGCGGCCCGTTCCCTTTGCGGCGCATTCCACATCGAATGGCAAAACCCTCGCCAGCGGGTCTCCGAAAGGAACCATCGGTTCTGAGAAGCGCGCTCTGACCTGCCGCACCTTCTTGGCCGTCCCCTGCGGGGAGAAGGATTCGACACGAGCCGACTGCTGGGCAGGAAGCCAGGCGCAGCTCAACAGAAGAAAACCCAAGGTGAAGCGCAAGTATCGGCTCATTCGACCCTTCCTCCGATGTCAGGCGGATCAGCTTTCCACAAACCCTTTCTCGGGCACGTTGCCGTTTCTGCGATTGCATCTCCAACCAGCGTGTGATCAGTCGGCTCCATCATAATCCGATTCACGGGTTCAGCGACTCCGCGTTCTGCCGATGACGGAATACCGGCCGGCCTTCAGCGCCCAAGTGGGCTGCGGCTGCCAGACGGAACCGACATGGGCAGGACCGCAACCTTGCTGCTTCAGGTGGCGCCTGGCAGTCGCCGCCTACGGCCGCGTCGGTCCGCCGCCCGGTCCGCCCGGAGACATTTCCATTCGTCCTTGGGTGCGCTCTAGCCACCCGCTATGCGGCAAAACGCCGATGGCGGACGTGCGTCCAGGAGACGTTCGAGCACCGGCATCTCATCGGCGTTGAGTTGCGCAAAGACCCGGGGATCCCCGTTCTCAACCGCGGCGACCGGTGTTCCATCGCGATAGACGATGCGGTTGCCGAGGACGGCCTGGATCCGCGCACCCGGGGTCAGAATGCCCGCGAGGTTCAGGGGATCGCACGCGGAAACGCGCACGAATTCACCGGCCGGCTCACGGCGCCTGAACCCCCGCAGGGAATCGACCGCTACCGGAAGCGCAAACTGCTCGCCGGCCAAACCCGCAACAAAACGCCCTCCCCGGATCTCGCCACGGGCCTCCATTCGCCGAAGAATGAACAGGAGGTCGCGCCAGGGCGGCGCCGAGGCCTCGCGCGTGAGCAGTTCGCGGCACAACACGCCGTAACGCTGCAGGAACTGGCGCGCCTTCAGCTCCGTTATGTTCTCCGAGGCCTGCTCTCCGGCTGCCAGCAGCGACCATCGACCTTCGCGTGTCCGCCGTGGCGCGCGCCGCCGTCTTCGCGATCTTTCCTGACGGCGTGCCTCCCCCGTGACCAGGGCACGAAGGGCCGCATACAGATCGGCCGTCACAAGCCCCGCCGCCACGAGCTGCCAGAGGCCTTCCTCGACCTCCGAGGGCAGGTGACGCGTCCCGGACACGATCTCCTGAAAGAAGCAGGCGCCCCGCTGCCTCAAGAAGGCGAGGACATCCCGGGCCGGTACGGTCAGCGCAGCCTCGTCAGCCGGCTTGGTATCGAGCAGCCACGAGATGTTCTCTCTAAGCCCCAGGCCAAGGACCGCCGTGCGCGTTACTCCCGGGCGACGGGCAGGCACCTCCGATTGGGTTTCCCTTTTCGTCCAGCGCCCCCAGACCACTTCGCCGGAGATGCAGAGGTTGTCGAGAAGCGTGGGCTCGTACCCCTCGATCCTCGCAGGCAGGATTTCGGCTTCCCAGGCGGCGGCCGCAGTCTCGAACCCCTGAAGCTGTTCGATAACGTCCAGGAGACCTCCTTCGCCGCTCAATCTCGAATCCTCGGATACGTGCTGCCACCGGAAGAGAAAGCGCAGGAGTGTCGAAGCCGGAACCGGTTCAATCTCCCGCCTCAGATGTGCCAGAGTCGCGCGGTGAATGCGCGCCAGAATCCGCCGGTCGCAGAACTCCTCCTCCGGAACGCCGGTGAAGTTGCCGCGCAGGACGATCCCATCGCTCTCGAGCTGCAGCAGGGCTTCTTTCACGTCCTGCGAGGAAAGGCCGAGGCGTCGCGCGAGATCATCCGCTGTTACAGGCCCGCTCGCCTCGACCCACCCGCGCACGACCGAGGCGAGGGCGTCGGCCTGGGAGATGTCCCGAGGCGCTTCACCGGCCGCGGCATGCCAGTGCAGGCCGAGCGGCAGCGCCGACGCTATGTCCCGCCGCTCCGCGGCCAACCAGTAACGGCGATCGTGAGACTCAACAATGCAGGCGCGACGCTCGCGGCAGAGCGAATCCATCCAGTCCGCGGCGGCGGCCGTGAGCCGGTGACGCTCGACCTCCGGAAAGAGGACAAGGCCCAAGAGCATGTCGTGCAGCTCTTCGCGGTCGCGCACGTCGGGCCAGGCATCCTCGGACGCGCTGCGGATCGCCTCGGGGCTCAGCCTGCCGAGATCTTCGGCGGAGTCCGGAAGGGCGCGCCGCAGCAGCACCGCGCGGGCCCGCCGCTCCTCGATCGGCGCATCGTCGAGGAACGCGTAGGGCTTGGCATTGAGGACCTGGTGCGAGAAAACGGACGGAAGCGGCGTGTCGCGCGCCTGGACCTCTGTCTTTCCGGACTCAATGGCCCGCAGCACTTCCCGCAGCCCCTCGACGTCGAGCGCCTCGTACAGGCAATCCCGCAGAGTCTCGAAGACAAGAGGATGGTCGGGGATCTCCACATCGGGAGCAGGCCGGTTGTCCTGGCACCGGGCCTGGGCCGGGAAAACGGCCGCCAGAAGGTCGTCCGCGCGCATGCGCTGGATCTGGGGCGCGACGCGCCTTCCTCCCGCAAAACGCAGGAGCACCAGCGAGCGAGTGAGGGTCCAACGCCATCGCACGGTGAAGATCGGAGAAGCGAGGACCGCCTGTGCAAGAATCCCTTCGATCTGATCTGACCGAAGGAAGCCGAATACCTCTTCAAGAGGAAAGGAGTGCTGGGGGCCAAGAGAAAGGTTGATGCCGTCTTCCGTCGCGGCAGCCTGGATCTCAAAGCCGAATGTGCGGTAGAAGTGCTTGCGGAGGGCAAGTCCCCAGGCCCGGTTTATGCGGCTGCCCATGGGGGAGTGAACGACGAGCTGCATGCCGCCGCTTTCATCGAAGAACCGTTCCGCGATGATACGCTTCGCCGTAGGGACCGAGCCGAGGACCCGATGCCCCTCGGCCACGTAGGCCCAGACCTGCTCACCGGCCTTCTCGGAAAACCCAGCTTCGTCGGCAAGCCAGCGGACACATGCGGACCTGTCGTGCAGCCGGTCTTTGATTTCCTGGCGGACGCAGGAGAGCGCCGCGCAGACCTCGCGCGTCCGTGCCGGCGCTTCGCCGAACCAGAACGGAACGGAGGGCGCGAGGCCGCGTGCGTCCTCGACACGCACCTTGCCACGCTCGACCTTGCGGATTCGCCACGCGGTGTTTCCGAGGAGAAAGACATCCCCGGCAACGCTCTCGACCGCAAAATCTTCGGGAACACTCCCGACAAAGGTGCCATCGGGCTCGGTCACGACGTCGCAGTCGGCCGTGTCCGGGATCGCACCGCCGCCGGTCAGCGCCGCGATGCGTGCCCCGCGGCGTCCGCGGACGACTCCATGGATCCCATCGTAGTGAACCAGGGATGAGCGGTATCCGAGCCGTCCCGAGATTCCCTCGGAAAGCATACGCACCAGCGCGTCGAATCGCTCCCGCGGGAGATTGCGGTAGGGGTAGGCGCGCCGGAAGAGACTGAACAGGTCGTCCACCTTCCAGACGTCGGAGCTGGCGGCCGCCACGATCTGTTGTGCCAGGATGTCCAGGGGCCATTCCGGAATGTGCAGCCAATCGAGCTCGCCGCGCCGGACGGCGAGCATCAGCGCGGCGCATTCGACGAGCTCGTCGCGCGTCAGGGGGAACAGCCGGCCTTTGGGCACGCCGCCCAGCCAGTGCCCGGAACGGCCCACGCGCTGGAGCAGAGTGCCGACCGAGCGCGGCATCCCGATCTGGCATACGAGTTCGACAGCCCCGATATCGATTCCCAGCTCAAGCGAGGCGCTTGCCACGCAGGCCCTGATTTCTCCCCGCTTCAAGCGTTCTTCAGCGCTGTGCCGCGTCTTTCGTGACAGGCTGCCGTGATGAGCGGCTACCTTATCCTGCCCCATGAGCCCCGAGAGAAGATGCGCCACGCGCTCCACCAGACGCCTCGTGTTCACAAAAACGAGGGTCGTGCGATGCCCGGACGCCAGTTCGGCGATGCGGGCTACCGTCTCGTTCCATACGGCATGGCTCGCGATGGACCCGAGCTCCCCTCCGGGAATCTCGACCGCAAGGTCCGTGATCCTGTGATGCCCGATGTCAACGATCTCGCAATCCGGCGTTCCATCCGCGGCCAGGTGTGCCGAACCGACAAGATAGCGGGCCACCTCCTCGATCGGGCGCTGAGTCGCGCTGAGCCCTATGCGCGTGACCGGCCGACCGGCCAGGGCACAGAGTCGCTCAACAGAAAGCGATAGATGGGATCCGCGCTTGTCGTCGACGACCGCATGGACCTCGTCAAGGATGAGGGTGTGAACACCTGCGAGACCCTGGCGGCCGCTGTCGGAGGTCAGGAGAATGTAAAGTGACTCCGGCGTGGTGATCCAGATGTGGGGCGGTTTGCGCGCCCTCGCCTGCCGTTCCCATGCAGGCGTGTCGCCGGTCCGCAGGGCGATCCGGATCTCAGGTATCTTGATCCCCTTCTCATCAGCCAGCGAACGGATTTCCTCGAGCGGAACCTGGAGGTTGATGTGAACGTCACTGGACAGGGCCTTGAGCGGGGACACGTAGACCACCTGGGCGACGTCCTCCAGGGCGTCGTCCAAAGCCATTCTCAGCAGGCGGTCCAGGCAGATGAGGAAGGCCGCCAGTGTCTTTCCGGATCCGGTGGGGGCGGAGATGAGCGTGTGCCGGCCTGCGGCGATCGCCGGCCAGCCGAGCGCCTGGGCCGGTGTGGGCGAGGCAAACCTTCGTTCGAACCACTCACGAGTCAGCGGATGAAACAGGCCCCCGAGTGTCGCGGTTTCTCGCATGGATGCGGGAATTGTACGCCAAGAGGGTCTTCGGTTCACCACAAGGGCGAGGCGATCGCACGGGGGTTGCGCACCGCAGCACCGGAATACCCAGTCGGGCTGCAATCAATCACCGCAGGGGATCGTTTCTCCGGCCTATTCTCTCTTCTTCCGACTTGACACTTCACGGCAGCGTGTCCGACCCTCGGCATTTAGGGCCGCTATCAACGTCGTAACGAGGATCTTGTCCTCGTTACGGTCCGCTGCGATGAGCTCGTTGCAGGAGGGGTACGGTGGCCGCAAGCACGACTCCAGAGGATTCTGGATTCAAGATTCTGGATTCTCAAATCCCCGCGCGTGGAATGAACCGCCGCCCTTGATGGAAGCGGGAGAGGCACGGGGATTTCAAGGGGTGAAGCCCCTTGCCTAGATCCCGGAAAAAAACTCCTTGACTCTCCCCTTGGGGGAGAGCTTAGGGTTTCGGCGTGGGGGTGCGGCGATCCCGACAGAGCGCCGAAGATCAGAGTGTTCACCATCGGGCAGTTTTCGCGGATCACAGGACTGAGCGTCAAGACGATCCGTTTGTATCACGAGAAAGGGTTGCTCACTCCGAAGTGGATCGATGACTCGAGCGGATACCGCTACTACGACAATCACAACATCGAGCGGGCGCGCACAATTGCGTGCCTGCGCACGCTGGACTTTCCGCTGAGCGACATCAGGGAGATGCTGGATCGCTTCCAGGAGGATTCGGACGCCCTCACTTTTTTCGAAAAGCAGCGGGAGGTCATAAGGTCCCGGATGAAGCAACTCGACCGGATAGCCACATCATTGGAAGAGATCATCAACAGAGAAAGAGAGGCAATTGCGATGATGGAAGAAGACACGGGTGATGTTGCAGAGAAGGAGGTCCGGGCACTTCAGGTGGCGGGCTTGCGATGGAAGGGGCGGTACTCCGACACGGGCAAGGTCCTGGAGCAGGTAGGCAAGCTGGCTGGAAGATACATCCGCGGCAAGCCCATGAACCTGTACTACGACTCGGAGTACAAGGACGAGGATGCCGACATTGAATCCTGCTTCCCGGTGAGCGGTATCAAGGGACCCGGTGTTCTCTCCCTGCACACGCTCCCAGCCGGCAGATGCGTCTATGTCGTTCACAAGGGGCCATACGAACAGATTGGCCGATCGTACGAGAGGCTGATGCGCTACATTCAGCAGAAGCACTACCAGGCGCTGCCGCCGAGCCGCGAGATCTACCTGAAGGGACCAGGGATGATTTTTAGGGGCAATCCCAGGAAATATCTGACCGAAATTCAAATCCTGATCGAGAATCCAAAGGAGAATCGCAATGAAAAAAGCAGCGCTTGAAAAGATCGATTTCAGCAAGACGGACAGGGATCTCTATACCGCCACGCCCAAAGCCAAGGAAGTGACTGCGGGCAAGGCGACTTTTTTGTCTTTCGAGGGCAAGGGAGAGCCGGGAGGCAAAGCCTTCGAGGATGCCATCCAGCAGCTGTACAGCCTGGCTTATACCGCGAAGTTCATGCTCAGGCATAACGGGAAGCTTGACTTTGCCGTCGGCAAATTGGAGTGCCTGTGGCATACGGAGAACATCGAGCAAACGCCCAGGTCCGAGTGGTGCTGGCAGATGCTTGTTCGGATCCCCGATACTGTGACTGCAGCGGACTTGAAGAAGGCGAGGGATGAGGTTCGACGGAAACGGGGGCTCGATACCTCCGGGGTGAAGCGGTGGACCTGGAAAGAGGGCCGTTGTGTGCAGATGATGCACGTCGGGCCGTACGACCAGGTGGGCCGTAGTTACAGCCAGCTGGATGAGTATGCCCGTGAAAGAGGCCTGGTCGCCTCATGCCCGGCGCATGAGATCTATATCAGTAATCCGCAGCGTGTCGAGCCTGCCAGGCTCAAGACCATCATACGCCTGCCGGTCAGCAGCCCGGCGCCGTGAGGGCAGCCTGCTGCCATGCAGGAACTGTCTTTGGGGACAACCAAGATCAAGCGTCTCGGCGGGCCGGATCCCGGCATGACGGGATGCTTCGGTTGCGACGGGTTCAAGGATGGATTCTTTCTATGACCAGGTGCCGATGGGTGGTGGTTGCGCTGCTGTTCCTGGCCACGACGATCAACTATATCGACCGCGCGGTTCTGGGAGTGCTCAAGCCGCTCCTGGAGGAGGAACTGGGCTGGACGCAGGTGGATTATGGATGGATCGTAACAGCGTTTCAGATCACGTATGCGCTGGGTTACATCTCGGCCGGAAGGCTGTTTGATACCATCGGCGTGCGTGTCGGCTACTTTCTTTCGGTGTCCCTCTGGAGCCTGGCGGCTATGGCTCATGCTGCGGTTCGCTCGGTCTGGGGATTCAGCCTGGCGCGCGCGGGCTTGGGATTGGCCGAGGGGGGCAATTTCCCTGCGGCGATCAAGGCGGTGACGGAGTGGTTTCCAAAGGAGGAGCGTGCGTTCGCCACCGGAGTTTTCAACGCGGGAAGCAACGTCGGCGCAGTGGCATGCCCGCTGGTCGTGCCGTGGCTCGCGAACCGGTGGGGCTGGCAAGCGGCATTCGTCGCGACAGGAAGCATCGGCTTCGCGTGGGTGTTGCTCTGGGTGATCCTGTACCGGCAGCCGGAAGAGCACCCCTGGGTATCCGCAGAGGAACTGGCCCACATCCGCAAGGACCCTCCGGACCCGCCGGCCAAGATCCCCTGGCTCCTGCTCCTGGGCTACCGCCAGACCTGGGCTTTCGTGGTGGGGATGGCGGCCTCCGCGCCGGTCTGGTGGTTCTACATCTATTGGATCCCCGACTTCCTGAACAAGCAGTACCATGTGACGCTCACGCAGAGCAGCGGCCCGCTGATCGCGATCTTCCTCATCGCCGACGGCGGGGGCATAGCCGGAGGATGGCTTTCTTCAAGGCTTATCCGGCAGGGCTGGAGCGTCAATGCCGCGCGCAAGACAGCGTTGCTCGCGTGCGCCCTTTGCGTTGTGCCGGTTTTCCTGACCCCCCTGGCAGGAGACCTGTGGCTTTCGGTGGCCCTGGTGGCGCTGGCCGCATCGGCGCACTGCGGGTTCGCCGCCAACCTCTTCACACTTGTCAGCGACACCATCCCCAGGAAAGCCGTGAGTTCCGTGGTGGGCATCGGGGGCATGGCCGGCGCGGTCGCGGGGATGTTCTCGGCCCAGCTCATCGGGCGGGTACTGCACTACACTCACAACAGCTACATCGTCCCGTTTGCGCTTGCATCGGCGATCTATCTCCTGGCCGTCGCGGTCATCCATGCCCTGGTGCCGAAGCTGGAGCAGATGGAATTGTGACGCCTGCGAACTGCTGTGCCTTGTGGAGGGCCAAGGCATACTGCCGGCAATCAGACACTCGACTCTCGTGTGTTCGACACTGCGGGACGAACGCCGTCGTGGGGCTGAGCCTGCAAGTCGTTGATGGCGCAACAGCTCGACGGCGGCAGTCCGTCCGCACGGCGAACGAGACCGCGCGAAGGTGAGGATTACCACCCAAGGATCAGCCCCCTCGAATGCCTTCTCCAGGGGAGTATTTCGAGAGGGCCAATCGAAGGAGCATGAGGTGAGAAAAGGTCTTGTCTTCGTGATGGTTGCGCTGCCGCTCGCCTTGGTCCTGCCCTTGCTGGGAAAGGGCGTGGGATCACTTCCTCAGCCGCTGGATTTTATCGCGACGCTCGATGGTGATGTAATTCATGCAAGTTGGAGTGCGGTAGAAGAGGCAGCGAAGTACTCCGTCGATGTCATTGCCTTCTACGGCGACGATGCCGACGAGGATGGCCTGCCGGACCAGTCCATGGATTTTAACTTCGGAACCAGCGATCGCGATGACGGCCTCGGCATGGATGTGCCGTCGCTGGACATACCGGTCGAGGAGATCCTGGTTGACGCGGATGGTGACGGCAACCTTGATGATTACCCGGTCCTGTGGGTGCTGCGCGTCAGGGCGCTGAATCCGGGCAGGAACGCAGGCCGCCAGAACAATCCGTTCAGCGATATTGAGATCGTTTATCCGGAGTAGTGCTTCGGCTCCGCGAGAGTGATTGCCTTCCACCCTCAAACGGCGGGATGCCGTGTCCGGACAACCAGTCGTGGCGTCCCGCCTTCCTTTCCGACCCGGCTCCGCGCATATCCTTCCAGCATACAGACGGAGCGGCTCCCGGTCCTTGCGGCCTTCGGTCCATCCCCGGCTT
>JACADW010000334.1 GCA_013388445.1 Acidobacteriota bacterium | reverse complement strand
CGCTGCGCACGGGCGCACCCCTGCGCATGAAGATAGGGGGCTGCCCCGGGCCGGGCGCGTCCCGGCTGGCGAATGCGCCCGGGGTCGCCGGCCCCGGCCGCTGCGGGCTTTCCCGGCGCCCCGCCGGTCCCGCCGCCCCGTCGGCCGGATCACAAAGTCGGCACGCACGGCCGAATTTCCAAGCCGGCAGCGACGAAACGCAATATAGAATATGGCCGCTGAAAGGAGCGAACATGAACCAGCACAAATCACGGAACTCGATCGACCGCCGCGGCTTCCTGAAGGCGGCGGGTGCAGCGGGCCTGACGGCGAATCTCTTCACGGGAAACCTGCGCGGGGCCAACGACCGCATCACCCTGGCCTTCATCGGAGTTGGCGCGCAGGGGATGAGCAACCTCCGCGACGCACTGGCTGCAAGGGAGGAGGCGCAGGTGGTCGCCGTTTGCGACGTGTACGAACCTGCCCTGGAAAAGGCACGCAACGTGGTGGAGGCCCGATACGGTTCCGAGCCCAGGAGCGTGAAGGACTTCCGCGAAATCCTCGCCGACAAGTCCGTCGACGCGGTCTGCATCAGCACCCCGGACCACTGGCACGCTCTCATGACGGTGGAGGCCTGCAAGGCCGGCAAGGACGTCTACGTGGAGAAGCCGGCTTTCGTCCACCTGGACGAGGGGCCGAAGATGGTCGAGGCCGCGCGCAAGTACGACCGCGTCGTCCAGGGCGGCACTATGCAGCGTTCCATGCCGACTTTCCTGAAGGCCAAGGAGATCGTCGACAGCGGAGTGCTCGGGCAGATCACCTGGTGCAAGACCTGGTCCGCGAGTCTTTCGAAGCGCGAGGGATTCGGCAGGCCGCCCGACAGCGACCCGCCGCCGGGACTGGACTGGGACATGTGGCTCGGCCCGGCCCCCAAGGTGCCGTTCAACGAGAACCGCTGGGGGGTCACCAAGGCCGGTTTCCCGACATTCCGCTATTTCTGGGATTACGCCGGCGGAGCCATGACCGACTGGGGAGTTCATTTCATCGATCCGATTCACCAGTGTCTGGGAGAACCGATGCCTCATGCCATCACCGCCCTGGGAGGCCGGTTCTGGGTGCAGGACAACCTAGAGACGGCGGACACGATGACGGCCGTCTACCAGTATCCCGACTTCATGATGACCTACGAGCTACGGCAGAGCTGCGCAACCCCGATGTTCGGCCAGAACGGCGGCACGGCCATCATGGGAACCGAGGGGATGGTGGTCGTGACGCGCAGCGGATGCTGGCTCACGCCGAACAAGGACTCCACGATCGAACCGGTCGAATTCACGATCCGCAGACCGGCGGGCAACGTTCCTCAACAGGATCGGCCGGTGAGCGAACACTGGAAGAACTTCCTGGGCTGCATCAGGACCCGGCAGAAGCCGACGAGCGACATCGAAAACATGGTGCGATCCTCGGCCGTCTGCGTTCTGGGCAATGTCTCCATGCGCGCAGGCACACGCCTGGACTTCGACGAGAAGTCCTTCACCGTGCGGCAGCCCGAGGCCCTGCCTTTCACGAGGATCAACTACCGCGCGCCCTGGATGCTGGAGGTTTGAACCTGAGTCACAAGAACCTTACGCTTCAGGAATCGCAAATCGTCGCGGTGATGTTCGATCGTTCCCGGAACAGGCCCGCGCTCGGATTGTGCCTATGTCGCTTCCTGTGTCCATAATTGCCGCTCATGCGCCAGGAGACACCCAAGCGAATGAAAATCAGGCCCTTGCATAGAATCATGCGGCCCGGCCTTCATCGTGAGGGGCAGCCTTCGGCCCGCCGCCCCGGACGCAATCGCAAGCCTGGGAAACTTATCATCGAATCATGTCCGATCCCTGTGCGAGTTTCCTTGCCGAGCCGGCGGGGAGTGGAGGAACTCTGGGAGAAGTTGAGTTTGCAGGAGTCCGCTTGCCCCAAGCTGTTTATGGATGCGTACCTGGCGGCCATGACAATCAAGAGCGGATGCGCCCTGGCGGCCTTCGATGAGGGATATCGCCGGTTCGACCCTCTCCGGCTCAGGCTCAAGTGGCTCGGCAGTCCTCAGGCCGGGATCAAGTAAGCGATTTTCGGGTCTTTGGGCCACGCATCCGAGGCCGTTATCCTCACACAGACCCTGCCGGAATAACAGCGGGGACATTCCATGATCATCCCACCTGCCGCCTTTTCTCATCCGACGCGAGGCGCATCTTCCGCTGCAGGTCCTCGAAGCGCGGGTCGTCGCTCAGAAGATCCCTCAATGTCCGATCCTGATCCTTCCGGCCGTCCGCGCTCATCTCTTCACCGGCCCGAGGTACTTGTCGAGCCAGGCCAGGGTTTCCTTGACGAATTCATTTTTCGGAGGGATGTGATCAGTTTCGTAGAGCTTCAGGGCCTTGTGTTCTCTCCGTGTTCCCAGAAGGTCGAACATCGGCTTTATCGATCTCTCCAGGTTGCATAGAGTATCGTACTTGCCGTTGAGCATCAGGGTCGGGATCTTCACCCTGGGCAGGTAATTCGTTTCGTTGACCTCGGGACGGGGGCGCGGATTGACGATGTCGAAACCTCCCCCGAGTAGGACGCTGGCTTTGAGCCGCTCCTCCACCGCCGGGATATAAGCTCCCATCCACGCTCCCCAGCTCATCCCGTAGAAGGCGAGCCGGCCGCTGTCGATGTCCTGACGGGTCTCCAGGTAGTCGACGCATCTCTTGAAGTCCTTGATCACCTGGATCATGTATTCCGTGAACCGGTGCGTGGCGTTGTTGGCCCCCATGGCGGTCGGGATCAGCTCCGCACTCGCACGTTCCATGGTGCCCTTGTAAACGGGATAAAGGGCAGCCCGGCCGCTTTTCACGATGAAGGAGAGAAACGTCTGGAACTCCATGTCGTTTTCGAGCTCCGCGCTCGAGCTCCGGAACACGGCCTGTGATCCGGGAAAATAGATGACCGTCTGATAGGGCGGCTCGGCGTTCTTCGGAAGATACAGCATGCCGATCAAGCGCTCACCGCCATAGGCCGCGTTGAAGGTGACCCGCTCCTTGATCCAGTCGGTAGAGCTTTCATCCCTCGATTCCAGGCGCGGCTCGAGATCGGTCTTGTCATAGGAGAACTGTACCCTGTAGACATCGAAGACGGCGTCAGGAACCGGCTTCTCCGCAGAGACATCCATAGCCTTGCCGAAATCGATCTTCTCGAAGGCCGCGGCGGGGACCTTTCCCGGATCGGGATAGAGGGCGCAACGGAATCCGTTCTGGGGGGAACGGTCCCATGCGGGAGCATTGCTCAGTTGCCCGGACATGTAGGTGTTGTCGTTCCAGGCCCCTCCCCTGATCAGCCGTCCCTGCGGAGTTTCGTTCGAGCACCACTCCCTCACGTTCCCCGCCATGTCAAAGGCTCCGAAGGGCGTTATACCCTCGAGGCTGCCCACCGGGACAGGGCCCTTGCCCTGAAAGTTGCTGAAGGGCGCAAACAGCGCATCTCCTCCGGCTTGGGGCACCCCGATCATCGGCGTGAATTCCCCACGCGCGACTCCCCAGTGGTGTCCCGTCGGCAGGCTCTTCCCGGCGAATTCCGCATACGCGGCCGCCTCG
Source organism: Acidobacteriota bacterium (assembly GCA_013388445.1). Lineage (GTDB taxonomy): Bacteria > Acidobacteriota > UBA6911 > UBA6911 > UBA6911 > JACADW01. The sequence continues at coordinate 2,173 of JACADW010000334.1, read as the reverse complement.
TACCAGCTGACGCCTGAGACCGGATAATCAGCCTGTCCGTCCGGGTAGGTGCCCCCCTCCCAGGTGGAGGGGCCGGGTCGCGCCGTCCTATCGACGAACTCGGCCATGGCCTCTTCCCAGTTCAAGGTCTTGCCATCTCTGACGAACTTGTGTTTCCAGCAGCTCCTGTTTCTGTATCCGCCCTTGTTGACGAATTCCATGTACTGCCTGTTCGTGACTTCGTGCCTGTCGATGAAGAAGTCCTCCAGCTTCCCGAGCGGCGTTTCGGCTCCCGCGACCCTCACCATTCCCTCGGGAATGCTTCCTTTCTTATCCAAGACTCTCACCAGGTCGGCGGGGACAAATCGGTCTCGCGGCGTCAGGACGATATCCCAGCTCGTCGAAGCGGCCAGAACCGTCTCGTAGCCTTCTTTCTCGATCTTCCACCTGAAGAATCCGATCGGCACCCTGAAGTTTTCCACCGGAGTCACGCCCAGATCGATCCAATCATTCGCCGGCGCTCTGTAGTCCTTCATGAAAACGCGCGCCCCTTGAGGCTCGGTCTTGACGTTGATGCGCAGGGAACACATGGCGAAGATTTCGGAGAGCCTCTTGTCGTTCGGAATGATCCTTTCGGCCGTTTCCGCGAGCTTGAAGGGCTCCTCGTACTTCACAAAATTTCCTTCGATGAGCCGCTCGGCCTCCGGGAGAATGACCTCCCTGGCCCAGCGGATCTTGGCCTGGCGGTCGAAGAACCAGACGGTGAGGGCGGCGACCGCCGCCACGGCGAGAACCGTGGGGACGGCCACCGCGGGACGTCGGAGACGCTTCAGGAGAGACCGCAGATCGAAGACGCCCGACGCCTCAGCCCGGCGCGTCTCTTCGAATGTCTTCAGGTCCTTCAGCATGTCGGCAACCGAGCCGTAGCGGGCTTCGCGTTTCTTCTTCAAGGCCCGGGCGACGACCTGCTGTAGCTCCGGAGGCACCGGCGGCTTGCGCTGCCGGATCGGTTTGGGTTCCCCGTAGATGATGGAGTGGATGATCGAAAGGTCACGGTCGCCCTTGAACGGCAGTTCGCCCGTCAGCATTTCGTAGAGGACGACGCCCAGCGACCAGAGATCCGTTCGCGGGTCGAGGTCCTCCCCCTGGGCCTGCTCCGGCGACATGTAGGCGATCGTCCCCACGACCGCCCCGTCGCGGGTGAGCCGCTCGCCCCCCTCCTCCTCGGAGGCGAGCGTCGCGAGGCCGAAGTCGAGCACCTTCGCCCGCCCGTCCTCCGAGAGGAGCACGTTGGCCGGCTTCAGGTCGCGGTGGACGACGCCCGCGACGTGCGCGGCGGCGAGGGCGTCGGCCACCTCGATGCCGATGCGGAGCGCCTCGGCCACGGGGAGGCCGCCCGCGGGGATCGCGCGGCTGAGGGGCTGGCCGCCCACGAGCTCCATCACGATGAAGTCGGTGTCGCCGTCCCTCGCGATGTCGTGGACGGTGACGATGTGGGGGTGGTTCAGGGCGGCCGCCGCACGCGCCTCGCGGAGGAAACGGGCCCGGCGGGCGGGGTCGGCCGCCCGGTCGGCGGGCAGGACCTTGACGGCGACGAAGCGCTGGAGCCGGGGGTCGCGGGCCTTCCACACGACTCCCATGCCCCCCTCGCCGAGCTTCTCCACGATCTCGTAGTGGAGGAGCGTCCTGCCGATCACGGCCGGCCCTCCGCGAAGGGCGCCCTGGTCACCGCGAGCGCCTCGACCTTCGCCAGGTACCGGGCCATCTCGTGCTCCTTGGGGTTCTCCCGGCCCAGGCGGGCCGCGAAGGAGGTCAGGAGGTAGCGCTCGGCCCGGTGCTCCGGGAGAAGCTCCCACGTCCCGCGGTCGGTGAGGCGCAGCTCCGCGCCGAGGTGGCGGAAGAGGCCGCCCAGCGCCGCGCCCGGCGTCTCCCACGGCAGGAGGGGGACGGGGTCGTCGTGGTTCACGACGCGCAGGCCTTGACTGACACCATCGACCTCGAGATCGAAGCTCGCGCTCGCCGCGGCGCGCTCGAGGGCCGGATCGCCAAGCTGGGTTCGCGCCTGAAGTTCGACGTTGAATTGGAAAGTGACGGTGAGGTCGCTGCCGCCGTCGTTGGTGAGAGTCAGCGTACGGTCGGCTTCGGCCGAAGCTTCGCCGAAGCTGGCCGCGTTGAACGGGTCCGTCTCGCCATT
>JACADW010000318.1 GCA_013388445.1 Acidobacteriota bacterium | reverse complement strand
GGGAGTCAGGACCGAGAGTATGAACGTCGTGGAGGCAAACGGACTGCGCAGGCACTTCGGTCGGCTCGCGGCCGTCGACGGACTCGATCTCCAGGTCCGCCCCGGCGAGCTGGTGGGTCTGGTGGGTCCGGATGGAGCCGGAAAGACCACAGCACTGCGCCTCCTGGCCACGATCATGCTCCCGACCGGCGGGGAGGGCCGTGTCCTCGGGCTCGACATTGTGCGCGACGCCGAGGCGATCAAGCGTCGCATCGGTTACATGCCGCAGCGGTTCAGCCTCTACGGCGAACTGACCGTACAGGAGAATATGGACTTCTTCGCCGACATTTTCCGAATTCCGGACCATGAACGGCAGGAACGGTTTCGGCGGGTATTGGAGTTCAGCCGGCTCGGACCCTTTCGGGGCCGCCTGGCCCGGGACCTGTCGGGGGGAATGAAGCAGAAACTGGCACTGTCGTGCGCGCTCATTCACACCCCCGAGGTGCTCTTCCTCGACGAGCCCACGACCGGCGTCGATCCCATCTCCAGGCGAGAACTGTGGCGACTCCTGCTCGACCTGTGGCGCCGCGGCACAACGATCATCATCGCGACGCCTTACATGGATGAGGCGGAGCGGTGCGAGCGCATAGGATTCATGCAGCGCGGGAGGCTTCTGGACTACGACGCACCGGCGCGTTTCAAGGCGCGCTATCCTTTCGAGGTCATAGAGCTTGTCTGTGAGGACCGGCAACGGGCGCGCACGCTGGTTGCCCGGCACGCGGGGATCGAAGGGGTTGAAACCCTCGGAGATCGCCTCCACGTCAGGGTCAGAGTCGCCGCGGAGTGGTTGCCGCGTTTGCAGGCACTACTTACCGGCGCGGGTATCGAAGTGCGAGAGGTGGCGCAGGTCCGTCCTTCCGTCGAGGATGTTTTCCTGCACCTCGCGAGGGAAGACCATGTCTCCTGATAGCATCGCCGTCGCCGCCGACAAGCTCACCCGGACATACGGCCAGTTTGTTGCGGTGGACCGGATCGACCTGGCGGTGGGCGCCGGCGAGATTTTCGGCTTCCTGGGACCCAACGGTGCCGGTAAATCAACGACCATTCGAATGCTGTGCGGAATCCTTGCACCTACCTCGGGCAGTGCCCGGGTAGGGGGCTACGATGTGGTCCGTGAACCGGGCCGCGTTCGCCGGATTATCGGATATATGTCCCAGAAGTTCTCGCTCTACGAAGACCTGCGCCTCGAGGAAAACATCGAGTTTTTCGGGGGAGTGCAGGACCTGGACGCTGACCGGCTGCGGCGGCGCAAGCTGTGGGCGCTCGAAACGGGGCGTCTGGGCGAGTATCGTCGGGAGTTCACCCGGAATCTTCCTGGCGGCGTGCGTCAGCGATTGGCGCTCGCATGCGCCACGATCCACGAGCCGCCCATCCTCTTCTTGGACGAGCCTACCGCCGGAGTGGATCCCAGATCCCGGCGCGACTTCTGGGACTTGATCCACAGCCTCTCCGGCGGCGGAGTCACCATCATTGTCACGACCCATTACATGGATGAAGCTGAACACTGCGACCGGCTGGCCTTGATGCACCGGGGGAGACTCGTGGCCGTGGGCACGCCGCGCGATTTGAAAGAAATGAGCCGCCAGTCTCCGGTCCTTGAAATAGAGACCGGCGACCTGCCGGCCATGATGGACCTGGCTTCGGAAATGCCCGGGGTGCTGGAAATAGGGCTTTACGGCAACAGACTGCACGCGGTCGTGCGGGCCACCGACAGCACGCGGCGCGCTCTTCTCGACGCGGCGGCGGCGCGGAACATCCATGTCGGCGCGATCCGGTCCATAACACCGTCGCTCGAGGACGCCTTCGTTTCTCTCCTGGAGGACTGACCGTGGAGCCAATCGCCATTCGTGCCGTCGCGCGCAAGGAGTTGCTGAGGATCCGCCGCGATCCGCGCACACTCGGCTTCATGATCATCTTCCCCATCTTCATGCTGGTTCTCTATGGCTTTGGCATCCGGTACGACGTCCATTCGGTGTCGATGGCAGTCCTGGACATGGATCAAAGCCCTTCGAGCCGCGGCTACGTGGAGCGCTTCTTCTCCACAGGCTATTTCGTCCGTACAGCCGATGTCTCCTCTTACGGCCAGCTGACATCCCTGCTGGACGCCGGCAGGGTGCGCCTCGGACTGGTCGTGCCCCAGGGATTCGGCCGCAGGCTGGCATTGAGCGAAAGGGTCACCGTGCAGGCGCTCCTGGACGGCACGGACAACAACACCGCATCGATCGCACTCGGCTACTTCAACGCGATCTCCCGAGGCTACTCGGTCGAGGTCATTCTCGATCGCTTGCGGCGCATCCGCTACCCGCCGCCCTTCCAGATCCCGGCGCTTGAAGCGGAGGGACGCGTCTGGTACAACCCCGGCCTCCAGAGCGCGCACTTCGTCGTACCCGGGCTCATTGCGATCATCATGCTGCAGGTGGGCGCGATGATGACGGCCATCACCATCGTGCAGGAGAAAGAGTCGGGCTCGGTGGAACAGCTCATCGTCAGCCCCATCCGGCCGTCCGAGCTTGTGATCGGGAAGATCCTGCCCTACGTCTTGTTCGCGATGGTCGACATGCTGCTCGTCATCGCTGTGGCCTACCTGGTATTCGGCCTGCCGGTGCGCGGCAGCCTGCTGCTCCTGTTGTGTATGGCGCTGCTGTACCTGACGAACGTGCTCGGTCTGGGGGTGGTGGTTTCAACCATGACCAAGACGGTGCAGTCGGCGATGCTCCTCGCCTTCCTGCTCACGCTTCTTCCATCGATTCTCCTGTCGGGATTCGTATTCCCGCTGGAGAACATGCCCGCCGTCCTCAGGGCCATGTCACTCGCCGTCCCGGCGCGCTACTTCCTGGAGATCATACGCGGCATTTACCTGAAGGGAACAGGACTCGGCGCCTTCTGGCCGCAGGCGCTCTTTCTGGCGGGCTTCGGGTCCGCCATGCTCCTGATCAGCACATTACGTCTCAAGAAGAGGCTGGAATAGGTCCATGCTCAGGCGCCTGCGCTTCATCGTGAACAAGGAGATGACCCAGACCTTCCGGGACCGGGCGACGTTCCGCATCATGGTCCTCACGCCGGTGCTCCAACTCCTTATTTACGGCTATGTCGTCACCACGGACATCAGGCTCATACCCACAGTCCTGTGTGACCACGATCGCAGTCAGGCCAGCAGGCAGTTGGTACAACGCTTCACAACCAGCGGCTACTTCGAGCTGGTCGCCGAGGTGGACGCCGAAGGCCAGATCGACACCTACCTGGACCGTGGCCTGGGCACGATGGCCATTCTTATTCCGCCGCGCTATAGCGAGCAGCTCGACACGGGCCGAACCGCTCGTGTCCAACTCCTCTTCGACGGGAGCAATTCCAACAGGGCCACGCTTGCGCAGACCTATGCCAGCAGCATCATCGCAGAGGCCGGATTCGAGGTGGTCTTCGAGCGCTTCAGCCGCATGGGCGTGCGCGTGGAGAAGGCTCTGCTCGATACGGAGCCGCGGATCTGGTACAACCCGGAGCTCAAGAGCCTGCACTACATGGTACCCGGCGTGATCTGTGCCCTGCTGCTCCAGCTGCTCGTTCCTCTGACGTCGCTGGGTATCGTGCGCGAGAGAGAACGCGGCACGATCGAACAGCTGCGTGTAACCCCAATCAGGCCCACCGAACTGATCCTCGGGAAGACCCTTCCGGGCGTGGTCATCGGCTATTTCAATGTATTCGTGATTCTGCTCGTGGGACGATTCTGGTTCGGAATACCGCTCAAAGGAAGCCTGTTGACCCTGCTCTTCACATCGGGGCTTTTCATAATCTCGGCCCTCGCGCTCGGCATATTCATCAGCACCATCACCGCGACCCAGGAGCAGGCCATGTTTACCGGTCAGTTCTTGATCGTGCCCAACCTGCTGCTTTCGGGATTCATGTTTCCCATCAGCTCCATGCCCCAGCCCATGCAGTATCTCACCTACCTCATCCCGCTGCGGTATTTCCTGGAAATCGTCCGAGGAATATTTCTCAAGGGAGTGGGTCTGGATGTGCTCTGGCCCCAGGCGCTGGCGCTGATCGTCTTCGGGTCGGCCATGCTGGCGTTGAGCATCCGGCGTTTCGGGCGCAATTGAATGGGGACGCTTCCCTATTTTCCAGGCGCGTGATGCGCCCAAGCTTGGACAGAGGAGTCTTGCCTGCTATTTCCCGGTGGAATTGATATCGCTGGCGGTCGTCGTCGCTGAAAAGGACATCCTCGCGGCGGTTACCACGCTGCGTCAAGTGATGGGGAATCCCCGGGATTACGACTCTTGCTGTCCGCGGCAAGTACAACTCCCTTCGAGAACGGGCATATAATTGCCCCGACATATCCAACGGCTCTGTTGCAGTATGAGCGAAAATTGTCATCAAGATATCGGCACGATCGCAGGACACACGACGGGCTCACCCCAGATTAGTAGCCGGTCCAATACGGCAATATCCCTGTCGGGGTGAGGCGATCTGCGCAGAAAATAGGGAAGCGTCCCTATTCATTGAGGGGGGAGATGCTCAACAAGACGATCGCCTTCATCGGCCCCGGCGTGATGGCCGAAGCCATGATCGCCGGACTGATCCGCCAGAAACTTGCCAAGCCGCAGCACCTGCTGGCATCAGGCCCCAGCCAGCAAAGAGTGGAACTCCTCAGGGAGAAATGCGGTATCCGGCCTTTCACCGACAACGCCGCCGCCGCGTCTCAAGCGGACGTAGTCGTGCTGTCGGTAAAGCCCCAGCGGCTCACTGCCGTGATGAAAGGCCTGAAAGCAATCCGGCCCGATGCCCTTGTGCTATCGATTGTCGCCGGGGCATCAATCAAGAAGCTCAGCACGGGACTGAAACACCATGCCGTTGTCCGCTCCATGCCCAACACTCCTGCCCAGATCGGCGAGGGCATCACCGTCTGGACCGCCTCGGAAGCCGTCAGCCGGGAACAGAGGGAAACCGCTCGCTCCATTCTCTCGGCGTTGGGTGATGAGGTTTTTGTGGAGGATGAATGCTACCTTGATATGGCAACAGCGCTCTCCGGTACCGGCCCGGCATACGTGTTCATGTTCATGGAGGCGCTCATCGACGCCGGCGTGCACATGGGCTTCCCGCGCCGCATCGCCGAGCAGCTCGTGATTCAAACTATACGCGGCTCGACGTCGTACTACCTTCAGGCGGGACGCCATCCGGCCACGCTGCGCAACCAGGTCACCTCGCCGGGCGGAACGTCGGCCGAGGCCCTCTACTACCTGGAAAAGGCGGGATTCCGCACGGCCATATCGCGCGCCATCTGGGCCGCCTACCAACGCTCTCTCGAACTCGGCAAGGAACAGCCCACCCACATTCCCGACACGAACCCTCCGCGGGCAGGCTGACTTCGTGGCCGCGGCTTTGTCGTCCGCGCGAAAAGCGAGGGGCCCCCATCTCTGGTTCATCACTCCCCGGCGGGCAATTCACTGGGGCGTTCAGTGCGCCGTCGGGAGACAATAAAGAGGCCTTTCGGGTCGGCTCCTTACGCATCCGCGATCCCGAATAGGAGTCCTCAAGTTCAGGCGTCGGGCAGGCTGGAGGCGGTTTTGCGCCAGACCTCGATTTCCGTTTCAACAGCCTTGACGCTCAGAGGACAATCGCACAAGATTTGTGCGGATGACCTGTTCGCAGGTATGGAACAATCGCCCGAAAAAGGCGGGGTGTAGCTCCCGCTCACATGGCGAGGATCGTGAGCGAGCCCTGCGCCGAATGATCGGTTCCGATGGAGAATAGTGCCATGTCAAAGCATCTTACTCGCCGGCAGTTCCTCAGGTCCTCAGCAACGACTGCGGCAGGCGCAATTGCCGCTCCGTACCTCGCGTTCGGCGGGGTTTCAGTAACCCGCCCGATACGGCGAATTCTGGGCCGCACCGGTTTCGAAGTGACAACCCTCGGCCTCGGCGGTCAGGCTTCGTTGCAGTGGACGCCTGCCGGTATGGATCCGGTGGCGATCATCGTGAAGGCCGTCGAGCAGGGTATCAACTATCTCGACACTTCGAACGTCTACGGACCGAGTCAGCAGAATTTCGGCAAGGCTTTCCGGGCCTTGAACCTCGTTCCGGGGCTCCCGAACTATGACGAGAGAAAGCGCAGATCGATTCACCTGGCCAGCAAGACCATGGTGCGACACGCCAAAGGTTCACACCCCGGCGTGCCTGACCGCAGCGAAGGCGCTGCGGGCTCTCGGGCCGTGGACGATCTCCGTCGCACCCTTTCGCAGATTTTCGGAGACGGCCAGGGGAACTACCCTGAAGGGGCCTATCTCGACCTGTTCCAGATTCACAACCTCAACACGATGGAGGAGGTAGACGCCATCTTCGTCGGCCTGGCGAATCCCGATCCCGGAGCCGAGCGGATCGGCGCGCTTGCCGCACTCGTCGACTTCAGAGACGGCACCAACCGCACAGGCCTGAATCCCAAAGGCGAGAAATTGATCCGGCATATCGGGATCACCGGCCATCACTCGTCACCGGTGATGATGGAGTGCCTGCAACGTGATGATCAGAACGTCATCGACACGATGCTGATCGCCATAAACGCGAACGACCGCCGGTATCTGAGTCATCAGCACAATGCCATTCCGGTCGCAAAAGCAAAAGACGTCGGCATCATTGCCATGAAAGTCTTTGCAGACGGAGCGATGTATACCAAGGAACCACGCTGGTCGCGCACCCCCGCCGACGTAGTCCAGGTGGTAGGGACTCCGGACCTCCCGAGTCGTCCGCTGGTAGAATACGCGCTATCAACACCTGGAATTGCCACCGCCATCATCGGCATCGGTAGGATCGACTCGGACGGGCGTCTCTGTCAGTTGCAGCAGAACCTTTCGGCCGCGCAGGTGCGTGCCGAATCCTTCAGCCGAGGCGACCGGGATGAAATCGAGCGTCTGGCTATGCGCGCCCGGGAAGGCAAGACCAACTGGTTCCAGGTTCCCCAGCAGCCCCTGGGTGCACCTCGCGAAGTCGCTGCGGCGGTCGAGAATCGCGGCAGCAGGCGCATCCTCCGGCTTACGTGGCAGACCGCGTACGCAGCCGACGAGCCGATCTCTCACTATGAGATCCGGCGTGACGGGCAGCCCATCGGAAAGACCGAGCATCGGCCCCAGACAACCAAGGCTCCGTTCAGCTTTGAAGATGCAGACATCAAACGGGACCGGCACAGCTACCAGGTGTTTACCGTGGACCGGATCGGAAGAACGGCAGCGGGTCCTGTCCTGGAGGCAACTGCGGTCTGAGGGTCCTGCAGGATCGATCGGTGTAGGGTCAATCGACTGGCCGGCGGTGAACTCGAATCCGGCAAGTCTTTAGAAGCAAGAAGCCCTCGCCCCTTCTGCCACCTGCCCACGGCTAGGCAGCCTCGTACTGGAAAGCAGCCATCAGTAGCCCTGGCTGGAAACCCGTGGTTACAGATGAGCCCGCAGGGGTCCCGGGTTGTGCTTCTCGCCCATGCAGATCCGGCACAGCAGCTGACAGGTTCCTCGCAACCAGCACTAGACCTGCACGAAGTTTTCTGCCTTGGCGCCGCAAATCGGGCATAAGGCAGGCGGCGTCCCCAGCTCCATGTGACCGCAGAAGGAACACAGGTGGAACCTGGTTTCGGCTAGGTCTTTGCCCTGAGCCACGGCTTCCAGCGCCATCTGGTAGAGCTTCGCGTGGACTGCCTCGGCCTTCGCCGCATATCCAAACATGCGTTTGGCGCTGTGGTCATCGGCAATCGCCTGCTGCAGCATCGGCGGATACATCTCGGTGTACTCATAGGACTCGCCGGCTATCGCCGCGCGCAGGTTGTCGGCGGTCGAGCCGATGCCGCCCATTGCGGCGAGGTGCCCGAGCGCACGAATTGTCTCCGCCTCGGCCGCGGTGCGGAACAGGCTCGCCACACTCGTGAAACCTTCCTGCTCGGCCTTCTTGGCAAAGGCCAGATACTTCCGGTTCGCCTGACTTTCACCCGCAAATGCTTCTTTAAGATTGCTCTCTGTACTCCCCATGATATTCCTCTCTGAGTTCAATGATTCTGGTGCCGGTCACCCGACTCAAGATACTGAATCCCGCAATAGACGGAAGCCGTTTTCTGCGGCCTGGATCGGGATTACAATGGGGCCGCGCGATGTGGGTTGAGATGTCCACGGCATCCTACATTCGAGGTCGAAGAGAGGACATTCCCTCAGCGAAAGCCCGAGATTTCAGCCTGCACAGGCGTCCCGACTAAGTTCCGGCCAGCTGACGCACAGGAGGAAGAACATGAAGTGGAGACAGTGGATGGATTCAGCCGTCGTTCTATTCGGGGTTCTCTCATTCATGAGCCTGGTTGCGTTCTATCTCGCTCTGAGCGATATCGGGCACGACTATGCCAGCCCCGAGGTGTGGGCGCGGGCAGGACAGGCCCTTCCCGACTGGTACTCCAACGTGAACCGTTGCGCGCTGGAATGGCGCGTGCTGCAGGTCGGGTTCCTCCTGATGCTGATGTTTCACATCCTGCTGTTCGCGAGGCGGCTGTCGGGACCCGAAAAGAAAACAACCGGATAATCGCAGCCATTCCGCCGCGGGAACATGCTCTCCGGCCCGGTAGGGTATGGTCAGCGGTCGGTCCACGCCCGCCGTTGGAGCTTGTTGGTGTGTCGCGGCGAGAGTCGGGACTGTTCGAGACACAAACAGGAGCAGCAAAGATGTCCGTATGATGGATGAGGCTCCCGACATGGAAGCTATTCCTCCAGGCAAGTCCTGCTCATTCATAGACACCATCGGACGATTTTGTTGTCCCCCGACAGGCAATGATCGAGTGTGGGCGCCAGGGAAGGCGAGACACGCGAAAGGTCCGCGTCAGCGTTTGAGTACGCGCAAGGCATTCTCGCGATAGATCTTCCTCAGGATCTGGGCCTTCAATCCAAGGCCCGAGTAGCTCCAGTGGTACTCGAAGATCGGAGCGCAGAAATGCTCATCGAGGCTTTCCAGCATCCGAAAGGTCAGCCGGTACATGGTCTCGTCGACGCCCATGTCTGTTCCATACAGCAGACGGTCTTGATATCTCTCGTAGAACCGGGCTGTGTGCCTCGGCACCACACAGGTCTCAGCATAGCGGGCCGAAATATCGACATAGAGATTCGGGTTGCGGTCGAGGATTCGTCCAAGCCTCTCGAGGTCGTAATCCAGGTTGGCGAAATGACACGCGATGAAAATCGTCCTCGGATGCCTGTGCACGGCCCGCTCCAGGATCTCCATCATCCCGCTGTGCCCCACGATGCCCGGCTGGTTGTCGAGACGCCATAGAAGGGCGTTCATCAGGCCGTCGTTTGTCTCGTCCATCTTCTGATACATCCAGATCGGGTCAGCTACGTGGAGGTTGACCGGCAGCCTGAGTTCTGCGCACTTCTCGAACAGCGGATCCATCCATGGATCGTCGAAATGCAGCCCGCGCGCCTCGCCCCAGTTCACGCCCTTGCCCTTGTCGCCTTCCTCGCCTACTCCGCGCGCACCCAGCTTCACACAACGCTCCAGTTCGGCTACCGCCTTCTGCGCCCAGCCCGGCTGGTCCCAGCCGCTGTAGTCGAACCCGCACCATACTTCAAACCGCCGCGGATATTTCGAGTAGACCGCCAGGAGTGAGTCGAACTCCTTGCCCGAAGCCTGCGTCATCACAACCGTCTTCTCCACCCCGACCTGATCCATGACCTTTACCCACTCTGCCACCTCTTCCGGGGTTTTCCGGTAGGGATGCGAGTGCACGTCGATCACCGGATACCTGGCCATCAAAATCGAGGTGACGGGCGTTTTGTGAAGAGAGACTGGCTTGTAGTCTTTCAGCAGGATCCGCTCAGGGTCCGCGCTCTCTTGTGCGACGGCCGCGCCCGCCGCCATCACGAGGGCTGCAAGGGCGCGGCGGCCGAAACTCAAGCATCGTTCACATGACATGGGACCATCTCCTCGGACGGAACGCAGCCGCCAGCCACCTGTCCCACGAGCCGGCGACCCGTTCTTTTGTGGCTCATCATGACCTGCCGGCCGACAAGGCCGCCTGCAGCATCGCCCTCGTGTATCCGACGTTGAAGGCGTAGGCGGCATAGCCTCCGCCGCCGGGGTATTGCGACTTGAAGCCGGGACGCTCGCGGTCGTAGTCGATGCCCCGCGGGTGCTCGGGGAAGATCAGGCACGGGAACTTGATCTTCACCACTTCCTTCATGACGGCGAACATGTCGACCTCGCCCTCGTCGATGAAAACCTCGGTGTACCGCTCATAAGGCTTCTGCACTCTGACGTTTCGGAAATGCACGTGGTTGATGCGGTCCCTGGAAGCAAAATAGCGGCACACCTCGACCGGGTCCTGCCCCATCTCCCGTGTCACGCCGCAGTCGTACGTGATCCCGTTGGCGGGGCTCCGGACGATTTCGATGAGCCGCTTCCAGCCCTCCACCGTGCCCATGATCTGTTCCGAACCACGGCTGAGGGGTGCCGGCGGGTCGTTGGGGTGCAGCGCCAGGCGGACCCCGGCTTTCTCGGCCTCCGGGATTACGGCTTTGAGGAAATAGGTGATATTGGCCCACATCTCCTTCAGAGTGTGCGCGCCCTCGTTCGGCAGCGGCGGCAGATCCTTCATACGTTCATAGTCGAAGCCCGTCATCCCGGCGCCCGCACGCCCGGTCTCTTCGAAGTATCCCTCCATAGCCCGGTGCGCGTACCAGTTGTACTCGATCACCGGGAGGCCGACCTTCCCCGCCGCGCGGATCGATTGGATCACTTTTTCGATGTCGTCATCGCGTCCCGGCCTGCCATAGACCGCGCTGCTGAACCCGCTGATCATGAGGTTACCCAGCGTGAGACCATTGGCCTTGAGCCGGTCGATCATCTCCCTGAGCTTCCCCTCTTCCCAGGGGATCCGGCCGCCTCCGGAGATCACGTGCTCCACGCCAAGTTGCCTGATCCGGCGCGCGGCGGCCTCGTCGCCCACGCCCCCCGGCCCGTATCCCCCTAGGCCTGCCGGCAGGCAGATCTTGGGTATATCCTTGGAATCGCGGCGCGGCCCCGGAATCCCTGCCGCGGCCGGAGCCACAAGGGCCGCCCCGCCGGCGGCCTTGATCCATTCTCTTCTGGTCAGACGGTTGCTCATGGTCCTGCCTCCTCATCTTCCGCCGGGCCTGGAGGGCTCAGGCGGCACGCGTTTGATGTCCTTGAACGGCTGCGACTATACTACCAGCCCATCTCCCTCACAACGCCCGGCCTCCATGCGTGCTGCCGCCGCGGCATGGCCCCGGCCGGGTCCGGGTTCACGCACCGCGGCTCTGAGACTACGGAGATTCTGCGCCCGGACGCTCCGCGCGGATTGAGCGCACCCAACCCCGGAAAGTACACAGATGGCTGCAGGTCCGAATCCGGCGCAAATCACCCGCGCGGGTCCGTGCCCGCCATCTTCCCCCGCTGGCCGAAGATTCTGGGGCTTTGCGATGGAAACGGGACTAGAATGGGAGGTCCGGACATCACTCTTCCCGGGAGGGCGAAATCATGCGGGCAGAATCGTGGATCCTGCTTATTCTCTGTTTCTTTCTCGCACGCGGCCTTGAGGGCGGAACCGCGCAACCGGCGAAACCGAACGTCCTGTTCCTGATCGCGGACGACTTGAACTGTGCCCTGCACTGCTATGGGCACCCGCAGGTCCGGTCGCCGAACATTGACCGTTTGGCCAACCGCGGCCTGCGCTTCGAGCGCGCTTACTGCCAGTTCCCGCTTTGCAGCCCAAGCCGGACGTCGTTTCTCACCGGACGGCGGCCCAACGCCACCAGGATTCTGAGCAATCCCGGCGGGGCGCGGCTCGCCACGGACTACAAGGCGACACCTCACTTCCGGGAATTCATCCCCGACACGGTCACACTGCCGCAACTGTTCCGCAAGCACGGCTACGTCTCTGTACGCGTGGGCAAGCTCTACCACTACGGGGTTCCAGGGCAGATCGGAACCAGCGGCCTGGACGACGCGGCTTCCTGGGACTATGTGGTCAATCCCGCCGGCCGCGATAAGGCGGAGGAGAACCGGATTTTTTCGCTGATTCCCGGGAGTTTCGGCGGCACGCTGAGCTGGATGGCCGCCGATGGGACGGACTTCGAGCAGACCGACGGCCTTGTGGCGACGGCCGCCGTCAGCCTCCTGGAGGAGTATCGCGGCCGGCCGTTTTTCCTGGCCGTCGGCAACTTCCGGCCGCACACGCCTTACGTGGCGCCACGAAAGTACTTCGACATGTATGCACCCGATTCGATTCCCCTGCCTGCCTTGTCGCCGGACGACCGTCAGAGAATTCCGGCACCCGCGTACCAGAGCGCCAAGAAGGAGCAGGAGACCATGAGCGACCGCCTGCGTCGCGAGGCCATCCAGGCCTATTGGGCATCGATCAGCTTCATGGACGCGCAGATGGGTCGGGTGCTCGAGGCGCTCGAGCGGCTGGGCCTGGCAGAGAAGACGATCGTGGTCATGACGAGCGACCACGGGTATCACTTGTACGACCATGGGCTGTGGCAGAAGCAGAGCCTGTTCGAAAACTCGGCGCGGGTGCCGCTGATCATTGCTCTGCCGGGGATGCGCGCCGGCGGCCGGACAACAGGATCGCTGGCAGAAATGGTCGACCTCTACCCGACCCTGGCAGACCTCTGTGGCCTGCCCTATCCGGAATACCTCGACGGCAAGAGCCTCAAGCCGGTGTTGGAAGACCCGTCCCGCAGCGTCAAGGATGCCGCCTTCACCCAAGTCCGCCGCGCCGGTTTCCATGGTTTCACGGTCCGCACCGCCCGGTGGCGCTACACGTTGTGGGACGATGGCCGGCAGGGCCAGCAGCTGTACGACATGCAGGACGATCCGGCTGAAACGAAAAATCTGGCAACGGACCCCCGTTTCGCCGGCACCGTCAGCGAGCTGAAGCAGCGGCTTCGGGATTACGCGAAGAACACACCGTGATGGCCGGCACGAGGTAAGCCGCGACTGCCAGGCGCGACCTACTCCACCCTCTGGCGTTCTATATACGGAAGAGCTGGTTCACGAAGCCTCGCGGCTAAGACCAAGTCCCGGCGCGCTTGTCAAACCCGCATCTCCAACGAACTGCTGGAATCATCCGGCCTGCCCGCGCTCCGGCCCCACCCCCGAGCTCTCGCCCCTGTGTCCCAGCGTGAGCGCGCTGAAGCCGATCGTGAGCACGCAGCAGACCACCATCGTCAGGAATACGCCGGTCCAATCCCAACGGTCGGCGATCCAGCCGACACCGGTGCCGGCGACGGCGGAGCCGAAGGCATAACCGAAGAATCCCGTAAAACCTGCCGCCGTGCCGGCGGCCTTCTTGGGCACGAGATCCAGGGCGTGCAGTCCGATGATCATGATCGGCCCGTAAATAAGGAAGCCGATCGCTATGAGCGCGGCATAGTCGATCCACAGGGGTCCTTCCAGGTTGAGCCAGTAGACGATCAGCGCGAGCAGCGTCAGGGACATGAACAGCATCGTGGCGGGCGCGCGCCTTCCCCTGAACACCCTGTCGGACATCCACCCGCAGGCTATCGTGCCAGGAATGGCGGCATACTCGTAAAGCGCCCACCCCATGCTGGACTCCCTGAACGAAAAACCCTTGGCGGTCTCGAGGTACGTGGGGATCCAGTTGACGACCCCGTAGCGAACGAAATAGACAAAGGCATTGGCGACAGCGATCGCCCAGAGATACTTGTTGTTCAGGACGTGGCCCAGAAAGATTTCCCTGAAGGAAAACGTCCGCTCGTGCGCGACGGAATACCCCGGCGGGTAGTCGTTTCTGTATTC
>JACADW010000375.1 GCA_013388445.1 Acidobacteriota bacterium | reverse complement strand
GACGGGCCTGCGCGCCTGGCTGATGAGCACCTGCGATGTGCAGGTGTCGGCCGTGCCGGGCGCGTTCACCGAAACCAATCAGGACATGGTGCTGCTCACGCTGACCCGACAGCCCCGCGCCCCGCGCCGCATCACCATCTTTGGCCGCGAATTGTCCGCTGCCGAGATCGAGGCCACGCCTAATCGGAGCTGGCGCGTCAGCGACGATCTGGCGCGGTACTTCACCGGCGCAACGGTGGGCGACAAATTAATCGCCAGCTCGGGCATGACCATCGGCAACAATGAACTGTTCTTGCGCCCGATTCAAGCGGGCGGCCTGATTTACGAGCCGTACGACTTCGCCTTTGCCGATGAGCCGATCACCGTGGCCAAAGAGATCGCCCGCGCGCGGCTGGGCAAAGTCTCGCCGCGCCGCCTGCAGCGTGTGGCGCTTCAGGAAGCGCGCGGCGACACGGAAAAAATCGTCGTCTGGCGGCAGCTGGCGCGGCCCCACGCCATCACCCTGCCGCACCCCGATTATTGCTACTACAATAAAGCGGTCGCAGCCATCGTTTACCATCCGCCGGAGTGGGTGATCTTTTGGCGCAACGACGGTGAATACGTGTACACCTTCAAGAAGACCGGCAACTGGTATCTGCATGGCGTGGGCGGCCAGAAGTACTTCGGCCGTGAAGGGCTGACGTGGTCGCTCATCGCGCCGAGGTTATATCCGCGTTATCTGCCGCCCGGTTACGTCCTGGATACCGGTGCGCCCTGTGCTTTTCTGCGCGACGGCGTGGCCGCCGATGAGTTGTACTTCATCTTGGGCTGGGCGCTCACCGACCTGTGCAGCCGCATCCTCAAGGAGGTGCTGAATCACACGCGCAACATCCAGAGCAAGGACTTTGAGCGGCTGCCCTATCCCGTGTGGGTGGACGCCGCCCGTAAACAACAAGCCATCGCAGCGGTGAAGGAGCTGGTGTTGGCGGCTCAGGCGGGCCGACGGCTGACGTTTGAAGACGCAGACGTGCGCGCGCTGAATCAGTTGTTTTGCTGGCCGGAAAATGATTCTCAACCGATGCTCCCTCGACCGAATGCTCACCACCAACTGGGGCTGCTCTAAGCCGCCCGCCCGGGACGCCGCATGAAAGTGGCAATGCTCTCCAAAGCGCTGGTGGTCGGCGCCTATCACAGCAAGCTGGCCGAACTGGCCGCGCTGCCCGATGTTGATCTGGCGGCGATTGTGCCCCCGGCCTGGCGCGATGAGCGCGGCGAAATCCGACTGGAGCTTGCCAAGCCGATCGGGCCGTACCAGCTGATCGTGACGCCGATTCGCTTCAACGGCAGTTTTCATCTGCACTACTATCCGCAATTTGATCGGCTGCTCGAACAACTCAAACCGGATATCGTCCACATCGATGAAGAGCCGTACAACCTGGCGACGTGGCTGGCCCTGCGGGCAGCGCGGCGGGTCGGCGCACGCACGCTGTTTTTCAGCTGGCAGAACCTCAACCGGCGCTATCCGTTTCCGTTCAGCGCCATCGAGCGGCAGGTGCTGTCGCAGGCCGACATCTGCCTGGCGGGCAACCAGGCGGCGAGACAGGTGTGGCGCGCCAAAGGCTATCGCGGGCCGATTGAAGTCATTCCGCAATTCGGCGTCGATCCGACCGAGTTCAGCCCGATCGATTCGCCGCGCGCCGATCGGTTCGTCATCGGCTACGCGGGCCGCCTGATCACAGATAAGGGCCTCGATCTGTTGCTGCGCGCGTTGGCGCGGTTGACCGGCAGCTGGTGTGCCGTGATTCTGGGCAGCGGCCCGGAACGCGAGCGGCTTGGTGTGTTGGCGCAGCAGCTCAACATCCAGACGCGCGTTGACTTCAAAGCGTGGCTGCCGTCAGCGCAGCTGCCGGCCTTCTACCGCGCCCTCGACGTATTGGTGCTGCCGTCGCGCAGCCAGCGCAACTGGCAAGAGCAGTTTGGTCGCACCCTGGTGGAAGCCATGGCGTGCGGCGTGCCCGTCGTCGGCTCAACCTGCGGCGAAATTCCCAATGTCATCGGCGATGCGGGCCTGATCTTTCCTGAAGAAGACGCTGCCGCCTTGAGCGCGCAGCTGCAGCGCCTGCAGCAGGATGCCGCTTTGCGGCAAAGGCTGGCGCAGCGCGGCCGCCAGCGCGTGCTCGATCACTTCACGCAAGCACAGGTCGCACGCCGCACGGTGGATGTGTACCGGCGGCTGATGCGAATTTCGTAACGCGTCAGGAGTAAGGCGTAACAAACGACTGTTCGTTACTCATTACCTATCTCCATCCCCATTTCGCGCTGGTATAATCTGCACATGTCTCACCAGTCACTGCGCGTGGCGATTAGCGCGCATTTGCTGGCGCCGCGCGGCACAGGGTATCGCAACGCCGGCATCCACACCTACATCGAACAGACACTGCGACGGCTGCCTGAAGCAGATCCCGAGCTGCGGTTGACGTTGTTTGCGCGTCACGCGCCGGCCGGGCTGAGCGGCACCATCGAGCAGCGATCCACGCGCTGGCCCACCGGGCGGCCGGTGCTGCGCATTGTGTGGGAGCAGCTGCGTTTGCCGCTGGCCATTCGCCGGTTTGACGTATTGCACGCTTCGGCCTTCGTTGCGCCGCAGCTCTGCTGGCGCCCCACCGTGATCACGATCTACGATCTGAGTTTTGCCCTGTATCCGCAGTACTTTCGCGGCCTCAATCAGGCCTAT
>JACADW010000350.1 GCA_013388445.1 Acidobacteriota bacterium | reverse complement strand
GCGCAAGGGCGCCCTTGACAGCGCGTTGCTGCCTGGAAAACTGGCCGACTGCCAGGAGCGAGACCCGAAGTTCTGCGAGATCTTCATTGTCGAAGGAGACAGTGCCGGGGGATCTGCGAAGCAAGGTCGTGATCGGAAGTTCCAGGCCATCCTCCCGGTCAAAGGGAAGATCCTCAATGTGGAAAAGGCCCGGTTTGACAGGATGCTGAGCAACCAGGAGATCGCCGCCATGATCGCAGCGATCGGGACGGGCATCGGAAAAGAGGACTTTACCCGCGACAAACTTCGCTACCATCGGATCATCATCATGACGGATGCGGATGTCGATGGCTCCCACATCCGCACGCTGCTTCTGACCTTCTTCTACCGACAGATGCCGGAATTGGTTGAGGAGGGGCACATCTACATTGCCCAACCGCCGCTGTACGGCGTCAAGGAAGGGAAGAAGATCAGATACCTGAAGAACGAACGGGAGATGGAAGAGCACCTGCTGCAGCGCGCCACGCGAGACGTCGTCGTTAGAGTCGAGAAGAGCGGTGCCGAATATGGCGGTGCTCAACTTATCCAGCTGCTCCGACAGACACGGGAGCGCAATTCGGTATACGGAAAGTTGAACCGGCGGCTCGAGGATCGGGAGTTGCTGGACAGGCTTCTGCAGTTCGTCGCCGGGGAAGGGGCGCTCCTCGACAGCGGTTTCACCCTCCGACAGGTCTTCGAGGACGAGGAAATCCTCGGCGAGCTGGGCCGAGTCCTGGAGGAGATAGGCTACCAGTACGAGATCCTCAAGGACGAGGAGCACGGCCTGCATTCGCTGTTGATCACCAGAGGAGGCGGAGGCCGCAAGATCATCAATTGGGAGTTCCTATCGTCGGCTGAGTGGCAACGGCTGTTCAGCCTCTATTCCGAAATGGCGCCCTTCGACAAGCCGCCATTCACCGTACGCGAAAACGGAACAACTGTGAGCGTGGCATCCCGGCAGGAGCTGCTGGAATTTATCACGGCCCTGGGAAAGAAGGATCTCGCGGTGCAGCGTTACAAGGGCCTCGGTGAGATGAATCCGGAGCAGCTATGGGAGACGACCATGAATCCCGAGACGCGGACGCTGCTGAGAGTGTCGATAGACGACGCGGTCCAGACCGATGCTATTTTCACAATTCTGATGGGAGACGCGGTGGAACCGCGGCGCAAGTTCATTGAAGAGAACGCATTGAATGTGCGCAACCTCGATATCTGACCGGAGGGCGCCGACGTTGAGGTTCCCGTCCGGGTCACTATCTCGATGAGTTGAGGACGTCGAGTTCTAGAGCCGGCCCAGCCCTTGCCAGCCGGGGAGGCGTGTGGAAACCGGTCAGCGCATGGGGCAAGCAGGGCGGCCCGGATGAGCGCGAAACGCGGCATCTGCCGTCCGGCAGCGTTGTCAGAGTGGGTGGGCGCCGTCAGCTTCGCGTTGCTGCGGCATCCCGGCCCCAGCGCCCGTCGGCTCGAGGCGCGGCGAGCTGGCGGCCCGCTCTGGAGCTGAGGGCTGGACCCTGGGCTGAGAGCGCCGGCGTAAATCGGTCACAGTTCATAGCGCACTCCCTGCCGGAA
This sequence comes from Acidobacteriota bacterium, assembly GCA_013388445.1. Taxonomy (GTDB): domain Bacteria; phylum Acidobacteriota; class UBA6911; order UBA6911; family UBA6911; genus JACADW01. Next base: position 5,808 of record JACADW010000350.1, on the reverse strand, counting down.
ATGGTAATGACTTGGCCCCTACGGGATTAACAGAGGCGTAAGGGAGCCGGGAAGGGCAAAGAGCGTTTCATGAAGGAAGCCCTGGAGCAGATACCGGTCAACATCATCGATGAGATGCGTACGTCCTATCTGGACTACGCCATGAGCGTCATAATCGGCAGGGCGCTGCCGGACGCCCGCGACGGCCTGAAGCCCGTTCATCGGCGTGTGCTGTATGCGATGAACGAACTCGGCAACACCTACAACAAGCCTTATAAGAAATCCGCGCGCATCGTGGGGGATGTCATCGGCAAATACCATCCTCACGGGGAAAGCGCGGTGTACGACACGATTGTCCGTCTGGTTCAGGACTTCTCGATACGTTACCCGCTGATTGACGGACAAGGGAACTTCGGGTCGGTCGACGGCGATAATCCGGCAGCCATGCGATACACGGAGGTTCGCATGGCGCGACTTGCGGACGAACTGCTGGCCGATATCGACAAAGAGACGGTCGATTTCGGGCCGAATTACGACGACTCCTTGACCGAGCCCACAGTCCTGCCAGCCCGGTTCCCGAACTTCCTTGTCAACGGCGGCTCCGGCATCGCCGTCGGCATGGCAACAAACATACCGCCGCACAACCTGCACGAGATCGTCGAAGCGACCATCCTTCTCCTGGAGAATCCGGATGCGTCGTTGGAGGACCTGTTGGCGCGCGTTCCCGGACCGGATTTCCCGACGGCCGGCTTCATTTACGGGCGAAAGGGGATCCGGACAGCATACGAGACGGGCCGGGGGATCGTTGTTCTGCGGGCGCGCGCGGCTATCGAGAGACTGTCGCGGGACAAGGAAGCAATCGTGGTCACGGAGATCCCGTACCAGACCAACAAGGCAAAGCTCATCGAACGGATTGCGGAGCTGGTGCGCGAGAGAAAGATCGAGGGAATTTCGGATCTGCGAGACGAGTCGGACCGCGAGGGTATGCGGATCGTCATCGAGCTCAAGAAGGACGAACCGGCCCAGGTCGTGCTCAACAACCTGTATAAGTTGACGCCGATGCAGTCAAGCTTCGGAATAATCCTCCTGGGCATCGTGCAAAATCAACCGCGGATTCTCAGCCTGCGCGAGGCGCTGACCTGCTTCATTGAACACCGCAAGGAGGTCGTGCGTCGGCGCACGATCTACGAGTTGAGGAAGGCAGAGGCGCGAGCCCACATCCTTGAGGGCCTGAAGCGTGCACTCGACCTGCTCGACCAGATCATCGCCCTTATCCGCGCCTCCAGCGAGCCCGCAGCCGCCAGGGATGGCCTGGTCTTGCGATTCCAATTCAGCGTGGAACAGGCTCAGGCGATCCTCGACATGCGCCTGCAGCGTCTGACGGGGCTCGAACGGGAGAAGATCGCCTCCGAGTACGAGGAGACACTCAAACTCATTGCGCGGCTCCGCGAGATCCTGGCGAGCGAGGTCGTTCTCAAGGGAGTGATCGTCGAGGAGTTGAAGGAGATCGACCGTTTCTACGGGGACGAGCGCCGCACCGAGATCGTCGACGAGGAGGTGGAGATTACTCTCGAAGACCTGATTCCCGAAGAAGATGTCGTCATCACCGTGACGCACTCCGGCTACATAAAGAGAACCAGCGCCTCAGCCTACCGGACTCAGGGGAGGGGAGGCAAGGGACGCATAGGGATGACGACTCGTGAGGAGGACTTCATAGACCACCTCTTCGTTGCTTCAACGCACAGCTACCTGCTGATCTTCACCAACCGAGGCCATGTGTACTGGCTCAAGGTGTATGAGATCCCCGACGTCGGGACCGCCGGCAGGGGCAAGGCGATCGTCAACCTTGTCAACATGTCCAGGGAAGAGCAGATCGCCGATATCCTCTCGGTAAAGGGCTTCGATCCCGACCGCTACGTGGTCATGGCCACTCGGAACGGAATCGTCAAGAAGACGGCCCTGGACGAATACTCCAATCCCAGGAGTTCCGGGATCATCGCCATCATGGTGCCGGACGACGACGAACTGATCGGATGTCAGCTGACGGATGGGTCGTATGACATCCTGCTGGCGACCAAACGAGGCAAGGCGATCCGCTTCTCCGAGACGGATGTGCGGGAGATGGGGCGCACCGCGCGAGGCGTTATAGGCATTCGCCTTTCCGAACGGGACCTGGTTGTCGGCATGTCGGCCTTCGCCGGGGACGGCTACTTCCTCACGGTTACAGAGCGCGGCTATGGAAAGCGCACCGCCGTGGACGAGTACCCGAGGCAGGGGCGCGGGGGGTCGGGCGTGATCAACGTGCGCGTCGGAGAAAAGAACGGCATGGTCGTCAACACACTCCACGTTCACGAGCATTCCTCCGTCATGCTTATCACAGCACTGGGCAAGCTCATCCAGCTCAAGGTCCAAGACATCCGGGACACTCAAACGCGGGCTGCCGTCGGGGTCAAGTGCATCGAGCTGGACGAAGGGGATTACGTCGCCGGTGTGGCGGCCATCGCCGGAGAAGAAGAGGGAGATTCTCAAGAATCATGAGAAGAGCCGGGCAGCTGACGGGCTTGGTCTTGACGCTCCTCATCACGGGGTGCAACGCGGGGCCTGAACGCCTTCTCTCCCAGGCCGAGGCGAGGTGGCGCGAAGGCAACTACGAGGATGCCATCCGGCTCAACAGGCTGCTGTACGCTCGCTACCGAGGGGGGAGTTACGGCGCCAGGGCGCTCATGAACATCGGGAATATCTACTACCTGAACCTGCGGCAGCTGAAGGACGCGATTGAGGCCTACAACAAGCTTGTGGAGGAGTTCCCCGGCCGCCCCGAGGAATTCAAGGCGCGAAAGCAACTCGCCGCGATCTATGCCAACGAAATCGGTGACCTGACTCAGGCGATCTACGAATACGACCGGATCCTGGAGTCCGGAGACCTGGAGGACCGCGCGGAACTGGAGTACCAGCGCGCCCGGACCCATTTTCAGAAAGGCGATTATGACACTGCGTTGCGGGAACTGCGCCATCTCGAAGAATCGGGCGTTAGCGGGCACCTCGCGGACCAGGTTTACCTCAAGATAGGAAACATCTATCAGATCCAGAAGAAATACGAGGAGGCGGCCAGCTGCTTCGCAAAGGTGACGACATCACCTTGCATCGATTGCAGGAGGAGGGCGCAGCTCCACCTCATGGAGACCTATGAGGCGCTCTTCGATTTTGACCGGGCAATTGCGGCCATCCGGAGCCTGGACAGGACGCCCGAGAACCTCGAGACCGCCGAGCGTGAGGTGAGGCGGATCACGGAGAAGCGGCGTCGTTTGGAGTCCGAGAGGCCGTCGCAATGGCTCGGCAGCCATCCGCGGTGAAGCGCGGACCGGGCGCAGGCCATCCCACTCGGCCTGGCGGACGCAAGCCGCCATCAGCATACAGCCCAGCGGGTCGGGAAGCCCGGGCGCTGCGGCCCCGGAGCCCCATGTGCGACGCGCAGCCGGCGACAGATCGGCTAAGTCACTGATAGATCTGATCTTGACAGCCCATCAGGCGACCGGTAGACTGAATGGCTGCTCTCGAAGGAGGTGGTTGACTTTTGGCGGAAGTGATTCTGAACGAGGGAGAATCCCTCGAAAGTGCTCTGCGCCGCTTCAAACGCAAGGTGCAGCAGGAAGACATCATCAAGGATGTCAAGAAGCACTCTTTCTATCTAAAGCCGGGCGAAAAGAAACGAATCAAGCAGGCCCTGGCGCGCAAGCGGCTGCGCAAGAAGATGCGCAGCATGCAGCAAACCTGACGGCAGGAACAGCCCCGAACCGAGTGGATGAAGCTATCGGGGCGGCGCATAGCTCGCTGTCGAAACGGCGTGTTGCGCCGCCCCGATAGCTTTTTTCGTCAGAGGAGGGATCGGACGTGCATGCAACGTCGATTGTGGAAGCCGCCGATGGGCCAGCTGGCGCGTGGCAAGCGCGGCGTGCGCCAAGGCGATCAGGCATGTATCGCAAGATGTCGGAAGCGGCGCGTGCGATCCGGAAACGGCATCCGGGGCAACCGTTGCTGGGCGTTGTTCTCGGATCCGGTCTTGGGGACTGTGCTGATTCTCTGGAAAGGCGAACGGTCATTCCGTTCGTCGACCTGCCTCACTTCCCCGCATCCACGGTGCGCGGCCACGGCGGTAAGCTGGTGCTGGGCATCGTCGAGGGTATACCCGCGGCAGTTCTGCAGGGAAGAGCCCATTACTACGAGGGTTACTCGATGAGCGATGTAACCTTCCCTGTTCGGGTGCTCGGGCTGCTTGGCATCCGGGCTCTGATCGTCAGCAACGCAGCCGGAGCGGTCAGTCCCAGGTTTCGCCCCGGCGACCTGATGCTGATCACAGACCACATCAACCTGATGGGGGCCAATCCGCTGCGAGGAAGCAATATCGATGAATTGGGACCGCGGTTTCCCGACATGAGCGAGGCCTACGACAGACGGCTGGTAGCACTTGCCTTGCGCGCATCGCGCCGGTGTGGGATCCGTGTCGGGCAAGGGGTCTACATCGGGCTGTCAGGCCCGAGCTACGAGACGCCGGCGGAAATCAGGATGTGCCGGACGCTAGGAGCGGATGCGGTCGGAATGTCCACCGTGCCGGAGGTGGTTGCCGCAAACCATATGGGCATCAGAGTGCTCGGGATCTCCTGCATCACCAACATGGCTGCCGGACTCCAGGCGCGCAAGCTCTCCCACGATGAAGTAATGAAGACGGCGGCACGGGTGCGGGGCAAGTTCACGGAGTTCCTGCGTGAGACGATAGCCTCGCTGGGAGAGGAGCTGGCCCGGGCACCGCAAGCGTAGTCGCATTCTGTCACTCATGGGACGGTCGGTACTATGGCCATGGAGCGGCCATTCAAACGGTTCGCCATCGTGGTGCTCGACGGCGTGGGCATAGGCGAGATGCCCGATGCGGCGCAATGGGGCGATGCGGGCAGCGACACGCTGGGCCACCTCCTCATGGCCGAGAAGCCTGCTCTGCTCAACATGCAGAGACTGGGGCTAGGCAATATCCGTCCACTGCCGAACCTGCCGCCGGCCGCGGCACCGGAAGGGTCCTTCGGCAAGGCTGCGATCCTCTCCAAAGGGAAGGACACAACCGTGGGCCACTGGGAGATCGCGGGCGTGATTACGCGGAAGCCCTTCCCGACATACCCTGACGGATTTCCCGAACGCATACTGGAGCCGTTCCGAAAGTCGATCGGGCGCGGCGTGCTCGGAAACAGACCGGCGTCAGGCACGGAAATCGTCAAGGACCTGGGCGAGGAGCATATGCGCACCGGCCGGCCGATCGTCTATACGTCCGCCGATTCGGTCTTCCAGGTCGCTGCGCACGAAGAGGTGATCCCGATAGAGGAGCTTTACCGGATCTGCGAGGTCGCACGCCGGTTGCTTGACGGAGAGGACCGGGTGGCGAGGGTGATCGCACGGCCGTTTGTAGGGCAGCCCGGCGCCTTCCGCCGCACGGGCAACCGAAAGGACTTTGCCGCGCCGCCGCCGGGGCAGACCCTGCTGGATCTCATGAAGGACTGCGGGCTCCAGGTAACAAGCGTCGGGAAGATCGCTTCCATCTTCGGCCATCGCGGTTTCACCAGAGCGCTCGAGGCGCACAACAACAGCGAGGTCATGACGCAGACTGTCCAGGCGTTGAAGGAAAGCGGCGAGGGACTGATCTTCTCCAACCTCGTAGACTTCGACATGATATGGGGCCACCGCAACGACGCCGACGGCTACGCGCGGGGGCTCGAGGAGTTCGACGCCGGGCTGGCTGAATTGCGCGCCGCCATGAGGAGGGACGATTGCCTCATCATAACGGCG
>JACADW010000006.1 GCA_013388445.1 Acidobacteriota bacterium | reverse complement strand
GCTGCAGATAGTCGCCGACTCCGCTGGGGGAAATGGAACAACTGCGGGCGATCTTCCGGAGCGAGAGCCCCAAGCCGTATCGCAACCCGAGGACCTCCTTCATCTTACCCGTGGTTGACCTTTCTGCTGGGATCAATCTCTTCCTTTCCCGAAGGTGGCTGTACCAGCGGTTAAACAGCGTCGCTTAGCTCATGACAGATGAAACGTTCCGACAAGGCGGACGCCGATTGCAAACGGTCGTGGACACCCATTCCAAAAAAGCAGAAAAAGTGTCCACCATCGCATCGGAAACCCCGTCCACCATCGTCTGGAATTGCTGTCCACCATCGATTGGAATCGGTGTCCACCATCGATTGGAATCGGTGTCCGCAATCCCTCGGACTACGCAGGCCGGGCGGTTTCTTCCAGCGCAGCGGTGATCTTCGGGGTCTCAGCTACGGGATCCTTGGCCAACGTCCAGCTGGTATACTTGAGCAGAGCCTCCACAGTCTTAAGAACCCTGAGCCTTACCCGAGAAAGTCTTGATCTTTCAAGTGCTTGCACAGCCCGAATCCATTGTCGGTCCAGCCAACTGTCACTACTCAACTTTGAATGGGACAGCAATGGTGATTTTCCCCAATTTCGTATCTCATTGATTTGTGACCGACATGACCCTAAAATAAGACCATGAAGTCCGTTAACGTAACCGAGTTCAAGACGCGTCTCAGCAAGTATCTTCGACAGGCTTCCCGCGGCGCGAGAATCATCATCAAAGACCGTGACGAGCCGATAGCCGAACTGGGCCCGATGCAAACCGAACCGCTTCCCTGGCATGACCGGCTGGCAAGGGAGGGCCGGCTTCGACCCGGCACGCAGAACTGGGGAAAACTCCGGATCTCCGCATCCGAGAAGTGCGTCGACATCCAGACATCACTGCAAGCCGTGCGGGAGGACTCCGTTGAAGTACGCCGACGCTAGCGCATTGCTCCGGATCCTCTTCTCCGAACCCGGTCCGTCCTTGCCGCTTACCGGCAATGAGAGGGTGGTGTCCTCGAAGCTCGTGGAAATAGAGACGTACCGGGCCGTCGATCGGGAACGCTTGATCGGCAACCTGGACGACACCGTGACGGCTGTCAAACGCAAGGAGCTCGCGGACCTGCTCGCGATGCTGGATCTGGCTTCCATAGACGACAAGGTCATCGAACGGGCGAAGGACGCTTTTGCCATAAACGTCCGCGCGCTCGAGGCTATCCACGTCGCAACTGCAGAGGTGCTGGCGGCTGAAGGCGAGGGCGAGCCGCTTGAATTCTGGACTCACGACGAAAGGCAGGCTGCCGCCGCCTTGTCCCGCGGACTCACCGTGCGCGGCCGAGATCCAGTCGAACGATAGGCCGGGCGGATATCGCAAGTGCCGGGGACTGGACCGTGAGCGCGTTCGCCGGCGATCTGAGCGACACGGCTGCTTCGGCAATCGATGCCGGGATGGAAAGCTATCTCAACGTCGAAGCCGTCCTTTACGCACTCGGGCGATGGAGCACCTGCAAGAGCCACCGAACATCACGGTGGTTCATTTCGGACTCCGTCTGTTTGCGGATCTATTGTACCGCACGAGCGACGGCGGCATGCCCGCCGTCGCGCTGTTTCAGAGGCGCCGGCCTGCCCGTCCTTCCGCCGCCAGCCCCATCGCCCGCCGCCAAATCCGCCGCGGTCCGCCGGCACCCCTATCGACCGGAGTCGGGCCGCGAAGAACTTCCGCCTGATACTCAGAAAGGCGGAGCTCCCTCATTCCCGTCTGTATCACGCTCGCCATACCTTTGCCAGTCAGCTCCTGGCAGCAGGGGCGCCAATTACATAGGTGGGCTGCCAGCTGGAGCATCGAAAGCCGACCATTACTTTGCAGCACTACGCGCGGTTCATCCCGCCCGATGCCACGCAGTTTGTTGGAATTCTCGATGAGCCGGGAAAAGTCGCCACCGGAAGTTTGAACCAAACGAATGCCCCGAATCCCTGGCTCTGGCAACCTGTTGATTTTGAATGGATTGAGTGGAGCCAGCGCGGGGACTCGAACCCCGGACCTACTGATTACGAATCAGTTGCTCTACCGGCTGAGCTACGCTGGCCCTTCTGGCGGAGGCGGTAGTGTGTACCACTTTTTGCCCTGAAGGGTCAAGAAAGCGCGAGGCCCCCCAGGGCCGCGCGCTTACTGAATCTGCGACTTTGCCGTGGCCCTGGAGGCCAGAGAACCGATGACGCGGACCGGGCCTCCTCTGGACCTGCGCGCGGGCCGGACACGCGCATGATGGACTTCCGCCCGGCGGCCTCATCGCGCGCTGTCGTGCCCCGCAGCCGCGCACCGCGGGCTACCCGGCAAACCTGTCCGCCGACACGGCCGGCGAGCCTACCATACGGGGTTCCGCAACGTGCCGATCTCCGGAACCTTGATCTCGACGACATCCCCGTGCTGCAGAGTAAAGTCGTCCGGAGGCACGATCCCGGTACCCGTGAGCAGAAACACGCCGTGCGGAAAATCGAGCTCGCGGAAGAGGTAGGCGATCAGATCCTCGAAACTCCGCTTCATGCTCGCCAGCGAGGTCGAGCCCTCGAACCGGATGCTGTCACCGCTCCGCACCGTGAGGCGTATTCCCATCTTGCGCGGGTCCGGGATCGTATGCGCCAGAGTCACAACCGGGCCGATGGCGCAGGACCCCTTGTATATCTTGGCCTGCGGCAGGTAGAGCGGATTCTCCGCCTCGATGTCCCTCGCGCTCACGTCGTTTCCGATCGTGTAACCGACAAGCTGCCCTGAAGAACTGATGGCCAGGGTCAGCTCGGGCTCCGGGACCGTCCACCTGGAATCGACCCGGACGCGGATCGGGGCGTTCGGCCCCACCACGCGGCTTGGCATCGTCTTGAAGAACAGCTCCGGACGTTCGGCGCGGTAGACCTTGTCATAAAACGATCCCCCGCCCTCACTCTCCTCCATGCGCGCTTCCCGGCTTCGCCCGTACGTCACTCCGGCTCCCCAGACCTCCTGCTTGGTAATCGGGGCCGGCAGGTGGGGAACGTGGAGATCGGGAGGCATGTCCAGTGCAGCCAGGGACCATCCCTTCTCTTGATCCGCACAGGTCGCGAGGCGCCCGACCCGCTCGACCAGGTCGTCGGCCGAAAGCATGACGGAGAAAGATCCGCAGCGTGCCGAATCGGTGCTGCTGAGGTCGTAGACCATCGCAATAATGGACAGGCGTGCAAGAAAGACCGTACGCGGGATCGCAAGTTCGGCCATAGAATGCTGCGTGACCGGGGAAACTGCCCGAAGTCGACATAATTGCTTTTTTATCGGAAGCCGGAGAAGGGGATTATAGCGGCGAGCTGCAAGGAGGGACCCGAGAGACGGCAGCCAATCCTCCCTATCCATCGGCGATCGAAGAGTCCTACCTGATTCACTTCAACAGGGGGGATGCGCTGTTTCAGCTGGGTCGGTACGGCGAAGCTGTCCGAGAATACGCCCGGGCGATCGAGCTCGAGCCGAATATCCAGGAGATGAGGAAAGGGGTCGACCTGCGAAAGCAGCGGATCAGGGAATTGAGCAGGTCCTCCATGGTTGGAACGCTTCAGTGAACGGCAGCATCAACGACTGGCTTGGGATTAGGACCGATTTCTCCGGCCACTATTCGACGGGAAGCGGGATTGACGTAAAGCTGCACACCTTCGCTTTCGGTCCGCAGCTCTCCTATCGAAGGCACGACAAGGTTGTGCCGTTTTTTCACGCGCTGTTCGGCGGCGGCTGGGCAAGCGCGGACTTCCAGGACATAGAATATTCGGACGCCGCATTTGTGGCCAACATCGGCGGGGGCATGGACTGGACTGCGCATAAGAACTGCGCCGTCCGCGTGATTCAATTGGACTCATTGCTCACCCGATTCGGCCCGCATACCTCGTTTGATCCCCGCATCTCTGCGGGCATCGTCTTTCGGCTCGGGTCGAAGTGATCCCTGTGGGCGGCGGTGTGCGAGACTCATGGCCGCGCCGGCGCGGCTTGCAGCAGATCGTCGCGGCGGTGGACCGCAACCAGCTTCATTTCCGTAACGGCGCCCTTGTGGAGCTGGATATGGATCAGCGCCTCGAAAGGCGGCATGGGCCCGGCCGGTTTCTCCTCCACGAGTTGCCGGCGCAATTCATCGACCCTGTGGGCACGGCAGACGAATTCGGCCGCCGCACCGGTCCCGAATGTCGTGCATCCTGCCAGCATCATAGCCCAGCGGCCTGGCGCCAGGCCTGGGATCAATGCGACCAGGGCATAGTCGTCGACAATCGGCGGGTAACGTTTTGCGAGGTACAGCGGCTGCTCCCCAGGCCTGGGCTTGCTGTTGGTGAATCCCGGCCTGCCGATTTCGGGCTCCCAGTCGCGCGATTTAAAGCGGAATTCCAGGAGCTTGTAGAGCACCTGAATTTCGGCATTCTCCGCAGGCGACCCGAGAAAAACCAAGTTGCCGTCCCGGTCCTCGTCCCACATTACGAGTCTTGCCCGTTTCACGCGGATCGGGTGACGGAGGGAACCGAAAAGTCCGACCAGTTCCCTTACGGCCGTTACCTCGCCCACGCCCGTGTAGGATTCGATGATGGCCGACGGATCGTCCGCGCCTTGTCGGAAGTAGCGCAAGCCGTCGCGGGGCGAACCGACAAATGCGGCGTTGCTGAAAACCACCAGCGGGGCTTCCGGGGACGAAGTGAAAGGCCGCCAGAGAGCCGTCAAGGATTCGGGCGGCGGGCTCGGCCGGAGCGCCAGCCAGGTGCCGGCGGAAGCCAGAATCGCGGCCGCGAACGCTGCGACGGCAAGCGTCCGATGCCTTACGCCGGTTCGATCCCGCAGGCCGCCAGCCGCGAGACCAGGCGAGTCTATTACTGCAGACTGAGCCCGTAGCCCGAATGCGGCGGTGTAGGTTCCCTTTGGGATCCGGACGGCGATCGGATC
>JACADW010000118.1 GCA_013388445.1 Acidobacteriota bacterium | reverse complement strand
GTATGGCGCTGCCGGAGAAGTAGGCAGAATACGTTCGTCAATCATCCCTCCATAACCACAAAGCAAGAAAGGAATTACAGCCCTTCTTCCACTCAAACGCGGAGGGAAGATCCGTCAGACATGACTGGGACTCCGGGATTAATCTCTCGGAGCGTAAGCGAAGCGAGAGGCCCGCTTGAAGTGCGATCCCCAAACCACGGGCAGCGTCGCATTCTGGCTCCTGGCTCCCAGCCCCCGAAGGGGGCTCTCGTGCAGGGTCAGGTCCCCGCACGAGCGTAGATCGTTGTGCAATTCTCAAGAAGTTGAGGTTAGAAGCGAAAAAGGATACCAAAAAGTCAGACTGAGTCCGTCTGTTGGCTTCCCGTTTACGTTAATCCATTGATTTCAAACGCTTTACCCTGGTCCGACCCCAAACTAGGAGCAGGGACTTTAGATCAGGCAGTCCAAATCCAGTCCGGGCGGAAATCAGGACGGAATCCCGCCCCAGGGGTCTCATGGGGTGGGAGCCTTCGGGCAAGAGATCTGCCTTGTTGTAAACGTCGATGACAGGTTTGTTTTGGGCGCCGAGCTCCGTCAGGACCTCCTCGACGGCCGCGGCCTGATCACGCCAGTGCGGGTTGCTGCGATCGATGACATGCAGGAGCAGATCCGCCTCACGGACCTCTTCGAGCGTAGCCCGGAATGCCGCCACAATATCGTGAGGCAATTTGCGGATGAAACCGACCGTGTCGGACAAGACGATCTCCGTCCCGTTGCGCAGCTCGACTCTGCGGAGCAACGGATCGAGCGTTGAAAAGAGCTGCCGGCCCTCCACGGTGCCGGCCCGGGTGAGGGCGTTGAAGAGCGTGGATTTTCCTGCGTTCGTGTATCCCACCAGAGCGGCAACAGGAACCGGTACGCCCTGGCGTCTGCTTCGCTGCTGCTGACGATGCCTGCCAACACGTTCGATCTCCCTGCGGAGCAGGGCGATGCGATTGCGGATGCGCCGCCGGTCCATCTCCAGCCGTGTCTCACCCGGCCCGCGCGTGCCGATCCCCGCGCCGAGTCGTGAGAGCATCGTACCTTTGCCCACCAGCCGTGGAAGCAGGTAGTTCAGCTGGGCCAGCTCCACCTGAAGCTTGCCTTCCCGGGTTCGGGCCCGGCGCGCAAAGATATCGAGGATGAGCTGGGTTCTGTCCAGGATCTTGCAGTCGGTTCTGTTTTCCAGGTTCCTCTGCTGTCCCGGCGAGAGTTCATCATCAAAAATCAGAAGATCGAGCCCCAGCGCCTGTGCGACCTGCCGCAGTTCATCCGCCTTGCCCCTTCCGACAAAGAAGGCGGGATCCGGGGCAGGACGTTCCTGCAGGACACGTTCCACGACCATCGCTCCGGCTGCGGAGGCCAGCGCTTCAAGCTCCAGCAGAGACTCCTCCGCCCGGGCCCGGCCGCGCCTTGCGAAAAAGCAGCCGACCAGCCCTGCCCGCTCTGTTCTGGGTGCCGTGCTGACAACCTGCTTATGCGAACGGCCGATGGAAGCCCCTCCCTCGAGCGCCCCTATCTTTATCACAAGTGAGGCGGGTCATCCAGCTGAGGCGAAAAATCCCGATGATGCTGTCATGCTGTCTGAGGCGAGCGCGTCCGGAGAACAGTATCGTGTCTATCACGATGCGTGAGATTTGCCAGCAACCGGAGGTCCTGGAACGAACCCTCCGGTCCGAAAAGATCGGCGTGCAGCGTGTCGCAGAGCGAGTCCGCCGGGGCGACATCCGTTTCGTCATTCTGGTGGCACGCGGCACATCGGACAATGCCGCGCTCTTCGGCAGGTACCTTCTGGAAATCACGACCGGAACACCCGTCTCGCTGGCTGTGCCGTCCATCCACACTCTCTATCGAAGCAGGCTGCAGTTGGGCCATACGCTGGTGGTCGGCATCAGCCAGTCAGGCGAGGGAACCGAAGTTAACGTCGTTCTCGAGAGCCGCAAGAGGAGCGGAGCGTACGTGCCGGCGTCGACGAACCACGGGCAGTCCACTCGAGGCAAGACGCGCCCGCGAGAGGGTTCTTAGAGGATGCTTGTCCGCGTCCTTGCCCACAAGAACAGAAAATCAGTGTCGACCTTCTGCGGGATCCCATCCGCATAACCGGCCGCCGTGGTGACAGCCAACCGGTCCGGCGGAGCAAGGCCGGGCCCGAGGCATCACAGCTTCACGTGGTGGCGCCGTACTTACGCGTATACGCGACGTTGAAGCCTATCTCGTCTTCGAAACGCGGATACATTCCGACTATGACCGCATCGATCGGCTTGATATTCTCGAAGGCGAACTTGAAGGCTTTTTCAACGGTCTGCTGGTTTGCACAGAGGCGCCCCGCCGCCAGAATCTTGAACCCGAGGCATGGTTTGTCGATCTGCCGAATGACCCTCGTCATCTCGATCGGGTCGGATTCAAAAAAGGGCTCGCCCACCGTGACCTTTCCCAGAAGAGCCTCCTGTTCCTGCCGCGGCCGGTTGACATAGTAAAGGCAGGACATGAAGAGGTCGTTCTCCCATCCCTCGTCCGCGATGCGCTGAATGTTTGTGGGGCAGTGCGAAGAAACGCCGGCCGGAACCCCCTGGTCGTGTACCTTCTTCACGAAATCGCGGACCTGCTGCTTCTTTCCTTCGGCAAACAGCCGGTCGGTAACCCCACCGTGATGGACGATGGCGATCGGACTCAAGTCCGTCATCACCGTCTTGAGCGGCGCCTCATTCGGGCGTTCAGCATGGAGGCATATGAAGTTCAGGCGGATGCCCCGCTCCCGGGCCGTGCGGAGCGCCCCAATCACTTTGGGAATGTGGTCACATTGCCAGGTGTTGATGCCGGCGCGAGTGATCTGTTCGAGGTAGTCCACGGTCCGTTCCATCGTGAAGTACTCGAGCATGTGGCGTGACATGTTCTGCGTCGAATGAGCCCAGCCCCCGATCGGGTTTCCGCCGGAGATGAGCCGGGTTATCTCACGGGACCCGAGTCGGATCGTCGGGAGCGTCTGCGGGGAATAAGCGGTTTCTGCGGGTTTTGCGCCCAGCGCAGCTGCCCCCGCGCATGCACGCACAAGAAAGGTACGACGTCCGGTCTTCAATACATTTTCAATCATCGTAAACTCCGGGAAGCTGACTCCGTCTCGATTCAGAATGTACACGTGCCCGCTCGTAAGCCCGCCGGGCTACTGGGCATTCTCCGGTGGGGCTGCGGGCTTGCCAGCCTGGTCAAAACCGCCCAGGCCCCGGCAGTTCTGGCATCTGCCGCTGCCGTGGGGGAAACAGGATGTGCATTGCTTGCCCTTCTGTAAGGCCAGGCGGCCTGTACCCTTGCAGGCCTGGCACACCCCGGTTCCCCTGCAATGCGGGCATTTGCTGTATGGTTGCGCCACGTTGCTTTCGCCTCCTCCCCGCGCTGCGCGATCAGTTCTGGCAGCCGGGGCAATAATAGGAACTCCGGTTTCCTTGACGCACTCGCGCGATGACGCTACGGCAGCGCCGGCATCTGAGCCCCTCGCGCCGGAATACGCGCAGGTAACGCTGGTTGCCGCCGGGGCTGCCGTCCGAGGCTGCGAAATCCGAGAAAGTCGTGCCCCGGCATTGGATCGCCCTCCTCAGAACGCGGCTGATTGCCCGGATCAGAGATTTCATCTCCCGACGGCTGATCCGGTCACACCGGCGTGCAGGGTGTATTCTGGCATGAAACAGGGCTTCACAGACATAGATGTTTCCCAGCCCGGCGATCTTGCTCTGGTCCAGCAGAAGAGACTTGACATCCCTCCGGGTGCTGCGCAGGACGGGTTCAAGCCAGCGCAGATTGAAACTGCGGCTGAGCGGATCTTTCCCCAAGCGGGCGAGCTCCGGCACTTCCCCAATGGACCGGGACTCTCTGGCCGCCAGCAGTCCGAAGCGCCTGGGGTCGCGGTACTCGAGCACGGCTCCGTCGGAAAACGTGACTGTGGCATGGGTGTGGTGCCCGCCTGCGGCGCAGGCATCCGCATAGAAGAAAATCCTGCCGCTCATCCCAAGGTGAGTCACCCAGAATGCCCGTGGTTCGAGTTCAATGACGAGATACTTGCCGCGGCGATGGACCCTGATGATCTTGCGTCCGCGCAGGATATCGATAAACGACCCTTCCACGGGCCGGCGAAGCGGCATGCCGGAAAGGGACACCCGAGCGATGGTCCTGCCCGGTATGGCCCGGCGAAGTCTACGTGCAATTGTCTCGACTTCCGGCAGCTCAGGCATATGCCAATTGACGATTGAAGATTGACGATTGACGAATGCACGACGGGGGAGATGAGGTGGGGAACCACTTCCGGATGCCGGTGATACTCGCCTTCAGATCACAGTCACTCACGCATGACTGGATTCTTCAATCGTCAATCATCAATCACGGGTCCTTCCCAGTAGCGATCCCCTGACACTAACCCTTGGTTCTGGTCGATGGTCAGAATTCTGTTTGCCGGCACAGCCCGGAATGTCTGCACTTTGTCACCCGGCCAGTTGACCTCGATGTCCGCCTCCCGCGCCTCTCCAATGCCGAAATGGACGCGGGGGTCGTTGGCCACGAAAATACTCGATGCCGTCGAGGCCTCGCCTATCTGCACAAGCCCGCCGGCCGTCACCTTGACGCGCACCCCCAAACCGAATCGGTTCGATTTCACGCCGTTCAACCGGAGGATCAGCCAGTTCTTCGTATTGCCACCGTCGTTTCTCAGTACCGTGGGCACGTCATCCAGGTTTGCGGTGATCACGTCGATATCGCCGTCATTGTCGAGGTCGCCGAAAGCGGCACCTCTGCATGCCTTCTCGACCTGCAGACCGGGCCCGGACTCCCTTCCGACCTCGCTGAACTTGCCGTTCCCGAGGTTCCGGAAGAGGAGGTTTCGCTGATAGTACTTCTCACCTCCGACAGGGTTGGCAAGCAGGTGTGGATAGACGTGCCCGGTTGCGACAAAGATGTCACGCCAGCCGTCGTTATCGTAATCCATGAACTTGCTGGCCCAGCAGACGAACGGCATGGTGATCTGGGCAATGCCTGCGGTCATCGATCTCTCGGTGAAAGTACCGTTCTGTTCGTTGTGGTACAGGTTGTTGTAATCGTAGGAGAAGTTGCTTTTTGTGATATCCAGCCAGCCGTCGCTATCGTAATCGCCGAAATCGACGCCCATCCCTGCCTGTTCGGTCCCGTCATCCGAGAGAACGGCACCCGCCAGGAAACCGACCTCTTTGAATTTCCCATTGCCTTCGTTGTGGTAGAGGAAGCTCGGACACGAATCGTTGGCGACATAGAGGTCCGTCCAGCCGTCGTTGTCGTAATCGCCGACCGCGACCCCCAGACCGTAATACTTGGCATCCATGGCCAGTCCTGCATCCTCGGAAATGTCCGTGAAGGTACCGTCGCCATTGTTTCGATAGAAGCTGTCGGCCACGCCGGGCAGTCCCCGCGGACCACACATGACAGGCACACCGCGATAGTGGCAGTACCTGTTTTCACCCCTTTTCGGGAGCAGCTTCGTGTCCGGAATGGAGTAATGGGAGACGTAGACATCGAGATCGCCGTCGCGGTCATAATCCAGGAATGCAGCGCTCGTGCTCCAGTGACCGTCGCGCAGCCCCGCACGCTCGGTGACGTCCGTGAAGGTGCCGTCCCCGTTGTTGCGGTAAAGGACGTTCTCGGTGAGGCCGAGAACGTAGATGTCAGGATATCCGTCGTTGTTGTAATCGCCGACCGCACACCCCATTCCCCAGCCCCTGCCCTGAACACCCGCCCTTGCCGTCATATCCGTATAGGTCCCATCCCCGTTGGCGTGGTAGAGAGCGTTCGGGTGAATGACTCCTCTGGCAAGGTCCTCCACGGTGCTTCCGTTT
This sequence comes from Acidobacteriota bacterium, assembly GCA_013388445.1. Lineage (GTDB taxonomy): Bacteria > Acidobacteriota > UBA6911 > UBA6911 > UBA6911 > JACADW01. The sequence continues at coordinate 28,613 of JACADW010000118.1, read as the reverse complement.
ATGAAATAGAGGTCGAGCAATCCGTCATTGTCATAGTCGAGGACGCCCATGCCGCCGCCCTTGGCCTCGAATATGTAGTCCTTCTCCGGCGATCCACTCCCGTGTTTGAAAGCGATTCCGGCTTTGGCCGTGACATCGACGAACTGCGGCCCGGCGGGCCTTTGGGAGGCAGCCCCCAAGACCAGAAACGCGAGCGCGGCAGATCCGGAGAACAGACGGACCCAGGGGAAAGACAATCCACGCAGGCCCGGCGAGAAGCGCACGGCGAGGCGAGGACCGACATGGCCCGGATACTCTTCCGATGTCCCCTGCCCGGGACGAAGCGGGCGCATGTCAATGGCCTCAAAGGTCATCCGATCCGGAAGCAGTCGTCCCTTCGTCCCCCGCGGCACCCGTTGCCGCTTCCTCGGCCGCCTCCTCAGCCATTTGATCGATGTCTTCTCCAAAATCCTCGCCCATCTCCTTTCCCATCCTCTTCATCCACCGTGCAACACTCGCCGGGTCGTTCTCGTCCAGGCCGGCGAAACTGGAGGGATCCGCCATTGATTCCAGGCGTTTTTCTTCGGACTTGGGGGAAGCGAAACGCGAGAAGAGCTGCTCGAGTTCCGTGCTCCTGCAGTACTTGCATACCGGCTTGAACGAAGAGGGGGCCATCACGAGGAAACTCATGCGACGCCTGCATTTCAGGCATGTGTATTCATAGATCGGCATGTTTCGTGAAACACCTCATCAGCACTCGCTTCAAACCGCCTGGCGCCCAAGGGCGGCAGCGGCTTGATCTATTCTTTCGCGATCGAACCCGACAACCAGTCTGTCCCCGATCGTCAGCGCCGGTGTGGCCATGACTCCCAGTTTCTGCAGCTCGAGGATCGCACCGGGCGTCTCACGGATATTGACCTGCTCAGACTGCAGACCCCTGGAGGACAGATGCTCTGCCGCCTCGTGACAGACGGGTCAGCCGGGTTGCGTGTAGACTCCGATCGCCCGGTTGCCTTGCTGGTACGCCGGAATTACCACGGCTCAATTCTACCAAGAAATCGGCGACGCTTCCCTATTTTGCAGACAAGGATTGCTGATCAGGTAATGGAATATGACCCGCAAAGCGGGAAAGCACCCGCACTTGCTTGGGCGGCGGGCGGCACATGCATCTGCCGGGCTGCAGGTCAGCGGCGCCGGAAGCGGCCACTTCGGCCCCCTGTCTTTTCAATGAGGCTGACCTTCTCGATGACAGCTTCCCGCTCGACAGCCTTCACCATATCGTACAGCGCAAGCGCCGCCACGGAAGCCGCGGTCAGCGCTTCCATTTCTACACCGGTCTGCCCCAGGCAGCTCACCTGGCTGACAAACCTGACGCCGTCGGCGTGGGATTCCGCCCTCACTTCGACGTTTGTGAGAAGCAGAGGATGACACAGCGGGATCAGATCCGGCGTCTTCTTGGCCGCGACGATTCCCGCGATGCGAGCTGTCTCGATGGCGTCTCCTTTCGGCAGATTCCCTTCCATCAGGAGCTCCATCGTAGCTGGCGAGAGCCGGACGAAGGCTTCCGCGACGGCCGTCCGCTTCGTCCGCTTCTTTGCGGAGACGTCCACCATCCTTGCCCGGCCCGCCTCGTCAACATGCGAGAGCGCCCTGCTTTTCCTCCGCCCGGATTTCAGGATTGTCTTCGCGACCATTCGTCAACCGTCATTCGTCATTTGTCTCTGCCAGTAGTCCGGCAGCAGCAATGCCTCGGCCTTGTCACCCGCTTCCATCACGTCCCGCCCTGCCGGAAAAACGACGAGCCCGTCTGCGCGCGAGAACCCGATGATGTCCGACGAACCCTTCCAGGGCAGGGGGTGGATCTGCCATCCTTCCGAACGCCAGACTACCGAGGCGGGGAGGAACGATGTTCTGCCTGCCTTCTGCGTTATGCGCGAGGCGAGCGAGCCCTGGACACGCGGCAGGTCCGGCCGCGCGAAGCCGATGAGCCGACCGAGTGCCGCCCTTACGAACAATTCGAACGATACGAAAGTTGAAACCGGGTTGCCCGGCAGGCCAAACACCAGCTTTCCGTATTTTCTCGCAAACAACGTCGGTTTCCCGGGCCGGATGGCCACCTTCGAAAAGATCACCTCCAGCCCCAGTTCCCGGAGTATTTCTTCCACAAAGTCATAGGCACCGACACTCACGCCCCCGCTGACGAGGAGGACATCCCTGAGCAAACCCGTCTCGAGCCGTTCCCGCAGGTGATTCCTCTCGTCCCGCGCGATTCCGATATATTCCCCCTCGAGGCCGAGCAGTCGCAACTGGGCCGCCAGGCAGCAGGAGTTGGAGTTCCGGATGCCGTGGGGCGGCGGGACCTGGTCGGCTTCGACCAGTTCGCTGCCGGTGGCCATGATCGCCACCGTGGGTCTTCTGTAAACCCGCACGCGCACATGACCGAAGGTGGCCAGCGCCGCAGTCTCTGCCGGCCCGATAAGGCGTCCCGCCGTGAGCACCACCTGACCCAGGGATGCCTCAGAGGCCGCAGGAATGATGTTCTCGCCCGGCCGCACCCTTTCGAGAATCCTGATCCCGGCGCCATCGTCCGTAATGGCAGCACATTCCATCATCTGGACTGCGTCCGCACCACGCGGCACCGGCGCGCCCGTCATGACGGCGGCGGCCTGGCCGGGGCCCACGAGGAGAGATGCCGTATCCCCGGCGCGAATCTCCCCCATGAGCTCCAAAGTGGCGGGCACCGCCTCGATGTCACCGGTCCGCAGAGCATATCCGTCGACCGCAGACTTGCTGAACGGGGGAATACTGCATGTCGCGGTGAGGGGCTCGGCGAGCACTCTTCCCGACGCATGCCGGAAATCGACCTCTTCGAAGGAGGAGGGCGGCAGGTTGGTCAGGATCTTCCTGAGGGCTTCGTCGAAAGGGATCATGGTCATGGCGGGGAACCCTGGACGAGGAGGATGGGAATCGTACCCCTGCCTTCATCCCCGGCTGTCGATCACTCCTGGAGAAGACTAACGCTTCTGCGATTTCTCTTCCTCATCCGATTTCTCGTGCTTCTTGAGTCCTTCGGCATATTCCTTGAGTCGCTTCTCCACCAGGTGATGAATGGTCCCCTCCGGATAGATCCCGTTGGTCCGCACGCCCGCCTCCACCCCGGTCAGGATATGGATACCCTCATCGATCGTGCTGACGGCGTAGATGTGGAACCTGCCGGATCGAACGGCCTAGACGACATCATATCGCAGCATCAGGTTCTTCACGTTCTGGACCGGGATCACCACTCCCTGTTCGCCCGTGAAGCCGGCGGCCTTGCACACGTCGAAAAAGCCCTCGATCTTCTGGTTCACGCCTCCGATCGGTTGCACCTCGCCATGCTGGTTGACCGACCCCGTGACCGCGATACCCTGCCGGATCGGGACACCGGAGAGGCTCGACAGCAGGCCGTAAACCTCCGTCGATGACGCGCTGTCGCCGTCGATTCCCTCGTAGGATTGCTCGAAGCAGATGCTCGCCGACATGGAGAGCGGACTCTCCTGGGCGTACTTCGCGGACAGGTAGCCGCTGAGGATGAGGACGCCCTTCTCGTAGATCTTTCCACTCATCTTGGACTCGCGTTCTATGTCCACCACGCCGCTCTTACCCACGTAGGTCTTCGCCGTGATACGCGACGGCTTGCCGAACCGGATGTCGCCGAGGTCCACGACCGCGAGCCCGTTGACCTGGCCGACCTTTGCCCCGGTCACATCCACCATGAGCATACCGCGCGTTATCAACTCCCTCAGCCTCTCTTCGATGAGATTCGACCTGTAGTACTTCTCCTCCCCGGCCCGGATGACGTGACGCGCGGAGACGACCGGCGCCTCCTCCTCGCGCGCCCAATAGCTCGCCTCACGAACGATGTCGGCCAGGTCGCTGAACCGGGCCGAGACCTTCTCCTGATCGTCGACCAGCCTGGCGCCGTATTCCACGACTTCGGCGACGGCCGACGGATCAAAGTGCAGCAGTCCCTCGACGTGGCAGCGGTCGCTGATGAACATGGCGTACCCCTGCAGCGCCTCCTCGTTCCAGCGCATCTCGGAGTCGAAGTCCGCCTTTACCTTGAATATCTTGCGGAAATCCTCGTCCAGGGCGTAAAGGAGCTGGTGGATCATCTGATTCCCGATCATGATGACCTTGACATTCACCGGGATCGGGCTGGGACGCATGCTCGCCACCGGGATCACACCGTACTGCTCGCCGAGGTCTTCAATCCGGACCTCCTTGTTCCGGACGGTGCGCTTGAGGGTTTCCCAGACGCCGAGGTTCATCAGGACGTCCCGGGCGGTCAGGACGAGAAACCCCCCGTTGGCCCTGATGTAAGAACCCGCGCGCACCATGGTGAAATCCGTGAAGAAGGCCCCGAACTGGGCGCGGCGTTCCACGCGGCCGAAGAGGTTGTAATACGTCGGGTTGGTCTCGTTGATGACCGGGGCGCCCCTGCTGTCGGTGTTGTCGACGACGATGTTGACCTTGTATTTGAGAAACGGGTCCGGCTGGCTCTCGAGCTTCAGTTGGGCCATCCCCGACGAATCCTGTTCCTGGCTCTTTTCCGAGAAATCATCCAGGTGGGACAACATGAAATCCTGGACATCATCCAGGTAGGCGAGGACCTGGGGCATTCCCGCGTACTGCTCCTTGATCCCTTCGATCCGGGTGCCGACGACGTAGAGGCCTACCCTGCGGTTCAGCTCGTTGACCTTCTCCCGGCTCGCCTTGTTGACCTCGCGGACTTCTCTGAGGAAATTGTTGATGTCCGCCTGCAGCGCCGTCCGCCTCCTTTCCATCTCCTGCTTGACGCCGTTTTCCAGCGTCTCGAACTCTTCGGGAGTGACCAGCTTGCCTGCGAGGAGCGGAACCAGGGAAACCCCCATTTTTGACATCTCGAGGGCAAATCCCATGCTGCGAGCCTTCTCGGACAGCTGGTTGAAAAGCTGCTGTTGCTGCTCCTGATTATCCACGATCAGGGCGTTCATGCTCTGCTCGTACTCTTTGGAGTCGAACGCCTTGGGAATCTCCACCTTGAGGATGCGCACGAGCTCGTCCATCTCCGCCTTGAGGTGCTTGGCACGGCCCGCCGGGAGGTGAAGGGCCGTGGGGCAGTTCGGGTCGCGGAAGTTGTACACGTAACACCAGTCATCGGGTGTCGGCAGCGTGACCGCAATCTCGTCCAGGAACTTCTTGATCACGGTGGTCTTGCCGGTACCCGTAAGCCCACTGACATAGATGTTGTAGCCGGGGCAGGCGATATCAAGGCCAAACCGTATCGCCCGCACAGGACGCTCCTGAGCCACGAACCCTTTCAGCGGCGGGATTTCAGCCGTGCTCTGGAATTCGAAGCAGGAGGCATCACAATCACGACGCAATTGTTCCGTTCTCAATTCGAGCGGGTGAGTGTTCATATAAAAAAACGCCTCGGAATTGAATAATCGATGGAAACAGGACCCCCTTCCGGGGCTTCGTATCTATCGTCAGGGCGCCAAGGGACCGGAATAGACATACCTTCCCTCCCCAGTAATCCCTCTGTCCCTCTGCCACGTCAAGTCTGCAAGCGACGCGACCTCTCCTGGTGCCGTGGATATGGACATGCCCCGCTCCACACGGTCGCCGCACCCTTCGTCCTGGGGCCGGCAGCACAGCAGTCCGGCATTCTGCTCCGTCTGCAACCCGCTCGGTCTTCAGCGCTTGTAGCCGATCTTTCGCAGAAAATCACGCCGGGCCCTGCCATCGGCCTCCGTCTCGACACCCTTGGGAGGGAATCCGTCGATCACGCCGAGTATGCCTCTTCCCTGCTCACTTTCGGCGATGATTGCTTCAAGCGGGTTAGCTGTAGCGCAGAAAACCCGGCAGACCTCCTGGCAGTTCTTGACCGCATTCAGAACGTTGATTGGGAACGCGTCGCGCAGGACGATGATGAAGGAGTGCCCCGCACCCAGGCTCATGGCGGTCTCGGCCGCCATCTTCTTCAGCCCGGTGTCGTTTCCCTCGACGCGTATAAGGCAGGGACCCGATGCCTCACAGAAAGCTATCCCGAACTTGGCGTGCGGACAGCCGGTGATGATCGCCTCGTACAGGTCCTCGGCTGTCTTGATAAAATGGCTTTGTCCCAAGATGACGTTGCATCCTTCAGGGATGGTTATGGGGACGCGTTTAAGATCCATGATTGTTCACCGTGCAGGCAGTCAACGGAACCGGCCCGGCCCCGATTTTAGCACGCCCGATCTCGACACAATAACAGGATGGGCGCTTTTTCCATTTTGCGAATGCCCTGCATTGTGTGATCGTTAAAGCCTGTGGCCGCTTTGGGAACAGCTGCGATAGTCTGGTTTCGAGACGACCTGCGTATTTTGGACAACCCCGCTTTGGAGGCCGCTGCTCAGTCGGGCGGCCCTGTTGTCCCCGTTTACATCGACTCCTTCAACAGGAGCAACCCCTGGGCGCCCGGGAGCGCCGTTCGCTGGTGGCTCCACCAGTCGCTCTCGTCCCTGAGCCGGTCTCTGGAATCGCTGGGATCCAGGCTCGTCCTCCGCTCGGGGCCGGCACCGGCCGTCCTGCGCGAGTTGATTCGCGAAACCGGCGCCCGAACCGTCTGCTGGAGCTGCCGCTACGGGGCATTGGAGCTCGCCGAGGACGCCAAAGTCAGGTCAGCGCTCATAGCCGCGGGAGTGCGGACCGAGAGCTTCAACGCAAACCTGCTCTTTGCACCATGGTCCATCCGGAGCAGCTCCGGCGAACCGTTCCGGGTGTTCACGCCATTCTGGCGCGCATGCCGGTCTGATCCTGCCCAGCCGCATCCTCCGGGCGGCCTTCCCGGAAAAGCCCTACCATCCCCGGCCAGATGGCCTGAAAGCCTCGCGCTAGAGGAGTTGGCGCTTGAGCCCGCGGTCGATTGGGCCGGCGGATTGAGGCAGACATGGAAGCCCGGCGAAGAAGGCGCAAACAGGCAACTTTCGGGATTCCTCCAGAATGGACTCGAGAACTATCCGGGGGCGCGGGACATGCCGGCGGTTTCGGGTACCTCCCGGCTGTCGCCGCACCTTCGTTTCGGAGAAATCAGTCCGAGGCAGATATGGCACGCGGTTCTCGGCGCTATCGATACCGCAACAAGTGCCCGGGTCCGTGAAGCGGGCGAAGCCTTCCTGCGGCAACTCGGGTGGAGGGAGTTTGCCTACCACCTGCTTTTCAATTTTCCGGAAACAGTAGACCAGCCGTTACGCCCTGATTTCCTGCGATTTCCTTGGCGTGACAGCGCGCGCGACCTCAAGGCATGGCAGCGCGGGCGAACGGGATTCCCTTTCGTCGATGCGGGGATGCGCGAGCTCTGGGCCACAGGATGGATGCACAACCGGCTCCGCATGGTTACAGCGTCCTTTCTGACTAAGGACCTCATGTTGCCTTGGCTGTCCGGGGCGCGTTGGTTCTGGGACACACTGGTCGATGCGGACCTTGCCAACAACACGCTGGGCTGGCAGTGGACTGCAGGCTGTGGTGCCGACGCGGCCCCTTACTTCCGTGTATTCAATCCCGTAAGCCAAGGCCAGAAGTTCGACCCCGAGGGTCATTACATCCGGAGGTGGGTTCCCGAACTGGCCGCGCTGCCCGTGCCATGGATCTTCCGCCCGTGGGAGGCGCCCGCCGCGCTCCTAACACGTGCAGGGGTGCGTCTTGGACATACCTATCCGAGACCGATCGTGGACCACGCGAAGGCCAGGGAGAGAGCCCTCGCAGCCTATTACGGGCTGCGCCAGCCGAACGGGATTTTGTAATACAGCCGTCATTCTGTGCGACAATCATCCAATGGGCGTCAATAACGACGGATAGGAGGCAGCAATCAATGGGGGATCTCGAGAGGAACCTAGCCGGCATCACGCTGGCCCCCTATATCTTCAAAGCCATGGCACTCATCGGCGTACGGGGCAAGGCCGGGGGCAACATGTTCCGCCACCAGATTGCGACGATGGGAATTCTCCTCGACTACAAGATCATCGATCCCGTCCTTCTAAAGGCCAGCGTGATACACGACCTTTTCGAGGACGCAGCCGGCATGCCGGGAGTCACAAAGGACGCGATATCGTCTATCGACGAGGATGGCCCGGCTGTCTATAGCCTGGTGATGGAAGTCACCATGCGCAAGGCCAAAGAAGAATGGGAAGCTAAGGCCGATTACCTGACCCGAGTGATGTGTTCGGGGAGTCCCAAGGCAAAGGTGCTGAAACTCGCCGATCGGATCAGCAACCTCTTCAGCCTGGGATTCGTTCATGATGCGGAATTCGTCCGGCGTTATTTGGACGAGACGAAAACTTATATTCTTCCGTACGCGAGAGAGATAAACCCCGACATGCACAGGGAGATCACGGATCTGATCGCCGACCGCGAGAACAAACTGCGGGCCAGATCCGAGCCGCCTTCAGGATAGTTCGCGTCAAGGTCCCCCCGCAACCGGCCGCTGTAGACCCTCTGCTGAACTGCTTGGTATGGCACACGGCGAAGTGCAAACACGGGAGCGGGGAACCACCTTGTTCTGCGGGCCGCGCGCAGTCCCCCGGCAGGAATGGCAACCCGGTGCCTTGCGCACCGGCGGATCAGTGTTAGGATGAAGTCTCCATGGAATTCCCCGTCGACCTGAATCCGCAGCAGCGCATCGCCGTGGACCATGGTACGGGTCCCGCACTCGTGTTGGCCGGCGCAGGAAGCGGCAAGACCAGAGTCATTACGTATCGCATCGCCAGGCTGATCCAGACGGGCGCCTGCCGTCCTGAGAATATTCTCGCAGTAACCTTCACCAACAAGGCAGCCGACGAAATGCGGGAGCGTGTCCATGCACTGCTCGGGCCTCGCCGGAGCGCCGAGCCTCATATCTCGACGTTCCATTCGTTTTGCGTCCGGCTGCTGCGCAGGGATATTCATCTGCTGGGCTACCGGCGGGACTTCTCGATCTACGATGCGGACGATCAGAAACGCCTCATGAAGCAGCTGCTTAAAGAAGCCGGACTGAGCGAATCAGAACTGGCACCGCGCGAGGCAATTGGCCGGATCAGCTATGCGAAGAACCACAGGATCCCGGCGCACCAGTATTGCGCGCATTTCAAGGCCGCCAACTCCGAGGAAACCGCGGAGCTCTACCGGAAGTACGAATCCAGGTTGCGGCAGTCAAACGCGCTCGACTTCGATGACCTCCTGCTCAAGGCCGTGGAACTGCTCGAGCAGCATCCGGACAGGCGGGATCATTACGGCAATTGGTACCGCTTCATCCTGGTTGACGAGTACCAGGACACCAACCGCCCGCAGTATGAAATCCTCCGACTGCTCACCTCGCACCACAAGAACCTCTTCGTCGTGGGCGACGAGGATCAGTCCATCTATCGATTCCGCGGCGCCGACATCCAGAACATTCTGAGGTTCGAAAAGGACTTCCCCGGCGCGAGAATCATCAAGCTCGAACAGAACTACCGGTCTACGGATAACATCCTGCGGGTCGCCAGTGCCGTGGTCGCCAACAACCAGGAGCGAAAGGGCAAGGTGCTCTGGACACGCAATCCCTCAGGCGACGTCGTGACTTGCCACACGGGCCGCTCCGCCCGTAGCGAGGCCTACTGGGTCTGCAACCGCATCGAGGAAATACTGGACGAAGAACCGGGCACCCGTATTGCCATTCTCTATCGCGCGAATTTCCTCTCGCGTAATTTCGAGGAAGTCCTGAGGGAACTCCGCGTGCCCTATGCCGTCGTCGGGAGCGTGGCCTTCTTCGGCCGGATGGAAGTCAAGGACATGCTGGCCTACCTTCGGATCATCTTCAATCCCGAGGACGACGTCGCTCTCCTGCGCATTATCAACACGCCGCCCCGCGCTATCGGCCCGACCACCGTCGAATTGCTGGCAAAGATGGCGGCCGAGAGAGGGTGTCCGCTGTCGGCGGCCCTCGCCGACCTGTCCCGAGATCCGGCAAGAGCCGGCCGGGCACACCGGGCACTCGCCGCATTCCAGAGCCTTCTCGACAGATGGGCCTCCCTTCGCGACACCGCATCGCCCGCCGAACTTCTCCGGGACATCGTCAGGGACACCCGCTACCGCGAGATGCTCGAGCGCCAGGAATCGCGAGAGGAGGCGGAAAGCCGCATGGCCAACGTGGAGGAGCTTGTGCGGGCCGCTCTCGAATCCGGGCAACGGGGAGAGACAGTCTTCGAGTTCCTGGACCGCGCCTCGCTCGCCTCCGAGATCGACAGCCTCGACACGGCCGCGCGGGTCGTCCTGATGACCGTCCACAGCGCAAAGGGACTCGAATTTGACGTGGTTTTTCTCGTCGGCCTCGAGGAAGGCTTGTTCCCTCACGCACTGTCACTGGATTCAGCCCGCGACCTCGAGGAGGAGCGGCGGCTCTGTTATGTCGCGATCACACGGGCCCGGCGCAAGCTCTTCGTGACCTGGACACCGATGCGCCGCGCCATCGGCCCCGAGGGTTTTGTACCGGCCAGCCCGTCGCGATTTTTGGACTAAATGCCGCATGATTTGTTGGAAGGCGCTGTCACACTTCGGCATTTCGTCCGGGAAGACCGGCTGGAGGAGGAGGAAGAAGAAGAAGAAGAAGAAGATGATGATGAGGAAGCCGAGGACTACGGCTACCGGCACGCGCGGCAGCGAGCGGCACACCTGGGTGCCGATCGGCCTATGGCGGAATCTCCGGGAATACTCTCTGAGTTGCGGCCTTACCTCCAACAGGCGGCACAGCGCGCACAGCCCGATAAGGTCCTGAAATCAGGAATGCGCGTGCGGCACGCCAAGTTCGGCGAGGGTATCGTCGTGAGCCGGCAGAAAGCAGGAGATGATTTCAAGCTGGTTGTCTCCTTCACCCGGGCCGGCCGGAAGACGCTTATGGAGAGGTACGCCAAGCTGGAGCCGCTCTGAGGGTCTTCCCGGCATGTCCGCGGTCGCAGGGCTGCGAGGTGTGCGCCGGATACCCTCTGAGGCCACGAAACGCGGAGCGGGTTATGTAATGACCGCCGGGAGGAGGATCTCTTCCGACAATAGTATGCTCGGTGGCTGCCGGACCGGCGCTTCCCGCCATGCGGGATGTCTGAAAAGCGGCACCGGCCCGCGATTCGCAGCGTTGGTAGCCAGCACCCGCTCGGCCGCGGCAACGCACTCCGCCCGCGCACATTTTCATGCGCGCGGGTGCGCCGGAGGTCCACGAGATACCGCCTCAGAATGGAGCCGGGTCAGCCTGCAGCGCGGATCCCGATTGCCCGTTACCCGGAGGAGGCTGCTGATGGAAGCCGAAACATCCGAAAGACCGGGCGACACGCTCTTGCGTGACCGGCACGCGGTCGCTCTGAGTCTTCGTCCTATTCTTGATCCCAGGTCCATTGCGGTTGTCGGAGCATCCCGTCAGCCCGGAACGATCGGCGCGGCACTGATAAACAACGTGAAGAACTGCGGATTCACGGGACCGATCTTTCCGGTGAACCCCAGGGCTGAAGAAATTGCCGGCCTCAGAGCCTATCCGAGTGTCTCGTCCATCGGGGCGGCGGTGGACATGGCCCTGATCGCCGTGCCGGCGCACATGGCCGAGGACGCCGTCCGCGATTGTGTCCGTGCGGGGGTGCGCGGCGTGGTGATCATCACCTCGGGTTTCGGGGAGATTTCCAACGAAGGAAGGGAGGCCGAGCGGCGTCTCCGGGACCTGTGCCGGTCTGCGGCTATGCGCATGGTGGGGCCGAACTGCATGGGCGTCCTCAATACCGATCCGGCCATTTCGCTCAACGCCACCTTCGTGCCACCCTGGCCCCCGGCAGGCAACATCGGAATGCTTTCCCAGAGCGGAGCCCTCGGCTACTCGATCCTCGAGCACCTTCAGGCGCTTCATATCGGCATCTCGACTTTCGTTTCAGTCGGGAACAATGTGGATGTATCCAGCAGCGACCTGCTGGCTTACTGGGATGAGGACCCCAGGACCGAGGTCATCGTGCTGTACCTGGAGAGCTTTGACAATCCCCGCGAATTCGCTCGGCTCGCACCTGGGCTCACGCGCCGCAAACCGATTGTGGCTCTCAAGGCAGGACGCTCGGCTGCCGGGAGCCGGGCAGCCTCCAGCCACTCGGCATCGCTGGGCACGCCGGATGTTGCCATCGACGCCCTGTTCGAACAGACCGGCGTCATCCGTGCGACGACCATGGAGGAGTTGATGGATATCGCCACCCTCCTCTCCGCGCAACCTGTCCCGCGCAGCCCGCGCGTGGGCGCGATCACCAACGGCGGAGGACCCGGCATTCTCCTGGCGGACGCCTGCGAGGCGCGCGGCTTGATCCTGCCGGAACTTGCGCCGGAGACTCTGACCGCCCTGCGCCGCGTCCTTCCAAGAATGGCGGGCCTGGCCAATCCGGTCGACATGATTGCCAGCGCCACAGCCGACCACTATGCAGCCGCCATGGAATGCGTAGGGGCCGACCCGAATATCGACTCGCTGGTCGTGATCTACCTGGCACCGCGGCTCCACGATCCCCAGGAGGTCGCAGATGCCATTTGCAGGTCCGCGCAGAAGGTCCCGCCCGAAAAGCCGGTGCTTACGGTCTTCATGTCCGTGGACGGAAAGCCCAGGGCCCTCAACGCCGGCGCCCGGGGCCGCTTGCCCTCCTACAGCTTCCCGGAAAACGCAGCCGTTGCGCTGGCTGCGGCAGAGCGCTACAGCCGTTGGAGGAAAAGACCAGCCGGATGCGTATTATCCCTGGATCCCGCTGCACGCACAGCGATCCGAAGAGTGATCGACCGGTTGATCGAGGTTCATGAAGAGCCGGTATGGCTGGAGCCCGACGACCTGGCGACCGTCCTGGGCAACGCAGGGATCGAGTTTGCCGCGGCCGTGCAGGCAAGCCTGGAAGGAGCGCCGGACGCAGCCGACCGCTTGGGCTACCCGCTAGTGATGAAGGTCTTGGTCCCTGAGGTCGTGCACAAGAGCGATGTCGGCGGAGTGATCCTCGGCCTTCGGAGGCGCGAAGAGGTAACCGCCGCGATCAAGCTCCTGAAGGAGAGAATGAAGGAGAATGGTTTTGCACTCGAGAGTGTCCTCCTTCAGCGTGAGGTGCCGGGTGCCGTCGAAGCGCTCGTCGGGATTACAGTCGATTCCACCTTTGGACCGCTCATCGTCTGTGGCCTGGGCGGCGTATTGGTCGAGCTCATCAAGGATTTTACGTTCCGTCCCGCGCCGGTCAGCGACATCGACGCTGAGGAAATGATTTCGGGGCTTCGCACAGGCAGGCTCCTGGACGGCTACCGCGGCGCGCCGCCCGCCGACCGGCAGGCGCTGGTCCAGGTCATCCGGCGTGTCTCTGCTCTGGCGGAAGCCGTTCCAGAGCTCTTGGAACTTGACCTGAATCCGGTCAAGGTGCTCGACTCGGGCCGGGGCGCAGTCGTCGTAGACGGACGCATGCGTGTAGGAAGGATCTGAGGAATGACCGACCCCGGCCCCCCCAACCGGCCCCTTCCCCCCGAATTGTCCCGGCAATCATCTCTGTTTTCTGAATTCCGAATTCTGTATCCAGAGTCTCGGTTCCTGTGACCCGACCTCTACGGAGTGCTGCCGATGTACCTCTTCCGCAAGAAGCCGCTGGATGTTCTGATCGCCGAAGGCACAGACGAGGCACACGGCCTCAAGAAGTCGCTCACAACCGTGGACCTGATCGCCCTCGGCATCGGCGCAATTATCGGGGCAGGTATCTTTGCCACGCTGGGAGCGGCAACCTCAGGCAGCAATGGCCTGCCTCCCGCGGGGCCCGGGGTGACCGTGTCCATCGCTCTGACGGCCGTCGCCTGCGGGTTCTGCGCCCTCTGCTATGCGGAGTTCGCCAGCCTGGTGCCCGTTGCAGGTTCCGCATACACGTACAGCTACGCGACGCTGGGCGAACTGGTGGCGTGGATCATCGGCTGGGACCTGATACTCGAGTACGCCGTCGGCAACATCGCCGTGGCGATCTCATGGGCGGCCTACTTCCGGCAACTCCTGCTCGGATTCGGAATAGAGATTCCCGCGTGGATGGCCACTGACTACCGCTCCACACTCATTGCCGCCCGGGCCGCGGCCGAAACCGGAGTTTCGTCGTTGACCCCGGAGGCCAACGTCGCCTACCAGGCACACCTGAATCATCCGGAGGTGCTGGGCGTTCCGGTCGTTTTCAACGTCCTCGCCGTCCTCATCGTTGCTTTTATCACCTGGTTGCTGGTGATCGGTATCAAGGAATCGGCTCGTTTCAACAACGTCATCGTGGTTCTCAAGATCATCACGCTCCTCTTCTTCATCGCCGTGGGTGCCTTCTACGTCAAGCCGGAGCATTGGCGGCCTTTCTTCCCCGGCGGAATCCCGGGTGTGTGGACCGGCGCCTCGCTGATCTTTTTCGCATACATCGGCTTTGACGCCGTCTCGACCGCAGCGGAGGAGTGCAAGAACCCTGCCAGAGACCTTCCGCGGGGCATCATCGGATCTCTGATCATCTGCACGGTGCTATACATCGCTGCTGCGCTGGTCCTGACCGGCATGATTCCTTTCCGGGAACTGACCGGCGTGGCCGATCCGCTCGCCAATGCCCTCTCTTTCGTACACCAGGACTGGGCAGCGGGCTTGCTCGCTTTCGGGGCTGTCGTCGCGATGACCGCCGTGCTGCTGGTTTTCCAGCTCGGACAGCCCAGGATACTCATGGCGATGTCCCGCGACGGGCTGCTGGGCCGCTCATTCTCCAGAATCCATCCGAGGTACCGCACGCCCCACGTGACCACGATCCTCACCGGCATCTTCGTGGCCCTCTTCGCCGCGGTTGCGAACATCGATGAGATCGTACAGCTGACGAATATCGGGACCCTCTTTGCCTTCGTGCTCGTCTGCACGGGGATTCTGGTTCTGCGTTACCGGGAGCCTGACCGCCGGAGGGCGTTTCGTGTGCCGCTGGTCCCGTGGACGCCCCTCCTCGGAATCGCCATGTGCATCGTGCTGATGGCCGGGCTGCCGCTTCTTACATGGCTGAGGTTTTTCGGCTGGCTCGCCGTCGGGATGGCCATATATTTTCTGTACGGGATCAGGAGAAGCCGCCTCAATAGGTAGTATGTGAATAACCAAGAGGTGCCTGCGTTCTTCTGCTCAGAAGAACATGCAAGGGAGCAGCTTAAGAAGAGTCTCTCAGCACGCGGCACCTGCTGGACGCTCGCTCAGGTCGTCCATGTGACGCCCTATATCCGGGGCGCGCTTTTCGCCTTTCCGCAGCGCGATGCCGGATGAGGTCAGGCGAGAGTGAGAGGACGGCGCCGCGAGCACACGGTATCCTGGCGCCACGATGTCTGCAGGCGGATGTTCCATCCAGCACCGGCCGCGATTTGTAGCCACAATTCCCGGACATATCCGACACAAGCCGACATTCCTGAAATTCGCAACCGTTGCTCATGGACCGGCCGTGCACCCAGGCGAGCCAAGATATGGACGGGCGGAGCGCGCCGCGGCCGCCGGCGATGCAGTTCAGTTATTCACGCAGCACGGACCGCGGTCATCTGTGAGACGGCTATGATTCTCCCCCTTTGGCGCCGCCCGGCGATCGGCGTCTGCCGCCCATGCCGGCCATGTATGGTGTTTTCGAAGCGGTTTTCGTGGATGATGGCGGCGTGTACAATGCTGCAGACTGGAGGGTCCACGCATGTCGGACAGAGACCTTGCAGCAGGATCCAGGCGGTTGGCAATCCGGCATGCGGGTTCTTGGGGACCCGTACCGGCAGGACTCCTGATGGTTACGTTCCCCAGCCAGACCAAGGCACAGACCTTCTGCAGTCCCCTGGACTCGTTGGACGGTCTGCAGGCGTGTAGCCTCACTGCGGAGCCGGCAACCTACCGGAGTAAGAAGACGATTCGCGTCACGGAGACGGGCCGGATAAGCGAGGACACGCCGGTCATCCGGAAGGACGCAGATCCTTGGCAGATACCTTGATTCCATGACCTTTTCAACATCGAGCGAGCAGTCAGATCAAAAAACCCAGGCAACGGCCCGCGGCGTACCGCGTCGTCTCATTCGAGACCGTGTGCTGTGGCTTGCGTTCGCGCTCGGCATCGCTGCCTGCCTGGCCATCTATTTCCACCTCCCGTACGTGAATGGCCCCAGAGGCCCGAAGCAGTGGGTTTGGCCTTACATGCACCGGAGTATCCTCCTGGAGAGCCTTCTGGGCGCCGTGTGGCGCCTGGCTCTCGGCGCATTGGTGATAGGCGGTGCGGCTTGGCTCGTCGGATGCCGGCTCAAGCAAGAGAAAGCAAGGCAGCGGCTTGGCCTGCTGGCACTGTTCCTATGGGGCGTCTTCTTCGTCTGGACAAGCCTGGCTGCGGCGACTCCGTGGGGTCTGGCGCGGGTGGCGCGCATCGTCAAGAGCCCGACCTGGACCAGCTACCTGACTCTGGCTCAGTGGATACGGGATGGGAGACAGCCGCCCCTGGCAGTGACGCTCGAACGCTATGCGGAACTGATCCCGGAATTCCCGCTCCATGCCAGAACCCACCCGCCGGGCCTGGTGCTGGCCAGCTATGGCTTGCTGAGCCTGTTCGATAGTAACCCTCGCCTCTCGGCGACCCTGGCGAAGCTGTACGCGGAAATCGGAGCTGACCCGGAATCGGTCGGGGTGGAGCAACTCACTACCATAGACGTTACGGCAGTAACGCTGGCATGCCTGACCGTCATTATCGGACTGCTTGGCGTGTTTCCCATCTTCTGGGTCGCGCAGGGGGCGATGAAGCAGACGGCCGGCGCTGCAGATGAGGCTGCCCGGCGCACAGCATGGACCGCCGCGGCGCTCTGGGTCCACTACCCTGCCCTGGTCCTCATGCTGCCTGCGTTCGACCTCGTATACCCCCCTCTGGCGCTGCTCTGTATCATTCTTGCGATGAAGGGCCTGAACGAGCGGCCCGTGGCCTGGGGCGTAACGCTCGGACTTGCATTCATGACCGGCATATTCCTCACCTTCCCCCTGTTGCTGCTGGCGCCCCTGCTTTGCATCGTGGCAGTCCTGGAACTCTCACGGCGGGCCGGATCCTTCAGGCCGGTGTCAATCCTCGGACAGGCGAGTCTGCGCAGCCCTGGGGGCAGGAGGCTGTGGATTCTGACTGGCGCGACGGTCGTCACCTGCGTGGCCGTCGAGACCGTGCTGCGGTATATGTTCCACATTCACTTGATGCAGATCTTCTTCGCAGCTGTGCATCACCAGAACACCGTGGAGCTGGCCAAGCTCAACCGCACCTTCCGGGTCTGGGTGTTCTACAACATATGGGATTTTCTGCTGTTCGCCGGTCTGCCGCTGGCGGTCCTGGCCCTGGTGTGGTTCGCGCGGGCTTTTCGGGAAGCGTGGCGCGATCCTGCCGGCCTTATGCCGGCTCTCGCGGCTTTCCCGCTGATGGTTCTGATCGTGGACCTGTCGCACCAGCTGTCGGCTGAAACGGCGCGGGTATGGCTCTTCCTGGCGCCGGGAATCGTGTGGGCCGGCGCGGCCGAAATGGTGCACCGCGCCGGAGACCGCTGGCGCCGGGTGCTGGTTGGTCTCCTGCTGGCGCAGGCTTTGTTCATCTATGTCTGCAGAACCAACATGATGCTTTGGGGATTCTGAGTGGGGCGAAGACAAAAGGAGAGATCAATGCATACCGAATCCGACAATAAGGAGGCGGGGAGAGGTTCGAGCGGAATCAGCCGCCGGACCTACGGCATGAAGGGGACAATCGACACCCAATACGGCGACAATGCCTCAATCAAGGGCAGCAAGCCCTTGGAGGGAGGATCGACGGGGGATCTCTATCCGGAAGGAACATCGGCGAACATCGCCATCGTCCACGAAAACATCACAAACCGTCGCTTCGAAAACGCGACAGTCGCGCCCAGCGTCCGCAGCAACCTGTCTTCCATCCTGGCGCGCGATGCGTCCCACAAGCGCCGCGAGCGGCCGGGACACACACTCCAGACTTCCGCGCTGATAAACGAAGCCTGTCTCCGGCCGGCGGGCCAGCATGAGGGAATCCAAAGCCGCGCCGGGACCTCGCCGGATCTCACTCGACGGCAAGCCGATCGCCTACGTCTCCGATGAGTCAGGAAAGCGCGAAGTCTATGTGCGGCCTTTCCCCGGCCCGGGAGGAAAGCGGCTGGTATCAAACGACACAGGCGGCAGCC
The DNA here is from genome assembly GCA_013388445.1 of Acidobacteriota bacterium. Classification (GTDB taxonomy): domain Bacteria; phylum Acidobacteriota; class UBA6911; order UBA6911; family UBA6911; genus JACADW01. The sequence goes on along the minus strand of JACADW010000118.1, from coordinate 10,431 downwards.
GCTCTAGGCGCGGGGCGGGAAGAAGCTCTTTTATCGAAGGGTGGCGGATCAGGTGTGGGCTGTGGAGGTTCGGACGGATGGAGGGTTTGCCCCGGGCAAGCCGCGCCTCCTGTTTGAAAAGCCTGGATACGTACGTGGTGATCCGATCCGCGGCTGGGACATATCGCTCGACGATCAGCGATTCCTGATGGTGAAGATGGAAGAGAGGAAGCCTCAGCCCGTGACCGAGATGATTGTGGTCCAGAACTGGTTCGAAGAACTCGAGCGGCTCGCCCCGGCCGGAAAGCATCGGGTCCGGCTGAATCCGGATACAAGTTCTCGTTCACTTCCTCAGGAAGGAGTATTGCCCACCCTGCTGCATTTGCTCGATTGTCAGGCAGGACGACCGGCAAAGAACAGCCTCTTAGTTTCGGGAAGTCAGAGCAAGAAAACCGGCCATGCGGCGATCGGGGACCGCAGCGGCCAGGACGCCGACACCAATGGAGACCGCCGACCGATCCGCCAACTCATTTCCCTCCTCCTGATGGAACAAATCCGGTTTCCCAATGTCTTGCACTCATGCCGCGGTCGTAATACAATGGAGCCATGAAATCGCTGACAGTACGCCTGCCGGAAAAGCTCATCGCCGAGATCAAGCAGGAATCCCGGCTGAGCAGGATCTCGGTTTCTGAAGTTGTGCGGGAACGATTGCGGGGTGCGCCGGAGGCGAGGCCTTCCGGCGCATTGGAGCTGATCGGCGACTTGATCGGGTCAGTAGAGGGATTGCCGGCGGATTTGAGCGCGCGCAGGAAGCGCTATCTGAGGTCCATGGGATATGTCAGAAACCGTTCTGGTGGACGGCGGCTTTCTCGTCGCGCTCCTAAGTCGCAATGATCAGCACAGGTAGTGGGCCACGGCTCAGGCCGCGCGTCTGAGTCAGCCCTGGCTGACGTGTGAGGCGGCATTGTCGGAAGCCTTCCATCTCCTGGGTCGGCGGGGACAATCGAAACTGGCGACGCTGCTCGGACGCGGCTTGGCAACACCGCGGTTTGACCTGGAGACGGAGTTGGAGCCGGTGCTGGCACTCATGGACAAATACGCCGATGTGCCGATGAGCCTGGCCGATGCCTGCCTCGTCCGCATGACGGAAATCCAAGCCGATTCCGTGCTCCTGACCACTGACCGTGACTTTCTCGTCTACCGGAGGCACAGTCGTCAGATTATTCCCTGTCTCCTGCCCTGACATGTCATTTCACTAGGGGGAGTCCCTGCGGCGCCCGGTAAGGTGAAGGCGATGGATCCTGAACGATGGAAGCGGATAGATGGGATCCTTCAGGAAGTTCTCAACAAGTGTCCGGCCGGTCGAAATGCGTTTCTGGATGAAGCCTGCGCCGGCGATATGGAGTTGCGGCGCAAGGTCGAATCGTCGCTCGAGCACGAACGAAAGGCGGGAAACCTCATTGACCCGCTTGCCGGGGATCAACCTTCACAACCGAGCCTGGACCTGACCGGCCGCTCTCCTTCATTACCGCATCGTGGAAAAGATCGGCGAAGGAGGCATGGGCATGGTCTACCGGGCCCTTGACACCCATTTGAATCGGTCCGTTGCCGTGAAAGTGCTTCCTCCGGGCAGGATGGCCGACCCGGAACAAAAGAAGCGCTTCATGCAGGAAGCACGAGCCGCATCCGCGCTCAATCATCCCATTATTACCATCCACGACAGCAGCACCGCCGACGGATCGACTTCATTGCCATTGAGTGAGCGGCGGGAAAGCCGCTGGGCCAGTTGATCGGCGACAAGGGACTGCCGCTGCGCGAGACGTTGAAATATGCGGTCCAGATCGCCGACGCGCTGGAGAAGGCGCACCGAGCAGGGATTGTCCACCGGGATCTGAAGCCGTCGAACATAATGGCCACCGAAGATGGTCTTGTGAAGATCCTGGATTTCGGCCTGGCCAAGCCGACGCAGTCGGCACCGGGGGATGACCTTGGCTCGACGTAGTCGACCGAGTCGCTTACACAAACGGGAGCGAGCGCTGGGACGGCGGCGTACATGTCGCCGGAGCAGGCCGAGGGGAACGCGGTGGATGCACGCTCGGACATCTTCACGTTCGGCGCGGTGCTGTATGAGATGGCTACTGGCCGGCGGGCGTTCACGGGCACCTCACACATTTCGACTCTGTCGGCGATTCTGCACGAGGAACCCGAGCCGGTCAGCAGGATCGTGGCCGGCATCCCGCAGGAACTGGAGCGGATTATCGTCCGTTGCCTGAAGGAGGATCCGGTGCGCCGCTTCCAGCACATGGACGACATGAAGGTCGCACTGGAGGAATTGGAGTGGGCGCCGACCAAGCCAAGAGCGCTGAAGCGCTGGCAGTGGATTGCCGCAGCAGCGGCCCTGCTCGTCGCCGGCGGGATCTGGAGCTATCTCGGGTTCTTCCCGCGCGGACCGACATTGCCTGTGCCCAGAATCGTCCCTGTGACGAACTATCGCGGGTACGAGGCATGGCCGGCGCTTTCACCTGACGGAAACTGGGTTGCCGACGGCCGTGAGCTTGTGTATTCCTCATCTGGCACATCCGGGGAGAGCGCCTTGTGGAGGATTCCAGGGAGGGCGGGGCCCCTCGCCGAATTGCGGTCCGCGGCGACGCAATCCGGTGGCCTTTCATCCGCGGGAATCGTCTTACATATACCGCCGTCACCGCCGAAGCTGACATCTTCAGGCTGGATCTGACCGGAGGCAAGTCGGTGAAACTGCCATCGTGCCCTCTCCTCCCCTGGACGACACAAGAGGAGAGTCCCCATATCTCGCCGGACGGAACCAGGATTGTCTTCATGATGTCCGATCGACCGGGAAGTTCTGAAGTTTGGGTCTGCAAGAGCGACGGCACGACTCCCGCTTCCGACATCATGCTGATCCACAACTTCCGCTGATTACCGGCAGACAGTATGCCGGGACACGAAGCGCAATGACTATATCCTTCCCGCCTGAAGGGCCTGGACTATGACCGGATAACCGGATATTGTGACCACAACGGGCGAGTCTGAGAAAGAAGAGAGGTCTCCTGATCGGCCGCGATCGACCGCCCGATCTCGCCCACCGGCCTCAGCAAGACCTCTCTGTAACACTGGCGAAATAGCAGCCTGAAACCATTTTCGTGGGGAAAGTCTATGAGGGAACCGAATATCAACCGACGTCAATTTTTCCGCAGCACCGGTGCTCTCCTTGCCGGCGCCATGATCACCCCCTGGCAGGACCTCATATCTGCTGCTCCCAAGGGTTTCACGCCGGACCTTGTCACGCTCGGCAAGTCGGGCGTCAGGCTCTGCCGGCTCGGGTTCGGGACCGGCACAAATTCCGGACAAGTCCAGCGGGACCTGGGACGGGAAGGATTCAGCCGGCTCTTCCGCTATGCCTACGACCGGGGCGTTACCTATATCGACACCGCCGACGGATACGGGACTCACACGTATGTCAAGGAGGCCATCCGGGGAATTCCCCGCGAGAAGCTCTTCATTCTGAGCAAGATGTGGTGGAGCCCGGAGAATATAAAGAACCCTATGGCCGCGCTGGACCGCTACCGCCGCGAACTGGGTGTGGAATACCTGGACTGCCTGCTCATCCATTGCACCATGCAGCCCAGTTGGCCGCAGGATCTTAAGCCGATGATGGAGGCTTTCGACACGGCCAAAGAACGAAAGATCATCCGGCTGAAGGGGATGTCATGCCACGGCCTGCCGGCGCTGCGCCAGGCGGCTAAGGTGCCCTGGGCTGATGTGCAATTGGCCAGGGTGAATCCCCAGGGGCATGCCGTCGATGGCGAATCCCCGGATGACTCAGAGGGGAACATGGACCTCGTGGGCCGGGAACTGAAGACCATGAAAGGGATGGGACGAGGGATCCTTGGCATGAAGCTTGTCGGCAACGGGGATTTCACGAGGCGGGAAGACCGGGTTCGTGCCATGCAATACGCCATGCAATGCGGTTTTGTGGACGCCGTGACCATCGGTTTCGCCGGCACCGCCGAGGTCGATGAAGCGCTCGAGAATATGGGAGCCGCACTCGCAGCCGGAGCAAAGGCTGCGTGAAGACCACCGCGATTCGGGTCTTGTGTGGGATGGTCTTATCTCGTTTCGGATGACCACTCGGCAGCCGTAACCCGACGGCGAGAACTACGACATCGGTCTGGTGGACGTCACGGACTCGGCCGTACCCCGAGATGATCGCCGCCGCCGGATCGGCTCACGCCGGGGCCCAACCATGCCGCTTCGACCCGGGCAACGCGGCACTGAACCCACAACGAGAACGTCCAGGCCCGGCGATGCAGCCAGCCCGGACGACACCCGGAAGAACCCGGAGGCCCTGTCCGCGAGCACCAACCCGGCTATCTTGGCGGCGGGACAGCTTGCGCCCATTCATCATTGTGTCTTCACCTGCTGGGTTCGCTTCGAAAGCATGCCTCCCAGGTCACACGATGGCATTCGAAGAGCATCTGGGCCTCCTGGAAAAACGAAAACCGAAGAAACCGTTGTATCCGTGCGTACCCAACGATGGGTGGGATAAGCTCGTTCAAGTTCCTGGTGACGGCGTGGCGGATCAAGTCCTGTCAGACTCCGAACCGGGCGCGATCGTATAATGGCTGCCTCCCTGCAGGGACCACCGAACAACTGCCGCCCGCAAGACGGCAGGTCCCCGGGGTGGTTTGGCGAAAGGAGGGTCCTGATGGACCGCTTCAATGCGCAGCGCCGTGGCTTTTTTCTGCTGTACTCGCGCGCAATCCTAGTGAAGGAACCTTCCGGTTCAGCCCTCTGAGATTGTGGCAGGTCCGGCCGCCAGATCCTGCTGCTGCACCATCTCAGCCGGGATCTGCCGCATGTGCTCGTCGCGGTGCACCAGCACGGCCTCCCTGGCCTGTGCTGCCGCCGCGATGAGGGCATCCGCCAAGGGCAACCGGTGCGGCGTACGACAGCCGACCACGAAGGCCGCTCGTGCCACGGCCGCATCCACCTGCACAACCTCCGCAAAGAGGAGCTGGTAGGCCGAAAGCGTCTCTTCCACGGCTGCTTCATCAAATCCCAGCTCGTGCAGCCGTCGGCCGAATTCGGTCAGGGAGACGCTCGCCAGCATCAGTTCCGCCTCTTCGGCCTCAAAAAGGGCCTGGACCCGTTCCCAGCCAAATTCCTGACGATGATGGGCGAGCAGGGCTGATGTATCCAGCACGTAACGCACGAGATCATCCCTCCGCAACTCGCTCTGCCACGAGGTCGGCCACGGCATCACGCTCGGGCGAGAAGCGCCGCCCTTTGCCCAGCAAACGCCGTGCTGATTCGCCCCGGTCGGGAACGATCCGCACGAGGATTTCTTCTCTGCCCTCTACTGGCTGCCAGACCAGGCGATACCCTGGCTTGATGCCATAGCGCCGCCCTACCTCAGCAGGTATGGTGACCATGTTTTTCTTGGTAACTGTTGTAATCATGGATAATACCTTATACAAGGGCGATCGCCACGTCAAGGTTTCAAGCACTGCCCATGTCCTCGCTACGGGCGGCCACGATTGTGCACGGTCTGCTATCCGATGGCTCCCTTCTCAGCCGACCAGGCGGCGCAGAGTCGCGAGATTCATCCTGTCTAGCTTCAGGCTCTCGCCCTTGGGAGTCTCCAGGATTTTCGGGATGTTCACGAAGCGCCGGTCGTTGACCAGGAGCCGGAAAGCCTCGCGGCCCATCAGCCCCTTGCCGATGTGGTAATGACGATCCACCCGGGAGCCCAAAGGTTTCTTGCAGTCGTTGACGTGAAAAGCCCGAATCCGGTCAAGACCGATGAGACGACCGATTTCGGACATCGTCGTCTCATAGTCTTCGCCAGTGCGGATGTCATAGCCGGCAGCGAACAGGTGGCAGGTGTCGATGCAGACACCGACCCGGTCGGATTGGCGGATCTTGTCCAGAACGGCGGCGAGATGCTCCATGCGGTGGCCGACGGATGTGCCCTGCCCTGCCGTGTTCTCCAGCAAAATACCAACGGGCGGCTCCACCTCGCATAGCGCGCGATTGAGTGCCTTGGCCACACGCAAGATCGCCCTCTTCTCCCCATCGCCCATATGAGAGCCCGGATGCAGCACAACACAGGGGATGCCGAGGAAGCGCGCCCGCTCCATCTCCCCGATGAAGGCGTCGAGGGATTTTCCGAGCAGTCCGGGCTCGGGCGACGCCAGGTTGATCAGATAGCTGTTGTGGGCCACGACCGGTCCGATGCCGGTACGGACTTGCGCCGCACGAAACAGCACCCGGTCCTCCTCCGCCAGTTCCCTCCCATTCCACTGGGTACTGTTTTTGAGAAAGATCTGCATGGTGCGGCAGCCGGCGGCTTGGCCGCGATCGAACGCAAGGTGGATTCCGCCGGCAATGGACATGTGAGCTCCAACGAGTAATTCGCGTCGCATGATTTGATACGGGCCATGTTATCATCTTGCCAAAGGCAACATCATGCCTACGAGTTATTCAATACTGCTGCTGGGACTGAGCGAACATGGCCAGAGCAGCGCTTCGAAGTACCTCACTGAATGCGGGCACAGGGTCGTCACCGCCTCCTCTGTTGACGAACCAGGCGAAATCCTCAGAAACCCGCAGCTCGACGTGATCTACTTGCGGCCCGCTGCCTCCAGTGGCCCGACGGAGGACTTGCGTCGGCTCAGCGCTCTCCGCCCCGCGACCCCTGTGGTCCTGATCTGCAGTCACCCCTCCCCGGAGCTGATCCGGGAGGCCTGGCATGCCGGGGCGACGGATGTCATCTTTGAACCTCTCACTCCCCGGATGCTGGATTCCAGCCTCAAGGAGGCGGCAAGGCACGTGCCCGTGCAAACCCTTCCCTCGATGAGCCCCGGAGAAGCCCGGCTTCACTATCTCGACGAGACCGGGAAGGAAAAGTGGACGACGATCCGGCCGCCCAAGCTGACGATCGGGCGCAGCTCGAACTGCGACCTGGCATTCAGTTACATGAACATCTCCCGCTCCCAGGCTGAGATACAGGTCGAGGACGGCAACTACTTCGTCCAGGATCTCGGCAGCAAACACGGGACCTACCTCAACGGGATGCGAGTCGAGCGTGCCCGGCTGGAAAACGGAGACCGGATACAGCTGGGAGGCCCGCAGGGGCAGACGCTGACTTTCCGCCAGGGAGACCTTCTGCAGACACTGTTGGGTCCGTCGGTCTCCAGGTCCGAAGTCGGCTTTTCGGTCAGCGGTTTCCGCGAGATCGGGATGCTTCTGGCCACGATCCGGGCTCTCAGCTCTATCCCCTTGCTCGATGATCTCCTTTCGCTTGTCGTCGACACCGCCATAGAACTCACCGGCGCTGAACGCGGTTTCATCATGCTCAAAGAGGGAAATGGAGACCTGAAATTCCGCTGCGCCCGGAACAGTTACAAGCGTCCGCTCGACGGTTCTTCATTCCAAACCAGCAGGCGCGTCCCGGACGAGGTGTTCAGGACTGGAACGCGAATCGTCATAAACGACCTGGATGTAGGCGACGGGTCGGAGGACCACAGCTCCACGCGCAGGCTGGGACTGCGCAGCATCTTCTGCGTGCCGCTGCGCTATCTGACCTTTCATGACACCGGAAGCATGTCAGGAATCGGACGGATGGAAACCATCGGCGTACTGTATGTCGACAGCCAGCGGATCGGCTCGGTTCTCTCCAACACCCAGATCGACGCGCTGGAGACTCTCGCCTCGGAAGCAGCAATCGCCATCTACAATGCCAGGCTCTATCGTGAATCGCAGGAGAAGCGGAAGCTGGACGAGGAGTTGGCCATCGCCCGCGAGATCCAGCAGGCGCTGTTGCCAGGATCCGCCAAGGTCCTGCCTCACGTCTGTGCTTACAGCCAGAACCTCCCCTGCCGCGAAGTGGGCGGCGACTACTTCGACTATTTCGAATTGGAGGGAGGGAGGTTCGGATTCGCCCTGGGAGACGTGTCGGGAAAGGGAATCGCCGCCTCGCTCCTGGCGTCGATGATCCAGGGAATCTTCTCAGCCCAGATGCTCTTCAACCTGCCTGTCCCCGCGCTGATGTCGAATGTGAACACGTATCTGGTGCGACGGGGCACAGGAAACCGCTTCGTGACCTTCTTTTTCGGCATAATCGACCCTGACGGCAACTGCACCTATACCAACGCCGGCCACAATCCGCCCTTCCTCGTCCGGCGCGACGGGACAATTGAGGAACTGCGGGAAGGAGGCCCGGTGCTGGGGATCTTTCCGTTTGCGCAGTATGAATCGGGGACGATCGCGCTCCAGCCCGGCGATCACCTCGTCCTCTTTACGGACGGCGCATTGGAGGCGCGCAACACCGCCGGCGAAGAATTCGGCGAGGAACGTCTGAGGGCATTGCTGACCGGCCTCACACGGGCCTCATCTGCCGATATTCTGGCATCTCTCCAGAAGGCCATAACGGCTTTCTCGGCCAATACGCCTCAGCATGACGACATCACGATGATGGTTCTCGGCTATCGCGAGGAAGGCTCGAGAGAATCAGGGACGGCGCTGACGGCTTCCCCGCCTCCTCAGCCCGGAGGGTAGGCGCGCGTCTCGGGATCGTGCGTCAAGTAGGACGAGCGGTGTTCGAATCCAACCAGAGGTCGATCGGACGTTCGGCATCGGTCCGGAAAGGCAGCTCGATGCGGCGTCCTCGACCGGCGGATGCATAGGCCGCGCACACGAGCTCCAGGACCGCCCGCCCGTCCTCTCCCGTCTCCAAAGGCTGCTTGCCGTTTTTTACGCAGTCGACAAAATGGGCCATTTCCTGGGGAAATCCGTAGTTCCAGATCTCCTCCCAGGTCGTGTAGGTCCAGCCTTTCGAACTCGTTGCCTTCTCGACAACGTACCCATAACCCTTCTCGCTGTAAGTCTGGATGGCGTTGCCCATGTGGAGGTTCGCATAGGCGCACCCGTCGGATCCAAACACTTCCACGCGGTCGTCCATTCCGCCCGCCCTGGCCCAGCTCTCCTCCGCCAGCCCTGCCGCGCCGTTCTCAAAGCGAACGATGATGGTGGCGTTGTCGTCCCCCTTCGTTCTGCCGGAGTGGACGAACGTGCCCATGTCCGCGAACACAGATGTGGCCTTCGGTTTTCCGTAGAACCAGCGGAAAAATTCGATGGCGTGACACCCCATGTCCATCGTCACGCCTCCCCCGCTTCGCCGCACATCCCAGAACCAGGCGGCATGGGGCCCGCCGTGCTTCTCGCTCTGCTTGACCAGGTAGACTCTGCCGAAGGCACCTTCGTCCGCGAGCTGCTTCACGCGCACGTACTTCGGCGTGAAGCAGAGCTCCTCCGCGTACATGCAAAGGACCCCGGCCTTCCGGCAGGCGTCGATCATGAGGTCGGCCTCGCGCAGGTTCATCGCAAACGGCTTTTCGACAACGACATGCTTGTCCGCCGACGCACAGGCCATAGTGATCGGGCAATGCAGGTCATTCGGGACGGAGAGCGCCACCATGCGAATCTCTTCCATCTCGAGCAGCTTCCTGTAATCCGTGAACCAGTAAGGAATGGCGTGCTTCGAAGCAAACGCCCTGACGTGACTCTCCGTGGGCGAGGCCACCGCCACGACCTCCGCATCGGGCACCATCTTGAGGCTTTCCGCATGGATTTCCGCTGCAAACTGCGATCCGATCAGACCGATCTTCACCCTGGACATGATGCGTCAACCCTATTCAAGGAAGACAACGGCCAATCCTCATTCCTCAATCAACCGTCACTCGTCAATCAAATGACGGTTCCGCTGCTTACCACCGCGCCCTTTGGAATTACGATGATACCGTCCCGTATGTAATAGTTGTCTTCGTCCTTCTCCTGTAAGTTATGCGCGTTTATGACGGAGACGTTATCGCCGATCCTCGCGTTCTTGTCGATAATGGCATTGATGATTGTGCAGTGGTTGCCGATCCCGACGTTGGGAATCCGGCTGGCGGCATTCTCTTCCATCTGCCGGGTTGTCTCGTACTCATCCGCGCCCATGATGATCGAGTTCTTGATGGTCGTCCCGCCGCCGATCCGGGCGCGAACCCCGATGATGGAGTGCTTCACGTCGGCGCCGTTGAGTATGCACCCTTCCGTGATGATCGACTGGTGGACGCTGCAGTTGTTCAGCTTCGATCCCGAGAGATTGCGCGGGTGGGTATAGACCGGGGCGACGGCGCTGTAAAAGTTGAACTGAGGGAGGGACACCGTCAGGCCCAGGTTGGCTTCGTAGAAGGAGCGTATGGTCCCGATATCGGTCCAGTATCCCCGGTAGACGTAGGCGTTCACTCTGTATTTCCGCACCGACTCGGGGATCAGTTCCTTGCCGAAATCCACGGCACCACTCTCCGACAGCAGCCTGACGAGCAGCTCCTTGGAGAACACGTAGATGCCCATCGAAGCCAGATACTCCCGTGGGGACTCGCCGGGACT
>JACADW010000347.1 GCA_013388445.1 Acidobacteriota bacterium | reverse complement strand
GCCATGCAGAGGCTGCGCTTGCTCTCGCGCCGCCTGTGCGAGTGCCCTTGTTCGTAACTCATGCAAGTATGGTGCGGACGAGCTGAAAGGGGATGCCGCGAGTCACGCATGATGGACAAATCCGATTCACGCGGATTTCACTGCCCGTGACACTCCCCATCGAAGTCCGCCGGCGCATATCGGCCTGATCGATGCAATCCATTCGAACCGAAAGCGCGCCAGCGGACAGCCAAGCCAGTCAGTGACCCTGGCGCTTCCCGGTCGGCATCCCCAACATGTCCGGTTTCACAATGGCGGCCTGCCCCAAGACCGATCACATCAGGGAGAGTGGGTCCACGTCCACGTCCACGTATTTCAACGCGACCTTCTTGCGACCGAGAGCATCGAACGCCGATTCAAGCAACGGTATGGTATCACCGCCCGGAGGTGTCTTGAGAAGGAGCTGCACACGATACTTGCCCTTGAGTCGCTCGAGAGGCGCGGCAGCGGGCCCCAGCACGCGCGGCTTGGCGTCGTCCGACAGCGCCGCGATTTCGGTCTTGAGCGCTGCGGCGACTTTTTGACCGATCTCAAACGCCTTGGCCGATTCTGCGTGTGATATCACGACCTGGACAAGGCTTGTGAACGGCGGGTATGCCATCAGCTTCCGGAACGCCGTCTCACGCTCATAAAAACCACGGTAGTCCTGGGTGCGGGCATGGCGCAGGGCGTAGTGTTCCGGATAGAAGGCCTGAATGATCACTCGACCGGGGAGAGCGCCCCGGCCCGAGCGTCCCGCAACCTGTGTCAGCAACTGGAAGGTGCGCTCCGCCGAGCGGAAGTCGGGGAATCCCAGGTCCGCATCCGCGCCCACGACGCCGACCAGGGTCACTCTCGGAAAATCGTGTCCCTTGGCGATCATCTGGGTTCCGACCAGAAGATCCAGTTTGCCCTCGGAAAACTCGGTGAGCACGCGCCGCAACGACCCGCGGCGCCGCATGCTGTCACGGTCCACCCGGGCGATACGGGCACCGGGGAGATGAGTCCTCAGTATCTCCTCGAGCTGTTCGGTCCCGACGCCGAGAAAATAGATGTACTGGCCGCCGCACTCTGCGCACCTCTCAGGTACCTCCTGCTCTCTTCCGCAGTAGTGGCAGGCGAGGTTGCGTTTCTCCTGGTGATAAGTCATGGAGATGCTGCAGGCAGGACATGTAAACGAGTGACCGCAGCTCCGGCAGAGCAGCGTGCGCGAGTATCCCCGCCGGTTGAGCAGCACGATGGCTTGTTCGCCCCGGCTCAGGCAGGCAGCGAGCCCTGAACGCAGCAGATCCGAGACGATCGCCTTGCGTCCATGTTTCTGAAACTCAATTCCCATGTCGGCAATCTCGACATGTGCCAGAGGCCTCGCTTCTATCCGCTCCGGCAGCGAGAGATACATGCTCTCTCCGGCTTCGGCTGCCTGATAGTACGTTTCCATAGAGGGCGTGGCAGAGCCCATGAGCAACATGCCGCCGACCGCCTGAATCCTGCGCCAGGCCACGTCCCGGGCATGATAGTGGGGTGTCTCGTCCTGCTTGTACGACGCATCCTGTTCTTCGTCGATGACGATCAGCCGCAGCCTCTCCAGCGGTGCGAAAACCGCCGAACGGGTACCGACGACAACCGGGAGACCGCCGCCCCTGACACCGGACCACTGGTCATACCTCTCTCCGGGCGATAGGGCGCTGTGGAGGAGGGCTACCTGCCCGGGGAAACGCGAGGCCACCGTCCGGCTCAGCAGGGGTGTGAGGCCGATCTCCGGCACCAGGAGTATGGCCTGCCCGCCCTGCTGCACCACGTCTGCGATGAACCGGAGGTAGACTTCCGTCTTTCCGCTGCCGGTCACTCCGTGCAGCAGGCAGCGCACAGCCCGCCTCTCACCCATGAGGGACTGAAGGCGCCTGAGCACGGAGTTCTGACCGTCGGTCAGGGTCGGGATTTCTTCGGGTGGCCGGGCACTGATTTCCGGCGGTTGACGGTCGACCGTCAGAGGTGAGATTTCCACGGTGCCGAGCCTTGCCAGAGAACGTGCGACGTGTGCCGACGTTCCGGCTTCGCGCAGCGCGGCCTGGAGGTTTTTCCATCCTCCATCGGCAGGAAGAACCGCCTGCAGTCTCTCCTGTGTCCTGGTGAGGGCCGCCGACGACCTATCAGCTGCAGGACGGATGCGAATTGCCAGCTGCCGTTTTTCTCTTACGCGCGGCGGCTCTATTCGGGACGCCAGTTCTACAAGGCCACTGCGTGACAGTTCTTCGAGGTGCGCAGATGCGCCGCGTACACCGGTCTCCGACGCAAGCTTCGACACACTCAGCGTTCCCCGTTCAGCGAGCACCTCCAGGATGCGTTGCTGGTCACGGTTGACGCCGGAGGGTCGGAGGCCGCCTTCGATCAGCCTCTGCGCGCGCCGGGTGAGCCGCACATCGCGGGTTCCAGCCGAGAGGCTTCCGGCTGGAAGGAGCGCGCGGAAGACCTCCCCCGGGGGGGTGAAATAGCGACGTGCAGTCCACACAGCTGTTTCGAGCAGTTCGGCCGGAAGCGGGACACAGGGTTCAACGAGATCCTGAATGGCTCGGAGCTTGAAATTCCCTGCCGGTGCCCGATCGGATGTCCGAACCACGAAGCCGCACAGCAGCCTCCGTCCGAGCGGCACAAGCACCTGGATTCCGGGAAGGACGCGCGACTCGAGCGACGCCGGGACCATGTAGGAGAAGAGTCTCCTTGCGCCAATCGGGAGTGCGACTTCGGCATACCTGGACATCGGTTCAGACAAGCAAAGCGATGGCGGGATCCGTGGCGGCCCTTGCCACAGCAAATCGCGCCAGGTGTGGATCCGGCACGTCGGATTCGCCTGACACAATCGGCAGCGGCACCGTGCCGTTGCCAGCAGCAGGCTCACTGCCGGAGTGACCGGAGATAGTCCCGTATCTTCTGCACATCTTCCCACACTTTTCTCTTCTCGCCCGGATTGCGGAGGAGATACGCAGGATGGAACGTCGCCATCAACTTGGTGCCCCGGTAGTCGATGAACTGCCCGCGCAGCCGGGAGATCGGTTCTCTGGTGCGCAGGAGTGCCTGGGCGCCGAAAGTCCCGAGCGCGCATATGACTTTGGGCTTTACGGACGCGATCTGCCGGAGCAGGAAAGGCTCGCAGGCGGCGATTTCGTCCGACTCAGGATTCCGATTGCCCGGCGGGCGACATTTCAGGATGTTGCAGATATAGACATCCTCGCGCCGCATTTCGATCGCCTCGATGATCCTGGTCAACAGCTGTCCCGCACGGCCGACGAACGGGAGGCCCTGTTCATCCTCGTCGGCACCCGGGGCCTCGCCGACAAACATCAGCTCAGCATTGGAGCTGCCCGATCCGAAAACGATATGCTTTCGTCCCGCCGCCAGCTTGCAGCGTCGGCAATCCCCCAGATCCTGCCGGATCTCCGCCAGCGTCTCCTCTTTCCGCGGGACCACGTCGAACATGCTCGGCGCCTGCACGAAATGCGGCAACGGCGGAGTCTGGGCCGGGCCCGGCG
>JACADW010000317.1 GCA_013388445.1 Acidobacteriota bacterium | reverse complement strand
TCGGCCTCGCGGAGCTGGGCCATCAACTGATACCGATCGAGTTCTACCAGTACTTGGCCGGCCGAGACCTTGTCACCGACGTCGACATGGATTTTTTCCACGATGCCGCTGGCTTTGCTCCGGATTTCTATGCGGTTCGATATCGGCTCGACCACGCCGGTGGCTACGACCGAACGCGCGAGGTCGCCTCGGACCACGGCCGCGAGGTTCTTCTCGTCCACCTCAGGAGGCGCGGCGTTCATGCGCACGTAGGCGATGCCGCCGCCAGCCAGTATGATGACCAGGAGGATCAAGAGACCGATCCATCTCCGGGTTTTCCTGCCACTCATGGATGACTCCTCCAGGACGGCCTTATTCGATTTCCATCACTATCTTACGCAGGCGAGCAGCGGAAAGTTCAAATGGTGCCTGGCTACTATGTCCCCAATTTCGTAAATTGGGTATATATTAGCCAGGCACCAATTCACCAATTTCAGATCCGCGAGGAATTCACGTAGAACGCCTGGGGATTGCACTGATAGGTTAAGACCATGCCTGCATCGTTCACCTCAACAATCCGGTAGCCGCGATAGGGAGTCCCCCAGTTTCCCCCCATGCGGCCATCGAAGAAGTAGGCGCGGCCGTTCTGGTAGATGACGTTGTCCTGATCGTGGTCGTGGCCGTGGAAGACGGCCGCGACATTCGGCGTCTGCTGGAGCAGCGCGCTGATCTCCGGACAGGATACCGCATGCCTTGTGACGCCGTTCTGATTGATGTGCATGAAGATGAATATCCGCCTGCTGTCCTTGTGCGCGGCCAGCTGATTTGACAGCCAGTCTGCGTTGGCGCATAGGTATTTCCCCTCCTCATTCGAAGTGGACACCAGCAGGAAGGCGCACGAGTCTCGAACGAACGCATGATTCTCCTCGTAACCCCAGGTCGTCTTCCATTCCTGCGGAGAGACCTTGTCATGGTTTCCTTTCACGACCAGGTACGGAATCTTGAATTCGTCATACGCCGTTTTGACCCGGGGGAGTAACTTGGGATCATCATGGATAAGGTCGCCGTTGAAGATGACAAAGTCCAGCCCCTTGCCGCTGCGTTCCTCATTCAACCAGAACGCGAGCTCCCTGTGAAAGCGCTGGAAGTCCGTTTCCGGCTGGCCGAAATGGCCGTCGGATGCGACGGCGAACCGGATCATGCGGCTCCCTTGGGAGGCTTGGCCCAGCGGACTCTGGGGATCCCCGGCAACCGACGCCAGGCCGGCCCCACCGAGCAGTGCATTCAGAAAAGACCGTCTCGTCGACTTTTTCATTTCCGCCCTTTCCTCCTGATAGGAATCTTGAATAACATACCAGACCTTGACAGTCTCCGAGTCCTGTCGGTTGGCCGGGGAGCAAGATGAACCGTGGACGAGTCGCGGATCCGTGCGTGATTGTGGGCCTTCCGGAAATCTGCGGTGGGAGGACGAAGCATGACAGGGGCATTCGATCTTGAGAAGTTTCTGGTAGATGTCTTTGACCCTGTCGCGGGAGAGAAGGTGGCGGTGATGACCGACGTTCCTACGTCGGCCTGCCCGGACCGGCCGGCGTGGCAGGGGCGCCGCGCCATGGCGGCTGAGTGGCGGGCCGGCCTCGAGCGGCTGGGACGCCGGCTCGTGTTTGATGTGCTCCCGGTGGTCACCTATGCGGCGACCGGGGTGAACAACGCGAACCTGCCGGACGAGGCCGAGGTCGAGGGCAAGAAGATCCCGATGGCTGCCATCCTGGACGACATAAGCCTCGCCCTGGCACTCACTGAGTTCTCTCCCACGGCCCCGCTCACCGACGTTTGCAGGCGGCGGCCCGGGGCTCATGTTTTCCGCGCCGCGAGCATGCCCGGGGTGGAAAAGAGAATGGAGCATTCGGCACTCGCCGCCGATTACCGCGAGGTCGCCCGGCGATGCCGGTTGCTGAAGGAAGCCTTCCTGACCGCCGACCACGCCGAGGTCGAGTTCTCCACCGGCCATCGCTGCCTCTTCGATCTACGCTATCGCACGTGCGAAGCGGACGACGGCTACCTTCACCGGGACAAGTCGGACGACGTGCCGGTGATCAACCTCCCGTCAGGGGAGACCTATCAGGTCCCATACGAGGGGGAGAGACCGGGGGAACCTTCCCGGACCGCGGGGATGCTTCCCGTCTGCGAGAAGCGAGAAATCCTCGTCTTCCGCGTCGAGTCGAACCGTATCGTCGAGGTCGTGGGGGTTTCCCCGGTCGCCGAACACTACCGCAAGTTCTTTTCCGAGGATACCGCGCGCGCCAACATCGCCGAGCTGGCATTCGGCTGCAACGATCACGCGGTTGTTACCGGGAACGTCCTGGAGGATGAGAAGGCCGGCTTTCACTGGGCCTACGGCCGGAGCGACCATCTCGGAGGCGTTCATGGGGTTGCCCGGTTCAAGAATCCTGTGACGGTAGTGCACCAGGACGTTGTCTACGCCCCGGGGAATCCGATCGAAGTCGCAAGTGCCGTGCTGGTTGCATCCGATGGGAAACGCACCCCGATCATCCGACACGGCGCCTACGTGCTGTGGTGAAACTGGTGCCTGGCTACCATTTCCC
>JACADW010000102.1 GCA_013388445.1 Acidobacteriota bacterium | reverse complement strand
GCCATAGTCGAGATAGGACTTGATCCTGCCGAGTGCGGCAATCATCCGGGGATTCCCGATGCAAAAACCGACCCGCCACCCCGGCATGTTATAGGACTTGGAGAGGCTGAAGAATTCGACCCCCACATCCTTCGCGCCCGGCACCTGCAGGAAGGAGGGAGCGACGTACCCATCAAAGGTGAGATCCGCGTAGGCGAAGTCGTGGATGACAATGATCGAACGTGCCCGGGCAAACTCCACGACGCGTGAGAAGAAATCCAGGTCGACAGTCCGGCAGGTCGGATTATGAGGGAAAGACAGAGTGAGGAACTTCGGTTTGGGCCAGGTTTCCTCGTAGGAGCTGACGACCGCGGAGAAGAGATCGCCCTTCTCGCCGAAGGGGATCGACCGCACGTTGGCACCCGCAATGATCATCGAATAGAGATGGATGGGATAGGTAGGATCCGGAACAAGCGCCGTATCCCCCGGTTCCACGAGCGCCAGCGCGAGGTGCGACAATCCCTCCTTGACTCCAATGACAACGATCGCTTCCTTATCGGGATCCACCGGCACCCCGTAGCGAAGTTCATACCAGTCGGCAATAGCCTTGCGCAGTTTCGGTATGCCCCGCGAAGCTGAGTAACGGTGATTCGCAGGTTTCCTTGCAGCCTCGGCCAGCTTGTCGACGATATGCCGAGGCGTGGGCAGATCAGGATTTCCCATGCCGAAGTCGATGATGTCCTCGCCCTTCGCACGGGCCCGGCTCTTAAGTTCGTTGACGATGTTGAAGACATACGGCGGCAACCGCTGGATGCGATAGAATTCGTTCATGAGCGCCTATTGTACCGGTATCGCGGTCGAAATCAGCGGATTTCGCGGACAGATGGTGCGAATGGCAACAGGCACAACACCTGCGTCATGATACGATCTTCAGCGCTCGATCGGCGAGACCCTGCGGGCCGGATAGATCCTCGGGGCCCGTCGGTGCCTCTTGTCAGCCTGGACTGAATCTACAGGAGAGAAGCACTCATGAATCGAGAAGTCAAAGCCACCATGTCGCTGCTATGTCTTGGCCTACTCTTACTTGCCGAATGCGCCTTGCCCGCCGACGAGGCAACTTCAGCCGTCAGGGCCTGGGAGGAAAAGATCAGCATACCCACATACCTGGCCGGCGAACCCGAGCCGAACCCGATTTTCTATTTCGGACGGGCTTCGCAGGGCGCCGAGGGGAGGGTCTATCCCTATCCTCTCTACGACATCCTGACGGGGAGGAAGGTGGATAAAGCCTACGGAATGGTCTACCTGGAAAACGAGTACGTCCGGATAGGAGTGCTCCCGGAAATCGGCGGGCGGCTCTTTGAAGGCCTGGACAAGACGAACAACTACGATTTCATCTACCGTCAGCATGTCATCAAGCCGGCGCTCATCGGGTTGATCGGCGCCTGGATATCCGGCGGCATTGAATGGAACATCCCTCACCATCACCGCGCCAGCACCTTTATTCCCGTGCAGTACCGAATTGAGGAGAACAGCGACGGCAGCAAGACCGTCTGGGTAGGTGAACTCGAGATCCGGCACCGGATGCGCTGGTCCGTCGGTTACACCCTCCGGCCCGGCAGGTCGTACCTGGAGGTTTCCCTGCGGATCGTGAACCGCACGCCCATGGTGAACACGATGCTGTGCTTCGCCAACGTTGCGGTCCACACCAATGAGAACTACCAGGTCATCTTCCCCCCTGGAACGCAGTTCGTGACGCACCACCACAAGCGCGAATTCACAACCTGGCCCTTCGCGACGACATCCTATGGCGGCTATGACTTCAGCCGGGGAGTGGACGTGAGCTGGTACAAGAACCACATCGCCGCCAATTCCATGTTTGCATGGAACTACGAGGACGATTTCTTCGCGGGCTACGACCACGGCAAGCAGGCGGGAACGGTGAGCGTGGCCGATCACAACATCGTGCCGGGCAAGAAGCTGTGGACATGGGGCAGCGGCCCGCGCGGCCGGATGTGGGACAAGATCCTGACGGACGAGGACGGCCCGTACATCGAGCTGATGGTCGGCGCCTACTCAGATAATCAGCCGGATTACAGCTGGCTTTTCCCTTACGAGGTCAAGTCATTCGAGATGTACTGGTACCCGTTCCGCGAGATCGGCGGCGTCAAGAACGCCAATCTCGATGCCGCGGTCAACCTGGATATCGCGAGGGACGGCTTGGCCAGGATCGGCTTCTACACGACGGCCCGGCACCCCGAAGCAACGATGCTGCTCAAGGCCGGTGACCGCGTTCTGCTGGAGGAGAAGAGAGCAATCGGCCCCGACAGGCCTTATGTGAGGGATGTCCGCGTTCCGGCAGGAATCAGCGAGGTTGATCTCCGAGCCTCGATCATCGCCAACGGCAAGGAACTCGTCGCCTATTCTCCCGTCCGGGTCAAGCCTGAGAAGATGCCCGATCCGGTCAAGGCCCCGGCGGCCCCCGGCGACATCAAGACCAATGAGGAGCTTTACTTCACAGGCCTGCGCATCGACCAGTTCCATAACCCGTCGCTGGATCCCGAGCCGTACTGGGAGGAGGCGCTTCGTCGCGACCCGGGCGACGTCCGAGTGAACACGGCCCTAGGCATTCGATATCTCAAGCATGCCCGGTTTACCGAAGCAGAGAGTCTATTCCGCAAGGCGCTCGAGCGGCCGACGGCGAAGTACACGACGCCAAAAGACGCCGAGCCGCTCTACTATCTGGGCGTCGCCCTGAAGGCACAGGGGAAGTACGACGAAGCCTTCAGCACTCTCTACAGGACCACCTGGAACGCCCCCTGGCGCGGTGCCGGTTATTACTCCATAGCCGAAATCGCCGCCTCGCGCGGCGACATGGCCTCGGCTCTCAACTTTCTGGATCGCTCGATCGAAGCCAGCGCTCTCAACATCAGGGCCATCAACCTCAAGGCCGGCATCCTGCGCCGCCTGGGGCGCCGCGAGGAGGCGCTGCGGTTTTTGACCTCCTCCGCCCACAGAACGGACCCGCTCGATGTCCGGGCTATGGCCGAACGCTGGCTGGCGTCCGGGGTTACCGAAACCGAAGCGGAGCTGGTGTCCACGATGAACTCTCATCCGGCCACCGCGCTCGAGACGGCCGCGGAATACATGGGCGCGGGGCTCTGGGATGACGGCGCGGCCCTTCTGCGGCTGGCGGTGGAGAAGGCCCCAGACAAGGCAAGAATCTCGCCTCTGGTTTACTACTACCTCGCATATTTTGCGGACAAGATGGGGCAGACCGCGCGGGCTTCCGAATATCGTGATCTGGCTGTGAAAATGCCTCCGGATTATGTCTTTCCCTTCCAGTGCGAAGTGATCGACATTCTCCGGGAAGCCATGCGCATGAATCCCGCCGACGCGCGGGCACCCTACTACCTCGGGAATCTCCTCTATGACTGGCAGCCTGAGAAGGCGATCGAACTGTGGGAGAAATCCGTCGCGCTTGACCCCTCGTTTCCGATCGCGCACCGCAACCTCGCCGTAGCATACTCACGCCAGACCAAAGGCGCTTCGCTCGAGAAAGCCATCGTAAGCCTCGAAAAGGCCGTTTCGCTGCCCGAGAAATACCCGCTGCATTTCTTTGAACTGGATCAGCTCTACGAGGCGGCGGGCGCACCTCCCGAAAAGCGCCTCGCCCTGCTTGAGAAGAACCATGACATCGTCGCCAGACGGGACGACGCGCTGTCGCGCGAAGTGGCGCTCAAGGTGGTTCTGGGAAAATATGAGGATGCCATCAGACTCATGACCGGCCGGCGCTACGAAGTCTGGGAGGGCGGGTCGCTCAGCGTCGCGGATTATTGGATGGACGCGCATCTGCTGCGCGGCCACCAGCGGCTGGCGGCCCGACAATATCCGCAGGCGCTCGCAGATTACCAGACGGCCGGCGAGATTCCGGAGAACCTGCCCTCGGAGCGCGGGGGAGACGGGGCCAGGCAGGCTGAGATCCAGTATTGGATCGGTATGGCATACGACGCGCTGGGCGATCAGGCTCGGGCAACGCAGGCCTGGCAGGAGGCGGCTTCGGCCGTTCCAAGAACAAGACGCGGCACACCCGGGATCCTGTCCGAGGCTAGCGTCCAGGTCTATTACCGCGCCCTCGCGCTCCGCAAGCTCGGCCAGGACGCGGAGGCACAGACGATTCTCCGAGACCTGGTGCGATCTGCGAGCGAGGCGCTGGAAAGTGGAGCATCGAAGATCGACTTCTTCGCCTCCTTCGGAGAGCAGCAGTCCCAGCGTTCCGGATTGGCGCTCGCGCATTACGTCCACGGCCTGGGATGCCTTGGGCTCGGCGACAGAGAAAAGGCCAGACAGGAGATGGCTCAAACACTCGCGATCAGCCCCGATCACATCGGAGCCAGGACCGCTCTGGCCGAGCTGCGCTGATCCGGGCGAGGATTCCCCCGCGCGGAATAGGGGGATATTCGCGATCAGGTGCGGCAGGGTAGACGCCAACGGCCCGACGGCGTCAGTAGGATCCGCCCGCTGGTCCGCGCCTACTGGGGTGAATCGAGCCCACCCCCTCCGGTCGCGCCTGGCAGTCGTGACCTGCTCCAGCCGCGCATGTCCTCGGCCATTCGGACACGCGGACCGTGCATGAGCGGCCAGGTAGACATGCGACGACCCGGCGGCGCCGGGGGGTGAATCAAGCCGGGCTGCTCCCGGCCGCGTCCTTCTCCGCTCGTGCGCCCTGCATGCGCGACTCTTCCGAACACAGGATGCGATGTGCCGCCGGACCGGCGGTTCCGGCCTCGCGGGATGGCTGAAAAGCGCCACTGGTCCACGAGGGAATGGGCTTTCGGAATCGTGAGCCGGACGGCTCGTCCATCGAGAACGGGCGGGAGGCTGCGGATCAGTCGCCTGTGCTTTGGTCCTATAGATGGCCGCCGGCTCGCTGGCGAAGGCGCGGGCCGCCCGGGCTCACTTACTGCATTCGGGTGCACGATCCGTGCATAGAGGACTCTTACGAAAACAGCATTCAAATCAGGCACGGACGGTGAAGCGCCGACAGACCCGTACGGGCATTTCTTCCGGAATATCGGAGGGATTGACTCACCCTTGGACCTGCCCAAAGGGCCATTCCCGCTGCTTCCTGGCAACCAGAAGGTACACGCCGACACCGATCAGCAGCGTCAGGAGGCCGAAAAGGATGAATTTCAAACCCAGCGAGGAGAACACATAGAGGTAGCCGACCAGCGAAACGAGCGGCGGGATGGGGTATAGCCAGACTTTGAAGGGTCGCTCGATGTCGGGCCTGCGCGCCCGGATCAGAAACAAGGCGACGACCTGAGCGTTGAACTGGATCACAATACGCGCCGCCATGAGCGCCAGGATAACTTCCTGCAGCGTGAAGAAACTAGCGATGATCGCACCGATCCCGATGAGCAGCAGCGAGCGGTGCGGGAATTCCTTGGTAGGGTGAAGTTCCCCGAACCACTTGAAGAACACCTTGTCCTCGGCGGCGGCGTACGGGACACGCGAGTAGCCCAAGAGCAAGGCGTAGATCGAGGCGAAGGCCGTCACGATGATCATCGCTGCCAGCAGATAACCCGCCCACGGGCCATAGACGCGGCTCATGAACTCCGCGCCGATCGACTGGGACTTCATGCCCTCGCGCCACGGGACGACCCCGATGAAGCCGAAGGAAATCAGGACATCGATGACCGTTACACCGATGATGGAGTAAACCACCGCCCGGGGGATCGTGCGGCCGGGGTCCTTGATCTCCGCGCCCAAATAGCAGACCTGGTAGTAGCCGAGGAACAGGTAGAGCACGTTGGCGGTTCCCTGCCCCAAGCCTTGCAGAAAATTCAGGTTGAACCTGAAGGCATCCGGAGGAAGGTCGAAGGCCAGCTTGGCGTCGAACGCGAAAATGCCGGTCAGGATCACCCAGCCGGTGGTGACGATCATCGTGATCCACAGCCCGAGCATGATCTTCGCGATATCGGTGATCTTCCTGTACAGAGCCCAGATCAGGAAGACGCCGATGCCGGCGGCAGCGAATTTCATCTGCATGTCGGTCATCGACGGCCAGAAGACTTTCACGTATTGCACGAGGCCGATGTTCCCGCTGGCGATCTCGAGCGGTCCGGCGAAGAGCAGCTGCCAGATGAAAAGGAACGCGAGCAAGCGCCCCCAGGTCTTTGTGCCGAAACCCTCGCGGAGGAAGACGTAAGTGCCTCCCGAGGCGGGAAGCGCAGCCCCGAGCTCGGCGACCACCAGGCCGTCGCAGAGCGCAATCAGAACGCCGACGAGCCAGGAAAGGTACGAGTGCGGGCCCCCAAGCGTGGCCAGGATCAACGGGATCGTGATGAATGGGCCGATCCCGACCATGTTGGACATGTTGATCGAGGTTGCGTTCAAGACGCCCAGACGACGATGCAGTGCCGGTTTCGATGTCTCGGACATAATGCGTGAGCCTACCACAATTTGCAGATTTTCGATGCGCTTTGATCCGAGCCTTCCGAAGGTCGGGCGGTGTGGATCCACACCCGCCCGGCAATGCCGGTACCGGAACCGTCCATAACTGCGCGGATACCATCCAATGCAATTCTCTGTGGACTCCGCGAGCCGCTAATGGAAAACTGTCGCGGACCACAATTGCTGACTTGAACAGGGGGAAGATCCTATGGCCCGAGTTTACAACTTCACCGCCGGACCTGCCGCCCTTCCGCTTCCTGTCCTGGAAAGGGCGCAGGCGGAGTTGCTCGACGTGGCAGGCACAGGGATGTCCGTGATGGAGATGTCTCACAGATCCAAGGAGTTCCAGTCGATACTGGAAACCGCGGAATCAGGGATCCGAAGGCTACTGGGCGTGACTGAAGACTACGCCGTGCTTTTCCTGCAGGGCGGAGCGAGTCTGCAGTTTGCCATGGTCCCGATGAACCTCCGCAGGCCTGGGAGATCGGCAGACTACGTCGACACGGGAAGCTGGGCAGCCAAAGCGCTCAAGGAAGCCAAGACCACAGGTCCCGCAGCTGTGGTCTGGAGCGGCAAGGACGGAAATTACACCCGGATTCCGAGCGCCGAAGAACTCAAGTTCTCCGCGGATGCAGAATACGTCCACATCTGCACGAACGAGACCATCGGCGGCCTGCGCTGGGCTGAAATACCGCAAACAACAGCGCCGCTGGTCGCGGACATGTCGAGCGAGATAATGTCCCGTACCGTCGACATCGGACGCTTCGGCCTCATCTACGCCGGCGCGCAGAAGAATATCGGGCCGTCTGGCCTCGCGCTCGTAATAGTCCGCAAGGACCTCCTGGAGCGCGCCCCCGAGAATGTCCCCATCTTCCTCCGTTACTCGACTCATGCCAAGGAAGGCAGCCTCTACAACACGCCGAATACCTGGGGCGTCTACATGGTGAAGCTCATATGCGAATGGATGGACTCCATCGGCGGCGTCCCGGCTATGCAGAAGATCAACGAGCGCAAGGCAGCGGCGCTTTACGAGGTGATCGATTCGAGCGATTTCTGGCGTTGTCCCGTCGAGCGGGAGAGCCGGTCGATCATGAACGTCGTATGGCGGCTCCGGAGCGAGCAGCTCGAGGAGCGGTTCGTCGCGGAAGCGAAAAAGGCGGGGATGGTCGGCCTGAAGGGTCACAGGTCGGTCGGCGGGATCCGAGCCAGCATCTACAACGCGGTCCCCATGGAGGCCGTCGAGGCGCTCGCGTCGTTCATGAGGGCGTTCGAAGCCAGGAACGGATGATGCGGCCCTGGCCGCGCCAGGTGCGGGAAGAAGAGGCCATCGGAGCAGCGGCACAGATCCGCGCGCTGCACCCGTCGCCTCTGGAAACCCGAGTGACCGGGTCAATACGAACGCGTGATCTCCCGGATGCAAAACCGGCATGTCTTGAGTAGAATCGGCGGCCGATCCGGTCCATTCAGCCGGATCGCAACGAGACAGCGACTATGAGCTCCAATACCTTGATTGCGACAGCCGCTGCGGCGCCGACGCGCCTGCTGAGCCTCTCGCCAGTCGACCTGCTGATCATCATCATCTATTTTGCGATTGTCTTGATCATCGGGTTCTACCTCAAGAGGTATGCGAGCACCGGCGAGGATTTCTTCATGGCCGGCCGAAAAATGACGGCATGGGTGGCCGGCCTGAGCTTCATTTCCGCCAACCTCAGCTCCCTTGAAACCATGGGCTGGTCCGCCATGGCCTACCAGTACGGGATGTTGGGAGCCCATGCCTACCTGATCGGCGCGATTCCCGCCATACTGTTCCTCGCCGTCGTGATGATGCCTTTCTATTACATCTGCAAGACGCACTCGGTGCCGGGCTACCTGAAGCTGCGATACGGCGAATCGAGCCGTGCTCTCGCAGGCATCTCTTTCACCTTCATGACGGTGCTGGTCTGCGGCGTAAACATGTTCGCCATGGCCAAGGTCATGCAGATCATCCTGGGCTGGAACATCCACTTCAGCATCTGGGTGTCATCGATCACCGTCGCCATCTACGTCGCGCTCGGCGGCCTGCTCTCCGCAGTATTCAACGAGGTCCTTCAGTTCTTCCTAATCTGGCTCGGCACGCTGCTGATCCCCATCCTGGGATTGATAGAGGTCGGCGGCTGGAAGAGAATGCTCGCGAGCATCAATGCCCAGCACCCGGGAGAGAACTTCACCAGCCTCTGGGCGAATCTCGGCTCGCCAGCCGACAACCCGATGGGGATGCACTGGATCGGCATGGTCTTCGGCCTCGGGCTGGCGATTTCCTTCGGATACTGGTGTACGGATTTCCTGCAGGTGCAGAGGGTCATGGCGGCCAAGAACCTCCGTTCGGCGCAGAACGGGACGATCATCGGCGCGGCGCTAAAGATGATGGTCCCGCTGATCGTGACTCTCCCCGGGCTGCTTGGTCTGGCGGTGCTGTACCAGCAGGCGGGCATTATGCTTGTGCCCGAGAGTCAGGCGCAGGCGACCGGAGCCCACAGCTATAACGAGGTTCTCCCGCTGATGATGGCGCGCTACCTGGGCCCGGGCCTGCTGGGCCTGGGAGTGACATCCATGATCGCGGGTTTCATGTCGGGCATGGCCGGAAATGTCAGCGCCTTTGCTACTGTCTGGACCTACGACGTATACCGCCCGCTCCTCAAGAAGTCCGCCAGCGACAGCCACTACGTCAGCATGGGCCGCTGGTGTTCGATCGTCGGCGTGCTGGCCGCAATCGGAACGGCTTACGCCGCGATGCTCTTCAGCAACATCCTCGTGTATCTCCAAGTGCTGGTCATGTTCTTCATCGTGCCGCTTTTCGGTTCGGTGATCCTGGGGATGTTGTGGAAACGCGCATCCCCGGCCGGAGGATTCTGGGGTTTCCTGACGGGGATACTCTCGTCGATCGGAATGTTCATCTACGTGCACTGGTTCCCGGGCCGCTTCGACGCGACGCAATTGAATCCCGACCATGTCCGTCACATCGCGCTGTCTCCTCTGGCACAGGATATGGCGGTGAACATGTTCGGCGGGCTGTGGTCACTCCTCATCTGTATGACCGTGACCGTCGGGATCAGCCTCGTCACCAGGCCCAAACCCGAAAGCGAGCTGGTGAATCTGGTCTACGGTCTCACAAGGCTTCCGGATGAGGGCCCCTGCCCATGGCACAGCCGCCCCATCACCTGGGCCGCGGTCGTCGGCGTCGCCCTGGTCGCGGTCAACATCATCTTCTGGTAACCTGCAGAAGATGCGAAACTGGGGAATTGGGGATGCTTCCCTATTTTGCAGGAAATCGATCGCACACTGCTGTCCGGCACGCAGGATAGAGAAGCATCCAATTTCTCCATCAACCCGGAGAGGCATCATGCATAGGATATGCTCCCTGCTCAGCATCACGTCAGTGCTCGCTGTTTCCTGCTGGTCAGGCGCGTCTTGCCTGCCGCAGGTGTCTTCCTCGGCCGCAGACCTTGACACCAGGGTGCGCAAGTTCCTGGACAGCCGGCGCGGAACATGGCGCGACATGAATGTCCCGACCTCCGATGGGCAGGAGCTGCACAACATCATCGTCAGGCACACGTATAGAAGCGCTCTTGAGATCGGAACTTCCACGGGCCACTCCGGCATCTGGATCGCCTGGGCGCTGTCCAAGACGGGCGGGAAGCTCGTGACCATCGAGATTGACAGGTCGCGTCACGCGGAGGCCCTGGCAAACTTCAGGGAGGCCGGAGTGGCGGACTACATCGACGCGCGCCTTGGCGATGCCCACGTCATCGTGCCGGCGCTTGCAGGGCCCTTTGATTTTGTCTTTCTCGACGCCGACAAGGACTGGTATAGGAATTATCTTGAAGCGGTCCTGCCCAAGCTATCGGTCGGCGGATGCTTCGTTGCTCACAACGTATCGGATTACGGCTGGGGCTACAGCCGGGAGTTTCTAGAGTATGCCCGGAGCCTGCCTTTTCTGGAAACAACGGTACTGAGGTCGAGCCGTTCCGGCATGTCGGTGAGCTACAAGAGGGCGGCACGATAGCTCTTCCTGAACAGGCTCACAAGGGACCGGCAGGTCATCGGCCGCGAGGCAGGTGCCGGCGGAGCGAAAGGACAGATCCTCAGCGGGGCTCGATTTGGCCGCGTTCCCGGTGCGTGAGAGAGCTGGAAGGTGCCCGTCGACCGCCGCGGCGTACTCCGCCGGGGCTCCTCTCCCCATGTTCCGGCAGTCACGTGGGTGCCGGTCGGCCTGCAGGGAGGCGCGCACTTTACTTCGCCGGACCAGCGGTCCGGCCCGTGAGGGGAGCCGGCAGGCCAATTTGTCGCCTATCTGGCCATCCAGCCACCATCCACGACAAGGACGGTGCCTGTCACATAATCTGAGGCAGGCGAGGCGAGAAAGACCACCGCGCCCTTGAAATCCTCAGGCACCCCCCAGCGGCTTGCGGGAATGCGCGCAAGGATCGCCGCAGAGCGGACCGGGTCGGCTCGGAGTGCTTCGGTATTGTCCGTGACGACATAACCCGGTGCAATCGCATTCACCTGCACGCCCATGGCTGCCCACTCGTTTGCCAGCGCCTTGGTAAGCTGTGCGACGGCACCCTTGCTGGCTGAATACCCGGGCACAAAGATGCCCCCCTGAAAGGAGAGCAGCGATGCTGTGAAGATGATCTTACCGGACCTCCGTTCGATCATCCGCTTGCCGATCTCCCGGCTCAGGATGAACTGTGCGTTAAGGTTCGTCTCGATGACTTCGTCCCAGATTTCGTCCGGATGCTCCGCTGCCGGCTTGCGGAGAATGGTGCCGGCGTTGTTCACAAGGATGTCGATGACCGGAAAATCCGCGCACACCCGGCGAATCAACTCATAGAGCGCCCGGCGGTCTCTGAGGTCGCAAGCGTACGCCTGGAACCTGCGCCCTAGCGCCGTCACCTGCCTTTCTATGGCGCTGCCCCGGGTCTCCAGCGAGCGGCTTACTCCCGCGATATACGCGCCGGCCTCGGCAAGCGCCAGTGCCATCGCCTGGCCGATCCCGCGGCGACAACCGGTCACCAGGGCGACTTTGCCATCCAGCCTGAACTGGTCAATGACTGTCACTGAGCAACCTCCTGCACGATTTTCCAGATGACTTTGTGACGTATCGTTCAACGCCCTGCGGCGCCGGATCCCGCGTTCGACCTGTCTGGCGCCCTGACGCCTGGGGCGTGATTGATGATGAGGATCTTGATATGCTTTGGCAGCGACCAGAACAGGAGCTGGCTATCCCTCTCCGAGAGCCATATCTGCAGTGTGCGACGATTGCTCTGCCCCGCGTGACTCCAACGGCGGATGCGCTCCACCGTCCTGCGGTAAAGAATCTTGACACCTCTCACAAAACGGGAGCCGGACTGCTCCGAAGGCAAAGCGCGTATTTCGAGTGCTCTTCCCTCTTCACAGCGCAGGTCGTAGTCCCAGGGCATGCGATGAGGGCCCCAGGGATCCTGACTCACGACCTCTACAACCCCATCCTGCCCGGAACCCGGCTGGATCTTTGTCCTTTGAGTCCTCTGCAGAGGCTTCCTGTCGACCAGGTTCCAGGCCGCTTCTCCAAGGGGCGCATCCTCAGTGCGATACATGTCGAGAATGCGGAAGCCGCGCAGCCTTTTTCCGGAAGCTTTGAGCTCCAGGGTACCGGCCGGCAGATTCACGACGACATAAGGCTGCGGATTGCGGGCCAGCGGATACTCCGCCGTGATTTCGCGTTCCAGACGCATGAGTCCGGCAGCCCTGATCCTCAGTCTTTCGGTGTCCGAGGAGGAATCCTCGCCGGGACGGTCGACGGCCCGCCCGCAGGACATTGTCAGCGTACAGACGCTCACGAGCTGCACAGCGAGGACAAATGCCACAAGGGCGGCGCATGTTTCAGGCCCGGGGGCCAAACCGAACCGACACCGCGACGACATGTCAGTAAATCCAGATTGGAGTGCCGGGCCGCGCGGCATCGTAAATTCGCTTGAGCACGTCATCGTCGACCCGTATGCAGCCGTGCGTGACGCTGCTGCCAAGAAGCCTCGTGTAGAGCGTACCGTGGATGAAATAGCCATCACCAAACCCAAGGGCATAATCGCCCAGGACATCGGCTACCGCTCGACTCTCCGGATTCTTTGGAATCGGCTCACCCTCTTCGATGAAAGCCCAGTCAGGCCGATACCAGACCGGGTCCGTCACTTTGCTTACCACCCGGAAGTAACCTCGTGGTGTGTCAAAAGTCCAGGTGCGGTTTCCCTGGGTATCGGTCAGTTCCAGCCCGGTTCCGGTCGAACACCTGCCTTGCTCGACGAGGCGGGATCCCTGGTAGAGGTAGATCCGATTTTCCGCAGTGTCGACGAGGATGGAGGCGGTCCGGGGAAACAGGCGGTCCTGCCTCTCCCTGAGCTTCTGGACCCGCGCCTCCAGCCGCCTTACGTGTCTCTGCAGCTGGCTCATGTCCATTCCGACCAGTTCCGCGGGATACCGACTTGGCGGTTTGCCCGTCAACTTGCTCGAGTACCACCAGAAGGCTGACACAGCGGTCAGCAAGAAAAGGCCGACGACCGCCAGCCAGAGCAGGCGGGAACGTCCGGTCCAATACCCACCAAAATATGGCTCGAATCCGACTCGCACCTGTCAGTCCCCCCGGGTGGAAGCCGAAATCCTACAGGTTCCGACGATGGTAACCGGCATGCCCAGGTAAGCAAACCCATATAGCTCGCGCATATCACTGTCGGACAATGCGATGCATCCGTCGGTCCAATCAACACCCGATCTGCCGTCTCCGTGTATTTCGATATTGCCGCCTATGCGCGCGCGGGGATCGATCATTCCTTCGCGTTTCAAGTTACGGAACTGCCGCCAGTCAGATTCCGTCGGGTAGTTGAGCAGCAGCGCGAGCCCGTACTTGCCGGCTCTGATCATGCGTAAAACTCTGTACTGACCCTCAGGCGTGGATGCATCCTTCTCACGCAGTTTTGGACGCTGCCAGTTCCTGCCCAGGTTTGCATCGTATGTCTTCTCGATTCTCCCTCGCGCTAAGACGTGGCAGTGGTGCTCCAGTTTGCTGACGAGGATGGCGCGGCGTCCGGTCTGGAAGGTCCATCGGAGCAGGTTTTCAGCCTGCCGGTCCCACTGCTCCAGCAGGAAGGGGTCCTGGAAGCGCGCGAGCTCTGAATCAGCTCTTCGGCTGTAACTTCGCCAAGCCTCCCATGCCCGCATGGCGCAAGTCAATGCCGATTCGATCTGGTCCGAGTCGCGAAGAAATCGGGCCTCGCCAAGAAGGTTTTCCGCCCGCCTCCGGTCTATGATGTCCCGGATTTCGTATCGCGTCCAGGCATCGCCGTTCCCACCGTTCGATACCATCTCCCGCTCGAGAGAGCCGACGAGAACCGCGAGTCTGGTACGGTGTTCCTCCGCGCGCTGTGCCTGCTTCAGGCGGATCAGGTAAGCATTAAGACCGACGGAGAGGAGGTCGCTCACGCACGGGAAGTAGTCCCGCCGGAACCACGACATACTGTCTGTAACTCGAAGGCGCGCATCCGCGGCTTCGGCACGACCCCTGAGCTGACTTATTTCTTCATCAAATCCGTCCGGGCCCGGTACCGTGTGGCACCGGGCAACCTGGGCCCGCACAAAGGCTTCGAGATGCCAGGGACGGGAGCGGAGCGCCAACCGTCCCCGGACGGAGAGTCCGAGAACCACTACGGCAACAACCAGGATGCCGGCCGTGGAGACGGCCAGCCTGGCTCCTGAGGCCGCCCTTGTTCGCTTACCGGAGTGAAACAAGCCTGCTCCAGATCCAGGGTCCTAATCGCGCCGTCCGACCTTTGACAAGGCCCGGCTGACCTGCTCGATTATCGAATCAGCCTTCTCCTTCGCGGAGTTAGCCTTGGTCAAGGCGTCGAAGTACCTCTCCTGTGACATTGCCTGAGTGGCCTCGTTGAGTGCCTCCTCGCCCAGCCTGAGATCCTCCTGCATCGCTTCAAGATCCGCCCTGGTGTCTTTTCCCCTGGGTGCTCTGGCGAGGGCCTTCTTCGCATCGCTGACGAGCGCTGGCAGCGTCGCGAGGATCGCCTCAGCGTCTGCTTTCATCTTAGCTCTGTTAACCTGGGCGTCCGCCCTGGCTTTCTCGGCCAGTTCGGCCGCAGACTTCAGCATTTCCGAAGCACGCTTGTAATCCCTCGAGATAAAAAACTTGCCGTCCTGGGCCTGGACCTCAGCCAGGCCCTTATTCAGTTCATCTTCGGCGGCCTTGAGGCTCTCCGGAGCGTAGGTCCGGACCTCCTCGCTCTGAGCCGCCGATAGTGCCGTCTTGGAGGCATTGATCTCGGCTGTGGGAGCCGATCCACAGCCAACTGTGGTCAGAGCGATTCCAAGAAGCAATGAAAACCCAGGAATCAGGCCAATCCGTGTTCTTTTCATGGCATCTTCTCCTTCAAGGCGCCACCGGAATTGGCAGCGTCCTCAACAAAGGATTCAATGGGTCTGTCTTCCGGCGAGCACGTGGAACCTCGCCGGATCCGCACCAAGACCGGGCTCTCTTTGAACCAGGGCCAGTATAAGACCCTGAGGCCGCCAGTGTCAAAACAGCGGTCGCTCCCCACGCGCGCTGATCGGGCCCCGAACCGGGATGCAGATCTCGCCGATCCCACGCAGATGGATCTTCTCCCAGCATGCTGCGCTGACGCGCCGTACGGCAGTCAGACTGATTGACGGCTTCGGACTCACATGAAAGAATCGAACCGCTGCGGACTGGTGAGGGCAGCCGGTAACTGGGCTTGAATAGGTCTTGCACGAAATACGAATGGGATCCTGAGCTGGAAGGGCGAGTCTGACCGATCCCATCCCTGCGGATCTCGAGACACGATCAGTAGGCGAGAGTTAAGGCAACCAGATCCGCGCCGAAAGATCCGTTCGCTGACGATCCTTATGGGTTTGATCCGCCCCTGTGCCGGCGGTCGATCCCGAGGCAGGCAGCCCGACGCCAGCGTCGGAGATCCGTGTGATGGACGTCGATCCTCTGACGACCCTGGGTGACGGAGAGGGGGACAGCGATTTTGCCGTGAGATCTGGAGGGAAAAGTCCCATGGAAGCGATCCACCGCTGTGCGGAGTGTCCGATGCGTCGAAGGGCAGAAGCGAAGCCGAATTCGTGGCTCGCGCGGCTCTGGAGATGGCACACGACGTGGTGCCCTGGCTGGAAGGCCTACCAGAGATCTTTGCAACAGGAGAAAGCATCGGGAGGCTGAGGCAGCACGGGCACGCTCTTGCAGGCAGCTTGGCTTCCGCACGGTCGCGGGCGGGCAGTGACGCGGTCCGCTGCGATGCGTGGTGCCGGCTGTCTCGCGGTCATGCAAGCCGCCCGCCGATGAGCGCCGGCGCGCAACGCCGTTTGCTCCACGAGATCGGCGTATTCCCAGCATCGCCCTGACGTACCGCCTGATCTTTGTCGAGGCCGAGCGGCTCAGAACGGCGCTGCGTCAATCCCTGACAGTGAAGACCCAGGAGTTCTCCTCGTCCTTTCGAACATGGATCGGATAACTGCGCACCCGGCCGTCTTTCGTCGTCAGCTTCAGGTCGTACGTGCCGAAAAACGCGCGGAACGATGCGACTCCGGCACTGTCGAGCCGGACGGAGATCCGGGTCCTCCATTCCTTATTGATCAGCCTGTCGAGAACCTCGAAGACCGGCTTCGGCCTGTACTCCTCGTCGATGAGGCCGCCGCCTTCCAGCCAGATGTTCCGATCAGAAAGCCC
Source organism: Acidobacteriota bacterium (assembly GCA_013388445.1). Lineage (GTDB taxonomy): Bacteria > Acidobacteriota > UBA6911 > UBA6911 > UBA6911 > JACADW01. Next base: position 10,012 of record JACADW010000102.1, on the reverse strand, counting down.
CCACCAGTTTATGGAAGCAACAGTCGGGTGCCCGAAGCATAAGCGTACGAACTGACCGGTGAACTCGGCCTGCGCCTCCGCAGTCCAGGTTCCGGTGCGCCAGCCGCCGGTGATCTGCTTCCCTGAGGACTGCGGGTGCAGTTCAGTGATATGGACCGGATGACCGTGGCGGGCATAGAGATCAAAGGTCTTCCACACCTCTTCGGGCGAAAACCATTCCTGGCGCGGTTCGTGGGCCTGGATCCCCACGCCCGAGATTGGGGCCTTCCGGGCAGTCAGTTCCGCGAGCAGTGCATCGAAGCGCTCGCGGGCCTTCTCATTCGCGAGTGTGCCGTATTCGTTGACAATGAGCGTCGCGCCAGGATTGGCATCGCGGGCCCACCGGAGCGCGGCTTCCACATAGTCGGCGACCTCCGAGATCGGCTCTTCGACCCCCCAGTCGTTCCCATCCTCCAGGTGCGCGGCTTTTCTGTTCCAGGTCTTGACGTTGATAGGTTCGTTGACGACATCCCAGATGTCGATGAGACCCCTGAATCCCCTGACGGTGTTGGCCACGCGCGCTTTGAGCAGTTCCACGGTCTCCTCGACGGAGTATCCCGATAGCCATGGGGGCACACCCGATCTGCATGCCCATACCAGAGGATGTCCCTTCGTGGTAATCGCATTGAGCCTGCACCAATCCAGCGCCGCCTGCATGTCTTCCCAGCGCGGCATTCCCTGACGGCTCTCGTAGCTCGGCCAGTAAAACGGGAAAACGGCGTAGTTGAACAGGGCTTTGAACCGCTCCTTGAACAGTTCCTGCCGGTAGGTATTCTCGCTGCGGACAAGGTCGAAGAGGATGCATCCAAACAGGAAATCATGTCTTTGCGGTATCACCTCCACGGCACCGTCCCGGAGAGAGTCTCCTTCCTTGTTGATGAATCGGACCGATACACTGCCTTTCCTGTATTTCTCGATATTGGCATCAGCCTGCTTCAGCATGCGGTCCTCGACATCCTTCGTGCGCTGCGACTGGGCTTCGAGCGGAACTGCTGACAGCAGGGCCAAAAGAATGGAGGATGAAGCCATGGGAAGTACTTGAATCTTACGCATACCCTTGTCCCCCTTTCTGAGCGAGGTCGATCTGGGCCGACCTGCAATTCCACGCGAACCTTGCCTGGAGGTTGTGGACGTGCGAGTATAGCACCTGGCGCCAACGATGGAGCATCCGCACCCGTCCGCAGGGCAGGAACTTCGGGCAGTCCGACCCACGGAGGCATCAGAACGGACTGGTATCACCGGCATGCAGCGCCTGCGAGCCAGCAAGCCGCGAGAGATCAGGCAGGACATGACCCGACCAAAGGAGAAGACATATGAAGGCCGATGAGAAGCAGGTGTGCATAAGCTGTCAAGGGACGGGCAAGTGCCCGAAGTGTGGCGGAAAGGGTCACATCATCCGGAGACTCCCTGCTCCCGTCCCGGTCGTCGCCGGAACCGTCCGCCGTGAGCCTGCAGGCGGCACCCCAAGAACTTGCACCAGCTGCCTCGGGAGTGGTACCTGCCAGAAGTGCAAAGGGACAGGGAAGCCATCCTGAGCCGGCACCCTTCCGTCAGTCTTGAGTGACCCCTTCCTCTGGGGTGGGTAGCTAGGGTTCGGGCGAAAGAACGACCTTACTCTGCAGTCGGGAGGGCCCAGCGGCGAATGGCTTCTGCGGCTCCCCCCTGGTTGTTTGTCCGTTCCGTTACGACATCCGCAGCCGCCCTAACGTCCGGCGATGAGTTCGCGAGTGCTACACCCAGGCCAGCCGCCCGGAGCATGCCAATGTCGTTTTCTGCATCACCGACCGCCATCATCTCATCGGTCGGGATGCCATAGTGCTCGGCGATCAGCGGCAGCGCACTACCCTTGTCAACGCCGGCCGCCATTATTTCGAGGTATTCCGGTTCAGACTTTGTGATGGAAGCCTGCCCCGAAAGCTTTGCGCCTAGCTCGTCGTGCAGGCGGTCTCGCTCACTCTCGTGCGTAAGGAGAATCAATTTCGTCGGGCTCACGCCTGCGAACTCCTTTTCCAGATTTGCCACCACGTTGTACTCCGCTCCAGTGCGGGTGCTGTAGATCTCCATGAAGGGACGCCGGAGCGGACCATCTTCGGCGTACAGGCGGTCTTCGTGGTAGAGGTTCAGCAGGTAACCATGTTCCCGGGAAAAACGGATAAAGAACTCCGCAACCGCAGCCGGGATCGGTCTGTGGACGAGGAGCGGCCGCCCTTCCCTGCTCTGGCCCAGAACCTTCGCCCCGTTATACGCGATGATGATGCTGTCGACACCCAGCTGCGACTCAATGCTCTCGATCGTGGATATCATGCGCCCGGAAGCTATGGATATGAGTAACCCGCGTCTCTCGATCTCCTGCAGCACTTCACGGTTCTCGGCCGGAAGCTGCTTCCGGTCATCGAGCAGCGTGCCATCGAGGTCAACGGCAACGAGCCGGATCCTCTTCATCTCGCTCCTTCTCTGACAGCCGGTTTTCAGTACGTTAAAATCCTACTACTGCGCCTGACCTTCACGTAAGCGGCAAAGAGACGCGCCGCCTCCCGGATACCAGGAGACAAGGCGGCAGATGTCGGCAGAGGCGGCGTGCTGTATCCTCTTCAGCCGGCTCGACCCGCATCAGAACCCCTGGATCGGCGCGTGAATCCGGTCTTGACAGCCATGGAGCGGGCCAGACAGACTCTGGTGAGAGATCCTGTCATGTCCATCGGCTCAATCGCGAAACGCGCCGGTCTCATCTCGGTTGCGAGCCTGTTCGGCCCGATCGCGTTCGCCGATGTCCTAATCGTCAAGCTCCAGCCCGCCACTATCGCAGCCTGGGATCGTTACCACGCGTGGGCCGAGGAGCGGGTAAGGCGTCAGGTTTCCGACCCAGCGAGGTTCCTCGCCCGGGATCACCTGTCCGGCAACGAGAGAAAAAAAGTCGCGGAGAGGCTCCGCGCGGGTGATATCGTCGTCCAGCGTGTGAGCCGCGGCATCGTACCGCCCGGACAGGAACTTGCCGTGCCCGGGGGCGAAATCCATCATGTCTGGGGAATCGTCATGTTGCCTGGTGTGAAGATGCCTGAATTGCTAAGGTTCCTGCAGGACTATGATCACCACGGGGGGAACTTCGCTGACGTGGAGCGTTCCCGGCTCATCTCCCGAAAGAACGGCCATTTCAGGATCTTTTACCGCCTCAGCCGTTCCAAGGCTTTCTTCACCGCCTGCTATAACACCGAGCAGGAGGCTGAATACAGAACCGTGGGCCCCGGGCGCGTATTCAGCTGGAGTAACGCGACACGAATCGCCGAGCTCGAGAACCCTGGGACTCCGGAGGAGCGTGAGCGTCCGCCTGGGGATGACCACGGCTTCCTGTGGCGGCTGGTGAGCTGGTGGCGATGTCAGGAGACGGAGGATGGCGTGATCGTGGAGTGCGAGTCTGCCAGCCTGAGCCGCGACGTTCCGGCAATGGTCAGTTGGATTCCCGGCCTCGGCCGCTACATCCGCTCGACTCCCGTGGAATCGCTGGAATCGGTCCTCTCCAGCATCCGGAATCACTTCAGGCGCTAGCCTCCTGAGTTCGGTCGGGGTCCTTGTCGGTTCGATCCTGCTCGGGCTCGCTGCGCTCCTCATCTACGGTATCCTGGTTTTGAGATCCAAATAGCTACCGGATGACATGGAGCCGGCCATCACCATCATTCCTTGCCGCGCTCCTCATTTGCGAGCCTCTGCCGACAGCACACGGATTGCGGGCTCGTACTCGGGAACGGCTGTGAAAAGCGTCGCCATGCCGGGCGTCAGCCAGAGTTCCACCGGATCCCGGTCCCGGATGAAGAGCGCCTCCGTGCCCGGTACATCCTTGAGCACCTCGAATCCTGATTCCACGCCCAGCACGAACAGTGCGGTGGAGAGAGCGTCGGAGCCCGTCGCATCCGGGGAGACAACGGTCACTCCCGCCATTCCCTCGACAGGATAGCCCGTGCGAGGATCGATGATGTGCGAGTAGCGCCGCCCTCCGATCTCGACAAAGCGCTCGTAATTCCCGGATGTTGCGACGGCCATGCCATCGGGCAGTTTGATCACGCCCAGCACGCGCTCACTCTCGAACGGATTTCGGATGCCGATAGTCCAGGACGTTCCAGGTTCGGCCTGACCAAGGACCCGGATGTTCCCGCCCAGATCCACCATGGCCGCACGGACACCCGAACGGCGGAGAACTTCGACCGCCTTGTCGACCGCAAATCCCTTGCCGATTCCTCCGAGATCGAGGCTCATCCCTGCAGGGAGAAACGCTGATCCTCCTTGGAGCTCGATGCTCCGGAAGTTGACCAGCCTGAGTCGATCCTCGATCACTTCGGGATCAGGGACACTGTGCCGTGCCCGCCTTCCAAAACCCCACAGCTGCACAAGCGGTGCGACGGTGACATCAAAGGCGCCGCGACTCAGTTCCCCGTACCTTCTTGCAAGTTCCAGAATCCGACGCGTATCGGCGGACACCGATATTGGGAAACGGCCCGCGGCGGCGGCGAGCCGGGATATCTCGCTGTCACTGCGATATGTGCTTAGCTGGTCTTCAAGGCGCCGGAGCACCTCATGAACCGCCTCTGTCAGCTCAGGAAGCCGGTCGCGGTACTCCGCAGCGACCGTAACGGAGGCCTGAGTCCCCATCGAGGCAAACGAACGCGTGACCGGTTCCGTCGACTCCCGCGAGCACGCGCCCATCGCAACCAGGAAGAGGATGCGATATAGCCGGGACCAGGTGCGGAGGCAATGACCGAGAGCCCGCCGCGAAATCGCTGTGAGCACGAAGCCCGGGATGCCTGGACCTGCCGTGCGGCCGAGCCTCAGTTTTCCACCTCCTAAGCGAGCCACGGACGGACCCGCTGCGAGCACTTGGCCAGGGCTTCTAGAGTAATGTTCACATCCTCCACGATCTGGAAGTCGAACATGCCGACACAGATGAAGTCCGCGCCGTTATCGAAAGCGAACTGAAAACCGTCGTGCGGAGGGATCGCGCCTCCGGCGAGAATCTTGAATGCGACCCATGGCTTGCGGACCTGCCGCATGAACTCGATGGTCTGCTCCGGGAAGAGATCGAACATGTTGTCGTGGAAGTGGTTGTGATCGGACGATCGCCCCTGGTCCACTGAGAAAGGAACACGATTCTCTCTCGGGTGGGCCGACCAGTATCGGTCGTGATGCAGCGTCTTCACATAATAATCAGGATTGAGCCCCGCCTTTTCGGCCTCGATGATCACCTCAATGGCATGAGAGCCTATCCCGGCGACGTATCCCTGGCTCTTCATATAGTCCAGACACTTGCCGAGGAGGTCGACCCGACCGCTATGCACGAACCGCTCGGCATATGCGCCCTGCACATAGAGCGTCGTGGCCCCGGCATCGATGGCTTTGTCGATGTCCGTCTTCATGTCCTTCTCGGTCGGATATACCTGGCACATGGTCTGCATCTTGTTCGAAACGAGCTTGCAGTACTTGTGAAACAGCGGGTACTGCTGGGTGACGAGCTGCATCATGTTGATACCCGCCTTCTCGGCAAGCTCGATGGTCTCGAATACCTTCCTGTCGGTGTTGTAGGCCTTGAAAAGGGATGACACGTAGATGAGGTCACGGGCATGCGCCCAGCCCCCGATGAGGTTGCATCCCAGGATCAGCCGGCTCATTTTCAGGTTCCCGACGGTCCCGGCCGGCAATTCACCCTTGAGATCCTTCAGCGCCGTTTCCTGCAGTGTGATTGTGGCACCGGTGATCGCGTGCATCTTTTCAAAATTGTGTTTCCGGTTCGCACCCCATGCAAAGAGGCCGAGAACCGGAACAGCGGCCAGATTGCCGACCAGCTCTCTACGGCTGAGCGACTCCGGGGCAGGTTCGGTACGATCTTGCAGTGATCCTCTCTCTCGGCCCTCCAGATACTTCTTGATCCTGGCCGTCAGACCGCTGCACAGGCGATCGAGTCCGGCAAAGGTCCGCGTTGGAAAAACGATAAAGAGACAGAGCGCCAGCAGTTCGATCAGGTTCTTGTTGATGACGAAGTACCGCCCTTCCGCAGGGAGCCGGAAATCCGAGCTGATAAGCGGCGGATGCGCGAGGTAATACATCAGCAGGAGCAGGACACCGAACAGACTGGCGATGCGCGTGAAGCACCCGAGCATCAGCCCTATCCCGACAAGGGTGAGCCCCCATATGTTGAGCAGATCCACCACCCGCAGAGCCCAAGGCGTGGCTGCAATCCAGTGAAAGAAATCCGAAAAGACCCAGGTTGAAGTCTGCAGATAAGGGGCCGCGCTCCACCCCGATACGAAGAGCTTCGTCACGCCTTCGTACAAAAAATGCCATCCGATCGCTATCCTCAGAACCGTCAGAATTGTCTTCTGAGCATTCGAGAGCGAGAAACCCGCGCCAGCATTCACAGCAGTCTTGTCCGTCATATCATTACCCCGGTTTTAAAATGGTCTTGTCAACGGCCTCCGGCTCACGTGCCAGACCGGATTTTACCGTGACAGGCCCCGCCGCAAAAGCGCGTTCCTGAGGCACCGGTCGCACGCCGGCAATTTACAGTGTTATCGGAAAGCTTTCGGGGTCACCAGTACACGGCTCCCCGTCATCGCCCGCGCCCGGATGCCGCGGCCGGCTCATGCCCCGGGCTTGTCGCCACGCTTATGCAGACGCGCGGGAGCACACATCCCGCGCCTCAATCGGGTTGACCCAAGCTGGATTGCCCGCTAGATTCTTAGCCGGTGGACCCGACGAGTTCCCTGTTGGACGTTCTTGAACAGCCGAGAGGATATCCAATTTTGAATTCTGAGTCTTCCTCGTAGGGTGCAAGGACGGTAATTCTATTGGGCGCGTCATTCCAATCAATTCCGGATTGTGCGCGACATCGTCTGCGTAGGTTCCCTTGATGCCCGACCTGCACGACCCGGCGCACTCCCCTCCCGCTTGCGGAACGGACCCGGTCGGACTGCCAATTCGATGTGCGAGAGGACGGCAAGGCAGAGGGATCCAGGAATCCGAAACCAGTCCAATGCACAAGTTTGATGCGCATCACCCCGTTCAGGGGAAGAGATATCATGAGCCGACCCTGCTCCTGGTATCCGCCTTCCCGGTGTGAGAGGGACGAAAATGGAAAAAGTCAGGATTGGCGTCATCGGCTCGAGATTCGCGGCCGATTTTCACTGCGATGCTTACAGCAGATCCCCATACGCGCAACTCGTCGCCGTCGCAGCACTCGACAACCTGGAACCCTTTTGCCGGAAGTGGCGGATACCTGCGGCGTACGAAGACTTCCGCGAGATGCTCGCAAGAGAAGACCTCGACCTTGTTTCCATCTGCATTCCGAATTTTCTCCACCATGACGCTGCGGTCGCCGCGTCGGAAGCCGGGATCGATGCAGTCTGCGAGAAGCCCCTGGCCACCACGATCGCGGATGCGCGCCACATGATTGAGGTCTGCAGAAAGAACGGGACCAGGCTCTTCTATGCCGAGGACTGGTGCCTGTCGCCGACCATGAAGCGCATAGACGCACTGCTTGATGAAGGAGCCGTCGGCGACATACTCTACGTCAAAGCCAAGGAGGTCCACAGCGGTACCCATTCCCCCTTTGCCAGGGACAAGAAAACCTGCGGTGGCGGCAGCCTCCTTCACCTGGGTGTACATCCCGTCGGCTATCTTCTCCATCTAGTGGGGAAGGGCTCGAATCCGGTGGTCGAGGTTACGGGCAAGACCACTGGTGGGCTCGAAAGCAACTTCGTTCACAAGGGCAACAGCGGTGAGGATTTCGGCATCGGGATCCTGCGATTCCAGAACGGTGTTTTTGGATTTGTAGAGGGTAACTACATCACCCTCGGGGGAATGGAGGACAAAGTCGAAATATACGGGACGGCGGGCGTCATCAAGGCCGACCTGACACATAGCTCGCCCATAGACCTCTACTCGCCCGCCGGCGTCTCCTATACCATCGAGAAGCTGGATCATAACCGGGGCTGGCTGAAACCGGCGGTCGATGAGTACTACAATATGGGATATGTGTCAGAGCTCGCCTATTTTATGGACTGTGTCAGGTTCAACAGGGAGCCCTTTTACGGGGTTAGCGCAGAAGCCGGCCTGGCCTGCCTCGAGATCATTCATGCTTTGTACGAATCGAGCGCGACGGGCAGGACCGTTTACGGCCGCTGGATTTGAAGGATTCGGGAGCGGGGTGTGCTTTTGCCAAGGCGATGGAAGCTTGTGAGCCGGCAGTCCTGTCAAGGAATCACCTCTTTGGGCGCGTGTTCCCGGGCATTACACTGCGTGAGGGCATGCTGTTCGCTTCGCGGCTCCTGAGGCAGTTTCTGAAAAGGACTCGATCATGCAATTGAGGAAACGCGACATACTCCTGCCGGTCGAGATCGCCGGTGTCAGGTTTCGCAATCCGTTCTACGTCGCCTCCGGTCCCACTACGATGACTGTTGAGCAGCTGATGCGCATCGAGGAAACAGGTTGGGGCGGAGCCAGCCTGAAACTCACGATCGATCCCAAGCCTTATATCAACAGGCATCCCCGCTACGCCTATTACGACAGAGACGGCATTCTCTCGTTCACAACCGAGCGACGCCTGACTTTCGAAGAGGGCTTACGGCTGATGGAGGCGGGGCGCCGCAGCACGCGCGAGATAGTGCTCTTCTCAAACATCACGTACGCCGGAAGCGAGGGGGTGGAGGGCTGGGTAAAGATGGCACGAAAGTTCGAGGCGGCAGGGGCGCACGTCAACGAGCTCAATATGTGCTGCCCGAACATGTCCTACAACGTGGAACTGAGCGAGGGCACCACCGCCGGGCCACGCACCGGCGCGAGCCTCGGCCAGGAGCTGGAGCTGGTTCGAGAGATCGTCCAGGCGGTAAAGGCAGCCACGAGCATCCCGCTCTTCGTCAAGCTGACTCCTGAGGGAGGCGGGATCGCACGCGTCGCTCAGGCGTGCTACGAAGCGGGTGCTGACGCGGTCGGCACGACCGCCAACCGGCTCGCGATCCATCACGTAAATCTTGACGATCCGTCCCGTTCTCCGGTGATGCTGCAGGAGGAAGTCTCGATGCACTGCATGAGCAGCACCTGGGTGCGCCCCCTGGCGCTCCGGGACGTGTATGAGATCAGGCGCCTAAACGGCCCTTCGGTGAAGATCACCGGCACGGGAGGCATCCGGGACTGGAAGAGCGCCGCGGAAATGTTCCTCTGCGGCGCGAATCTCATCGGCATCTGCGCAGAGACCCTGATCTCCGGTTTCGGGTTCCTGCCGGGTCTGGTCAGGGATTTCAAGATCTGGTTCGAGAAGCAGAGTTACGGTTCCCTGGAGGCGATGACGAGCGTTGTTCCGTCCAGGATAACCGCCGCGCCGGACGTCACGCTTTACGCCGGCCACGCACGTCTGAAAGACGCCAACCTCGTAGCCCCCTGCGTATATGCCTGTCCTGCTTCGGTCCCCGCCCAGGGATACATCAGTAAGATCGCCTCAGGAGAGTTCAGGAAGGCCTACGAACTACTCACGGCCGGCAATCCCCTGATGTCGATCTGTGCCTATATCTGCAACCATCCGTGCGAGGAGGCTTGCGTGCGAGGCCAGAAGGATGAGGCACTCCGGATCCGAGACCTCAAGCGTTTTCTGGTCGAAAAGGCGGTGAAACGCGGATGGAAGCCGCGAACGCGGATCGCCAAGTGCAACGGCGACAGCGTGGCCGTGGTCGGTACAGGACCGTCGGGGCTCACGGCGGCCTGGCTCCTCCTGCAGGCGGGTTACCGGGTTACGGCCTACGAGTCCGAACAGGAGGCGGGCGGCATGCTCCGTTTTGCGGTCCCTGCCTTCAGGCTGCCGGAGCAGGTGCTGGACCACGAAATCGAAAATCTGCGGGCCGCGGGGATTGAATTCGCATTCGGGACCACGCTCGGCGAAGACATGAGCCTGGAGAAACTGCGCGGCAGTCAGGCCGCCATTCTCACCGACTATCGTGGC
>JACADW010000316.1 GCA_013388445.1 Acidobacteriota bacterium | reverse complement strand
GTCTCTCAGGGATGCCGATAACTAGGAAAGTGCCGCTAGAGGACGGCGACTTCGAATGGTCCTGCTTTGCCTCGCAACAGGCGGCGGAGAAAGCGGTCAAGGCTGTCTATGAACACCGCCACGGGGAGGGCTGGGGCCACGTTGTCAGCAAGCTGCTGAAGGAATTGCCGGACCAGTCGGGGATAACGCAAGCCCTCCTGGAGACGGCGATGCGATTGGACAAGCTGTACATTCTTCCCCGATATCCCAACGGGTTCGATAGCGGCGCGCCGGGGGACTTCTATACACGGGCTGAAGCCGAAGCCGCCATTGCCGATGCAAATGCGATCATCGATTTCTGCCGGGGCGCGATTTCTTGACCGCGACGAAGTCTTGCGATCGCTGCGCCGGATTTCGGAACAACTGCTGCAGGACGACTTGGAGGTACAGGGCGTCGCGCTTTTCGGGTCGCTTGCCAGGGGAGATTACAGTCTGCGGAGTGATGCCGACATCCTCGTTTGTCTGCGTTCCAGCCCTGAAGAGAAGGTGGCGGATCGAATTCCGCCGCTGCTTGCGGCGTTTCTGGAGGCCCCCGTCCCTGTCGATGTCCTTCCTCTTACCGCAAGCGAGATCTGTCAGCGCCTGCAAGACCCGAGCCCGTTCTGGAGCCGGATATCGCGCGAGGCAATACTTCTGGCCGGGACTCTCCCTTGGTGCCCTGAATCTACCCGGTGCTCGCGCCTCGGCACATGACCGGCCCTTGATCGAGTTCGTCCAGGAGCTGGAGGTGCACGATATCCCTGTATAATCGTACCGAGCAATCAATGAAACGGGGAGCGGGCTTGGGCCCCTTTTAGTTTCCCGCGTGGCAGGTGTGCAGATGGTGATCCTGTCACTCTGCCTTGCCGCTTTCGCGGGCGCGCCGGTTCGGGGGGGGCCCCTGCCTTCGCCTCTCTTCCCGCCGGACAACTGGTGGAACCTAGATATCGGCTCGGCTCCGCTCGATCCGGGCTCCGCCTTGTTCATAGATTTCATCAACAGCGGGGGCGCAAAACGGCTTCATCCCGACTTTGGCGGCGACGTTGCGCCGGGCAGCGTGGAAATCTATGGCTTCCCTTACATCGTCGTGGACGCCGGCCAGCCGAAGAAAGCCGTCGAGTTTCTCTACGCCGATGAAAGCGATGGGGTCGACCATTCCTCCGGCCGGAGCTATCCATTCTATCCGATCCCCGACGAGGCGATCACGCAGCCGCGCTGGATCGAGGGCGGCCAGCCTGGAAACGTCGACCTCCGCAGGTACGCCGACAGGCACATGTTGATCGTCGATCGCGACAATGAGCACCTGTACGAGCTCTACAACGTGTTTTTTGACGGCAGCCGCTGGGTGGCAGGCTCGGGCGCTTTCTTTGATTTGAAGAGAAACGACCGGCGCCCGGATGGATGGACTTCGGCGGACGCCGCCGGCCTCGCCATGGTTCCGGGACTCGTCCGCTACGAAGAGGTCTACGGTCCAGATGAGATAAGACATGCATTCCGCGTCACTGTCCGGGCGACAAACGGCTACGTCTATCCGGCATCACACCGGGCCGGATCGAATCCGCTGGCGCTGCCCATGGGAGCCAGGCTCCGTCTGAAATCCGGATTCGATATTTCAGGCTACAAGCCGGAGATCCAGAAGATCTTCCGGGCGATGAAACGGTATGGCCTGATCGTTGCGGACAACGGATCGGACATGTACGTGAGCGGCACATACGATACGCGATGGAACAACGACATCCTGAACCCTGCTTTTCACTCGGTGACGGCACAAGACTTCGAGGTCGTGAAGCTCGGTTGGCAGCCGGCGCAGATGACCTATTTCCCCCACCTGGCCGCGCAAAACCGGCAGCAAGCCGAAAAGCCTGTCGCGTTCCCTCTTCGCCGGATGACGGACGTACGCCGCTGTCGGCAGCGGCCTGGCCTACCGTTCGCGGTCGTTCCCCTCGCGGTCGTCAGCGCATATCGATGTCGTATTCGCCGAGGTCCAGCGGGTATCGACCATATTCCCGGACAAGCTTCACCACGTAATCGTAGCGCTCTCCGGAGACGCTGGAGGGCACGGAATGATCCGACTGGAAGATGTAGCCGCCGCCCTTGGCCGCATTCAACTTGGTCAGGACGACCCGCTTCAGCTCTTCCAGATCGGCTTCAGCCCAGGCGATGACATCCATGTTCCCGCAGAAGGCGATGCCGTGGCCATACTCTCGACGGAGCTCGATCACGTCCAGTCCGGCCTTGGCTTCGAGGGGATTGTACGCGTCAACCCCGATTTCGATGAAATCCTCGAAGATACTGCGGATGTTGCCGCAGCCGTGGTAGATCACAGGCAGGCCTCGGGCGTGGCAGGCGTCGACGATCGCCTTCACGCCGGGTTTGAAGTGCCTGCGCCAATAGGCTGGCGAGAAAAACAGTCCTTTGCGATAGGCCACGTCTCCCCAGATCACCATGCCGTCCAGCAGGCCTCCGGCCGCCTCGATCTGGGCCTCGGCCAGGCCGAGCGAGAATTCGTTGATTCGCTTCACGAAACGCCCGGTTTCCTCCGGATACATGCCGATCCACAGCATGACGTTTTCGGAGCCGATGATCCGCCACAGCATCTCCTGGCCTTCGCAGACGCTGCCATACACCGGAAAATCCGGATGGAGTGACTTCACGGTTTCGATCCACGGTGGAAGGTCGCGGCGGAAACCGTCGCCCACGCCCGCGAGCTGATTGTCCCCTCCCTTGAAAAAGCGCCGCTCATCGCGGGGGTCGTCAAACCGGAAAGAAACGGCCTTCTCGATCGAATCGGTCTCGAAAGCGAGGAAAGCCGGCATGGGGCAATCGAACCTCTTGCGGATCACCGCCTCGAATCCTGTCCGGACGACCACGTGAGCCTCGTCCTGCTCGAGAACCTCGAACGGTTTGATATGGGGGTCCATGTTCGGGAGGGTCACGATCCAGTCGAGATCGTAGTAGCGATAGATGTCGGTGTCCTCCGGAAGCCCGAGTTCGCGGCGCCATCGCTCCAGGAAGCTGCCCCAAAAGAAATCGCTGACGGGGACCCGGTCCGGCTCCTGGTGCCGCAGGGCCTTGTTCATGCGATCCAGTTTGAGGAGGCAATTAGAGGTTCGATTCATTCTTCTGACCGCCGGAGCGCGCAGATGACCGAGCGTCAATCGCAGTGGAAAACCTCGGACATGGTCGCCCACCATTCTCCTTCCGCGCGGGTTTCAACCGGTTCCTGCATGGGCTTCATGATGACCCACCACTCCTGGGTCTTCGGATCGGCCGCCATTCTGGCCATGTCCGAAGGGAAATCTTCGCCGACATACTCGAAATAGGCGAACAGCAGATAGCCGTGGAGGAAGATCGAGTAGTTGCGGATGTTGCAGTCATGGATCGTGCGCAGGACCTCCGGCCATACATGAGCGTGATGGTCCTTGTATTCCCTGATCCTGTCTCGCTTGATCCGCAGCAGCTGGCCGTATCTCTTCATCTTGGGTCCCTTCCTTCATTCGTTCCGGCCACTCACCCGAATTGCCTTGCATTTCTTACTGCCTCCCTTTCAGACGAACGCACACCGGCGTCCTGTAAACGGTCCCGGGCACGCGGTTCGGCGTCTCCGCCACCCTCTCTTGAGGAGCGGTGCCGGCCGGGGAATAGTGTGTCCCAGCGTGTGCAAAGGGCGGCCGGCGCGCAATATGCCGCGGGAACGAGGGACGCGGTGTCTTTCAGACTCACGTGGTCCGACATGGCATTGAAAAACAGGGCCGGAAACGTGCATATTCTACTGCGGAAACGCGGGAAGGTCTGTAGATCCCGCATCCCTCTCCACAGGAGATGAGATGCCCGGTCGCGCAGACTCCGGAAGAGCAGACTGATCCCGATTGGAGGCCAATGACTGTGATGAGATTCAGCGTACAGTTACTTTCCGCCATCGTCCTGGTGCTGGCCGGGACCCTTACTGCCACAGCTCTTGCACAGAAGAAACCCGACAATCCGGCAGTCGTGATTCAGACCAGCATGGGCGACATCACGGTGGAACTCTTCAAGGACAAGGCGCCAAAATCCGTCGAGAACTTCCTTGCCTATGCGCAATCGGGTTTCTATGACGGCACGATCTTCCACCGTGTCATCAAGGGATTCATGATCCAGGGCGGCGGCTTCACCCCCGACATGACCCGCAAGCCGACCCGGCCGCCGATTCCCAACGAGGCAAACAACGGCCGGCGGAACGTGCGCGGAACGATCGCGATGGCCCGCACCCCGGATATCAACAGTGCGACGTCGCAGTTTTTCATAAATACCGTCGACAACGCAGGCCTCGATCACCGGGGGGACACGCCGGACAAGTACGGCTATGCGGTGTTCGGCAAAGTCACCAAGGGTATGAACGTGGTCGACCAGATCGAGAGCACGGCCACCGGGAACAAGGGTCCTTATCAAAACGTCCCGCTCCGGACCGTTCTGATCAAGTCCGTCAAGGTCGTGCAATAGGAACCGGCGCCGGAGAATACGGGCAGACCCAGACGGGATCCGTCCTCCCGCTCGGTTTCTCATCGCTGCCCGTGTTCGTACGCGGCGTCGAACAAGGCGAGTACGTTTTCGGGCGAGACGTCCGCCTGGATGTTGTGGACGTTTGCGAAGACGTATCCTCCGCCGGGACTGAAGATATCCAGATTGCGCCACACGTGTCTGCGGACGTCGTCCGGCGACGCGCGCGGCAGCACATGCTGCGAGTCGATTCCACCCCCCCAGAAGGAAATCTGACGCCCGAACCTGGACTTGAGTCCGCCGGGGTCCATCCCCTTGGCTGCGACTTGCACCGGATTCAGGATATCCACGCCGTTATCCAGCAGGTCCGGGATATAGTCCACGACCGATCCGCAGGAGTGGTACCAGATCTTCGCCCGCGTGCGGCTCCTGATGTACTGGACCAGGCGCTTCTGTCGCGGCTTGACGACGGAACGATAGATACGCGGCGAAAACAGAGGTCCATCCTGTCCGGCGAGGTCGTCCCCGATCATGATGACGTCCACGACATCCGCGGCCTCGTCAAGAAAGAGCCTGAACCAGTCGAGCCAGAATTGGAGCGTCCGATCGATAATGGATTCCAGCACCTCAGGTTGTTGCAGCATGTCCATCAGGAGATTTTCGAGGCCGCGCATGTACCAGCAGATCTCGTAGACGACACCCGAGATGCCGCTGACCACCGCGTATGGCGTCTCTCGCCTGATACGCAAAGCTCTGTTGCGGAGCCCTTCAAACCGCGTGCGGTCATCTCCTCTGGGAAACGGATACTTTCTGATCTCGTCAGGGGAGAGACCGGCCAGCGGCGAGCGCGAGATATCGAAGTAGCGCGGGGAATCCTCAGGCATGGACCAGGTCACGCCGAACTCGTCGGTAAAGTCCTGCCAGAAGCGACCATTCCGTTCCCTTCGCACCACGCTGCTGTCGAAGCCGGCTGGCGGCTGCGCCCAAACATACCGGGTGTCCACGTGGAGCCTCTCCAGCACCCTCTCCGAGGGGAGAGCCAGCTGCTGGACAAGATCCATGACCACAATCTCTTCCTCCAGTCCCAGGAGCTGGAGCAGGCGCGTGTATGCTGCCCTGTGAATGCCGGTCTGGTTTCCCCCCAGGTCGATCGGTACCCTGTCCGGTTCCCTGTGATCGAGCGCAGTCAGCAGCCGTTCCCGGGGCAGCATCTGCTTCATTACAGTTCTCCCCTTCCGGAAGCGGGTCGCGGCCGGCGGGGATGCCGCAGGTTGTCTGACCGGATTCACCCTCTTGACGCCGTCCGACAGCCTGGGCCGGCGGCGTGACTGAGAAGTGCCCGCGGCGCCCACTTTGCAGCCGTGCGTTATGTCACTCTCATCCCGCTTTCAAAGTCGTTGCCTTGAACGTCAGTGGATGGATTTCGCAACCACGTAGGGAGCGGCGCGATCGGGATCGGGATAGAAGGAACCGTTCCCGAAACGGTCAACGGCTTCGACATAGTACATGAGATCGTGGTCCGCCGTGATGAAGCGCCCCGGGATCAAGGCTCGGTACTTGCCCGAGACCTGCGTGAGCGCAGTTTCTCTGTAATTCTCGGTCTGGTTCAGATGGCGGTAGAACAGCCTTGCCCCGCCGATGGCCGAGTCGTCGCCGATCTCGAATTCCAGCGACAGGTCTGTTCCCGGCCTGCAGGCCGGCGGCGGGTTGTGCCGGACCCTCGGCGGCTCGAGGTCCTCGCCGACCACAACGTTGAACCAGCCGCTGGCCGGGGCCCTGGCCACGCAGCCGCGCTTGTCCCTCGCGGTGAT
Organism: Acidobacteriota bacterium; assembly: GCA_013388445.1. GTDB lineage: Bacteria > Acidobacteriota > UBA6911 > UBA6911 > UBA6911 > JACADW01. Next base: position 16,669 of record JACADW010000316.1, on the reverse strand, counting down.
GAAATAGCCGGCATTATCCGCCGAGGCCGGCCACCGGACCGATGCGCCGAACTCAGCCGCATCCTGCGACAGCGGAATGACGGCTGTCTCCCTTCCCCCGCTGACCATGTGGAGCCACGCGGCATCGACACCGTCCGGCGCTAGAATGGTGGCGGATATGCCGGTCCTGACCCCGGGGGATACCGCGCGCATGGGCACATGCCCTATGTGCGGCTCTCTCCGGGTTATGGTCAGTCCGGAGACCAGCCACTCGGATCCCTGGCCGGGCAAGAGGTCGATCGCCATCTGGCCGCCGGTTACGCTGACGTCGAGCCATTTGTCCCCTGTCTCGTCTGGCTCGAACCGCACACTCCGAGTGTCCGCTGCGGCGCGGGCCCTGACCTCGAAGGGGCCACTCGCAACCTCAGGGATGTTTCCCACCAAGCAGACGACGCGGTACTCTCCATCGGGTAGGTCGACGAGCAGCGTGGAAGCGCCGGTTCCTTTGAGATAATCCCGCTGGAGCACTCCTCTGGGAAGTGCCAGGCCCTCCAGATTGTCTCCTTCCAGGGAGGCATAGGGGATGCGCATCGGTGCGGGGGCCTCGATCCCATTTGCCTCGCGCCAGCCGTATCCGCGCATCCGGGAATAGACCGTCTCCGGATCCAGCGGATGAAAGCGCCGCTCGACAGAATAGGAGGTTGCATAGGGCGGCTCATAGGGGTGGCGGCGCATCGTGATCTTCGGCCCGAAATCCAGTCCCACATCAAAGAGCCCGTATCGTTCGAACAGCTCCTCGACCTCTTTGAGCCTGTCCACGTCGTGTCGCACGAAGACTAGGTTGTCCTTCCAGTGCCCCGTGTCTTGCGGACCGAAGACCATCCTGGGGTGATAGATCCCTTCCGTCAGACGGGCGAGCCGCTCCCAGGTTCCAAGCGCTGCGGCAGCATGGGACTGTGCGGATCGGAGGACCGCGGCGTCCCCGCTCGAATAAAACAGCGCAAGGGCTGCGCCGGCGAGGATCTTGCGCGAGTGATAGCGCGCCAGCAGCGAAAGGACCAGGAGATCGACACGGTTGGCGCGATATTCCTTGTTGCCCGACGCATCGATGAGGGCGTCGGCGCGGGCGACTGCGCGTTCGGTTTCCTCAGCCATCCGGCGCAGCCTCTCGCTGGCCTCCTCAGGGATCATTTTCGCGGAGACGGCGCCGCGCAACCTGCGCGCGACATATTCCTGGAAGTCCGCGAAACGCGCCGGGTCCGCCGGTTTCACCTCGATGTAGAAGTCGAGCAGTCCGCCCATCTGCTTTTCAGGCCAGATGTACATGTTGGGATTGCTGAGCCTGTAGCTGACCAGGAACGGGATGATGTCGCTCGCGCGCTGGAAGGCGTCGAACACGGCAGCGGCGCCCCTGTCGCCGAAACGCCTGCGGAACTCGTCCATCCAGACATCGGACGGAGTCCCTGGATCGTAAGTCAGGCGGCCGTAAAGCAGGTAGTAAAGCCAGTAGCGTTCGAACTCCCACCGGTAGTACTCGCGTTCCGGTGGTATGAGGATGCGCCAGTCCCCTGGAGCGTTGCCGAAGCCCTTTTGGGAGAGCGGTGCGCACGTTTCGAAGCCTATGCCGCCGCCGAGCTTTGTGGTGGGGGCGAACCTTTTTACCCAGTCGACGCTGCCCCAGGGGAGCAACCGGTGCGAGCCGAGGCTCCAGACCTGGTAGAGCACCGGGAAACGCCTCGGATAACGCAGGAAGTCGACGTAGGAGTAGCTGGGCAGCATCTTCGCGGCCTGATAAGGCATGCCCATGAACTCGGCCCAGTATTTTACGGACAGCCTCATCGGCAGGCCGGACCCCGCTGCCGCTTCGATCGTTTCGGGAAGCGCGCCCCATCCTCTCAGGTCGAGGAGGACCGGGCGGCCCGCCGCCTTCATACCCGCCAGCACGCCACCGCGGTAGAAGACGGTTTGCCGGGACGCTTCGATGCCCGACTCGTCGTTCACCCGGAGCTGGATGCCGGTGATATCGGGGCAGAGCCGCAGCAGTTTCTCCATCGCCAGGCGCGCGTAGTCGGCGAGGATGTCGTCTGTGAGCCCTTCGACCATGCCGGGCTGGCGGTCTTTCCAGGCACGTTGCTGCCAGATTCCCATGATGAAGTCGATGCCGTGCTGGCGCGCCGTGCTCGAGATCATCCTCAGGGTCTCCAGGTTGCGCCGGCGATCCGCGTCTCGAAGGCCAGGCACCCTCACCTGCGGGTATTTCTCGACCTCAAACAGAAAAGGATAGGGGGGCGCGAGGTAATGGGTCTGGTGCGCGAAAACCAGGTTGAACGAATTGAACCTGCAGCGCGCGAGCATGCCCAGGTAGCTCTTCCAGTAGTCCGGGTCGTAGTACCAGCTCCTCTCAAGGTCGGCGTTGTGCAGGAATTGGATCATGCCGCGGACAGATACAGTCGGCGTCGCGATGTCCTCGGTGACATGAGAGAGGATTCCAGCCAAAGTCGATGGGGCGCCTGGCCGGTTGACCTGGCGCTCGACCTCCAAGAGCCCGTACATCAGACCACGCTTGTCGGAGCCCGCGACGAGCAAGGCCGGATATCCGTCCTGCACTGTCTTGCGGATGACGTAGGATTCCGGTTCAGCTGGGACGGAAGCCCCGGCTCGCTCGATCAGATGCCGGATCTGCGGCGCACTCTCTGCGATGCCGGCCATGATGCGGGCATCGTCTGCCGCGGACGGTGCGCTCACCCTCTCTGTTGCGATCCCTTTTTGCCTCAGTGCGGTATCCAGTTCACGCAGGCCGAATTGCCCCGGATCTCCCAGCTTCCCTTCCGCGAACAGCTGGACGCCGTCGCCCAAATCCTGGCCTTCCGGTTTGGCGGGACGCATTTCCGAGGCGCCCACGACCGCCGAGAGCGCGGCAACGGCAGCAATAACGCACGAACTGAACACCCTCACATCAACCTCTCTTCCTGCGATTCATTCGTCAATCGTTAGTTCCCTGTCTTTTCCTGGCGATTACCGTCCGGATACCGTATCGTCCTGTGACTCTTTCGAAGGCCTCAAGCCCGAGAAGCGCCGGTTTCAGAGCATAATATGGGATCCTCGAATGGAATCGTTCATTGCTCCAGTTCAGGAGACTGTGCTTGAGCGAGTGGAAATTGACGAGGCGCGAGAACAACAGGTGGCGGACGGTTAGAAATCCGGCATTCTCGAGCAACCGGTTCAATGATGCTTTCGAGAAGTGGTGCAGGTGGCGGGGCACGTCGTCAAAGCCGTACCAGAAGCTGCGGAACAGGCTTGCCTGCAGGCTGTCGATGCAGGGGAGCGAAATGATGAGCCATCCGCCGGGCCGGAGGAGTTTGCCCACTCTCTCCAGGACGAGGTCCGGCCGCGGCAGGTGCTCGAGGACGTGCCAGAAGGTGATGAGGTCGTAGCGGCCGGGCTCGAGCTCCGGCGAGTGGATATCGCCCGAGACAAGGTCGATATCCGGCATGCGCCGCCTCACGAGCTCCACGGTTTTCGCCGAGCGCTCGATGCCGGCCCTCTCGTATCGATCCGGGGGGAGCGCCCACAGGAACTTCCCGTCGCCGCAGCCCACATCCAGGACCCTTCCGCTCGCGACATAGCGCATGACGAGCCGGACTTTCTCCGTCTCGCCCCGCCAGGACCGGCTCCGCTGGAGCTTTCCCTCGAGGAATTCGCCGATCCTCGTGTCAATTGTGCCGAGATAGGTGGGCGGGTAGTAACCGCTCAGCTCCTCCGTGCCCAGCAGGGGCTCAGTCCACCCGAAGCCGCACCGGCGGCATCGGACGACGTCCCAGCTCTCTTCGGGTGCTCGGCGCACCCGATCCGCCGCCACGCAAAACAGCTCCGTCTCTCTCCAGTGGCAGATCGGGCACTCATTGTGCCGGCGTGTCGGCGATGGGACCTCGGATGCGAACATAGCTGCCGCAGGCGAGCCGAACCTACCTGGTCCGCTCGTATTCGACGACCTTGGCAAGGATCGCATCAAGGTCGTATGTGTTTCTATACCCAACCAGTCTCTTGATCTTGCCGATGTCCGGAACCCGGCGTTCCATGTCCTCGAAGCCCTCCTGATAGGCTTCCGAGTACGGGATGTGTTCGATCGGTGAGGAGCTTGCGGCGACGGCTTTGACTCGGGCGGCCAGCTCGTTGATCGTGATCTCTTCCTCGCCGCCTATGTTGAATATTTCTCCCGTCGCTCGCGGTTCGTCGACCAGGGCCATGATTCCCCGGACCACGTCGCCGACGTAGGTAAAGGTCCGCGTCTGCGTGCCGTCCCCGTAAACGGTGATCGGATCGTTCCTGAGCGCTTGGCTCACGAAGCGGGGGACCACCATTCCATACCGTCCCGTCTGGCGCGGCCCCACGGTGTTGAACAGCCGGGCAATGACGACCGGGAGTCGTTTTGTCCGAAAATATGCAAGCGCAAGGAACTCATCCATCGCCTTGGTCGCGGCATAGCTCCACCGGGCCAGAACCGTCGACCCGTAAATGCGCAGGTCATCTTCGTGGAGCGGTACCTTGGAGTTCCTGCCGTAAACCTCGGAAGTCGATGCGATGAAGGTCTTCTTGCGGAACTTGTTGGCGAGCTCCAGCACCAGTTCTGTTCCGACCACGTTCGTGTGGATCGACTTGAGCGGGTCCTCGATGATCAGGCGCACGCCGACAGCGGCCGCCAGATGGACAATGACATCGCAGGTCCCTGTGAGCTCGAGCAACGCCTCACGGTTCAGCACGGTATCGTTGACAAAGTGGAACCGGGCGTGATGCAGGAGGCTCTGGACATTATCCAGACTTCCAGTAGACAGATCGTCGATAACCCATACCTCGTCTCCGCGTTCGATATAAGCCTCGGATAGATACGAACCGATGAATCCGGCGCCTCCGGTGATCAGAACTCTCACGATGCGTCCTCCCTGACCCTGGGATTCTAGGACCGTTCTCGACCTGGATACGAGGATTTTGTTCTCGTTACGGGTGCGCGATCCAGTCAATTGGAGGCAGGAGGCCGGCTGCCGTGTCAGGACGATTCTGGGTTCGGAATTCTCAAATCCCTGCGCGCGGGACGAACCGCCACCCTTGGCCGAAGCGGGAGGGGCGCGGTGGTTCCGTGGGTGCTGTCATCCGGCCGGCATCGGTCACGAGACTCCAAGAATCCGTCCTGGACGCCGATGTGGATCTGCCCATGGATGAGAATAGTACGAGAGTTGATGGTCTGAGGGTGATGCGTTCCAAAGGCTATATCGAACATGATCGTCCTGGTCTATGTCGGAATCCAAGGGGCCGCATCGATGCTTCGGGGTCGACAGCGGGTCCAGCCATACAAACCGGTGTAAGCAAGTTGCCTCTCTCCGTCCTCGCCTGCTCTGCGGTAGAATCATCCGGGGCGCAGTCCGGAAATACGTCAGTCACCACAGGGTTTTCACAAGGGCATGGCACAGCTTTCTGGTTTCGCGCAGAAGCCCAGGGAAGACGGCTCGAAGACTCGTCGCTACATAATGGCGACGATCGCCTTTCTCTTTCTCGGGCTGATAGCGACGCAGTTGTTCCTGCGCCAGACCTCCGTGGGGAGTCCCCGATTCGTCCGGATGACGTTCTTTCTCTACGCCGCGACCGCCCTGGTCATTCTCGCCCTGCTGATACTCGCCACCGTCCTCGGCCGGAACCTGATCAAGCTCTATTTCGAGCGGCGGAGCGGGCAGGTCGGGAGCCGCTTCAAGAGCAAGATGGTCAGCACCTTTGTGGTTCTTTCACTGCTGCCTGCCGTCCTCCTTTTCCTGTTGGCTTATGGTCTCATCAACTTCTCCATCGAACAGTGGTTCAGCGCGCCCGCGGATCAGATGCTTGAGAACAGCCGCTCGATTGCCATGCAATACTACGCCGAAGCCCAGCAGCGCGCGCTCCGCGCCGCCGAAGTGATTGCATCGAAGATCACGAACGAGGAACAGTATTACCGCGAGCTGCGCCCGAGGCTGGATCAGATGTTCACGGAACTGAGGGTTCAATACTCCGTCGACGGCCTGCGGCTGTTCGCCACCAACGGCGCACTCGTGGCAGAATCCGGTGCGCGTGTCTCGCATGAGGACGCGGATGGACAGGTCAAACGCCTGGTCGAACGTGCCTTTGCCGGCCATCCGGATGCACAGGTTGGACGCATCGAAGCGGGTGATCCCATCCGGGAGCTCGTGCGCGCCGCTGTCCCGGTGCGTAATGAGGCCGGCCGGATCATAGGCGCGATCCTTACGGAAAGCCGGGTTCCTGAGAGTGTGAACTTCAAGGCCTATTCGGTTCTGGAGGCGTATCGCGCTTATAACGAACTGCAGGCGGGAAAGACCGAGCTGCGATTCAATTTCCTGCTGATCCTGGCTCTGTCGACGCTGCTGATCGTTTTCGCCTTCTCCTGGTTTGCCATGTACCTGGCCAAGCGGATCACCGTGCCGATACAGGCACTGGCCGAAGGGGCTGCGGCCGTGGCCACCGGCAACCTGGAGCATCGGGTTGAGTGCGAAGCGTTCGGCGAACTCGAGGACCTGATCCAGTCCTTCAATCGGATGACGGCCGACCTGAAGGAGAACAAGGCGCGGATCGAAGCCGCCCAGGACAACCTGCGGCGCACCAACGTGGAGCTGGATGACCGCAGGCGCTATATCGAGACCATCCTGCAGACCATCGCGACCGGCGTTATATCGCTGGACGGCCACTACCGAGTCCGCACCATGAACCGAGCGGCCATGCAGATGCTCCAGGTGCAGGGGACCGCGAGTGAAGTCGGACTCGAAGAGGTTCTCCAGGGACCCGCTCTGAACACCCTGCGGCTGTTGCTGCACAAATCCGCAGTTCTGGGTCCCGTCGTCAGGAACATAGAGCTGGCGCTCTCAGGGAAGACGCTCCATCTCGCCGCTACGGTCACGCCTCTGCTGGACAGTTCGGGACAGCGGACCGGCTGGGTCGTGGTGTTGGACGATGTCACCGAGCTGCTTCGTATCGAGAAGATGACCGCCTGGCAGGAAGTCGCCCGGCGCATGGCGCACGAGATCAAAAACCCACTGACCCCGATTCAACTCTCGGCCGAGCGGCTTGTGCGGAGGTACAGGCAGATCTGGGCTGACGACCGCATCCCCGCGGGCCTGCCCGCCGCCTGGGAGGGCGACCTGGCATCCTTCAACACGCTGCTGGAAGAATGCGCCCGGACCATCACCCAGGAAGCCGCTTCGCTCAAGAACCTGGTGGACGAGTTCTCGCGCTTCGCAAGAATGCCGGCGGTGAAGCTGGAGGATGCCGACCTCCACCGCGTTCTCCTGGATACATTGAGTCTTTACGACGGGCGGATCCAGGATATCCAGGTTGTGAAGACCCTTGCCCCTGACGTCCCACTGCTGCGGCTCGATCCCGAGCAGATGAGGAGAGTATTTGTCAACCTGTTCGACAATGCATTGGAGGCCATGGCCGGGAGTGCGCATCAGAAAGTCCTGGAAATCCGTACGTTCACCAGGGCTCCGCAGAGGTCGGTCCGGATCGAAATCAGCGACACCGGTCGGGGATTCCCGAAGGAATATCAGGACAGTCTCTTCCTGCCCTACTTCTCCACTCGCAAGGGCGGTACGGGCCTGGGCCTTGCCATCGTACGCCAGATCATCAATGACCATCACGGCTACGTTCACGCGGAGCCCAACTCGCCCCTGGGCACACGCATCATCATCGATTTGCCCTTGGCTCCGGCCTGACGAGGTTAGAAAATAGGATGCTTGCGCCAAGGGTCTGAGGGTGTTGTTTCCAGGTCCCGTCGAACGCCAAGGGTGGTACGCCGGATTTGGAATTCCGAGTCCTCAAATCCCCGCCGGGGGACAGCCTGACATTCTTGCCTGGCTTGGCAGGCGCGTGGAGGCTTCGGGGGGTAGAGCCCATTGGCCAGGCATTCCCGGCGGAGTTTTGTGCCGAAGGCGTGCCCGGCACTGAGAATCGATCGCTGCGATGACAAGACCGGCCATCCTGATCGTTGATGATGAGGACGGAGTGCGCTCGTCGCTCAAAGGAATTCTGGAGGACGATGGATTCGACACCTGTGGAGTCGCCAGTGGAGAGGAATGCCTGGCGCTTGTCGGAGCGAAGGAATTCGCCATCGTGTTGCTCGATGTGTGGCTGCCAGGCATGGACGGCCTGCAGGTTCTCGAAGAGATCCGCAGGGCAGCGCCGGACACGATCGTCGTCATGATCTCCGGCCATGGCTCGATTGAGACTGCAGTCCGCGCTACCAAGCTGGGTGCCTTCGACTTTGTCGAGAAACCGCTTTCGCTTGAGAAGACGCTCGTCGTGGTGAAGAATGCCCTCCACCAGCGCAGGTTGGAGGAGGAAAACCGCCGCCTCAGGCAGCAGGTCGAGCAGAAGTACGTCATGATCGGCAACTCTGTCCCGATGCAGGCGCTGCGCCAGCAGATCGCATTTGCAGCCCCGACGAACAGCCGCGTCCTGATTTACGGCGAGAACGGCACGGGCAAGGAGCTGGTTGCTCACCTCGTCCATCTCCACAGCCAACGCCGCGACGGCCCATTCATCGAGATGAACTGTGCCGCGATACCGGAAGACCTCATTGAGAGCGAGCTGTTCGGGCATGTCAAGGGTTCCTTCACCGGGGCCTCCGAAGATAAGGAGGGCAAGTTTGCTCAGGCGGATGGGGGCACTCTGTTCCTTGACGAAGTAGGTGACATGAGCGCCAAGACGCAGGCCAAGGTGCTCCGCGTGCTGGAGGAGCAACGTTTCACACCCGTGGGGGGAAGCGCGCCGGTGACGGTCGACGTCCGTGTCATTGCTTCCACGAACAAGGTTCTCGAAAGGGAGATTGAACTGGGCAACTTCCGGGAGGACCTGTATTACCGCCTCAACGTGATCCCGTTCCAGCTGCCTCCTTTACGGGAGCGCAAGGAGGATATCGCGGAGCTGACGGGCTATTTCCTCGGCGATTTTGCCGGCCGCTACGGCCGCCGGCCGCCATCGTTGACCAGGAATGCTCTCGAGATACTGGAGGCATATCCCTGGCCGGGCAATGTGCGTGAGCTGAAAAACATGATGGAGCGCCTGGTCATCATGAAGACGCAGGACCGGCTCGACGTATTCGACCTGCCCGAGTCGATTCTGAACCGTACGCTGCTCTCGGCAGAGAACAGGGGCGAGGTCCTCTCGCTGCAGGAAGCGCGGGAGCGGTTCGAGCGGGAATTCATCCTCCGCAAGCTGATGGAGCACGGTGGAAATGTCAGCCGGGCCGCCCATGCGATGCAGATCGAACGGAGCAACCTTTATCGCAAGATGCGGCATCTCGGGATTCCTTATGCCGGAAGGGAAAACGGGGAAAGCGAGTGATCAAGTGACAGGGATGCGGAGAATCCTCGCCGCTGAGGCGAGGAGCGCAAGGGGGCTGCTAGTACTCCTGTTGATGACGCTGGCACCGGCAGTCGCGAGCACCGCCCAGGAACGAAAGGGGCCCGAGGCAGGGCCGCCCCTCGGGGGAGCGATGGGCCGTTTCTTTTACGGCAATTTCAGGGCCCCCTCGACGAAGAGCCTTGAATTGAGGGGCGATGCGGCATTTGCCGCGCTCATCCGAGACGGGAAGATCCAGCTGACCCCGGAGGATGCGGTACGCCTTGCGCTCGAGGGCAACATCGACATCAACGTTGAACGTTACGGCCCCTACTTGAGCATGTGGGGAATCGAGAGGGCGGGCGGAATACTGGATTCGACGCTGTCGTTCAATACGCGGCTCGATCGGACAGCAACCCCGGCTTCGAGTGCACTCCAGGGCGGCACGAGCGTCCTCGACCTGCAAAACCTGTATGGCATCGTGTGGCACAAGCCATTCGCCTTCGGTCTGGATTTCGACATCAGATATCGCACCACCCGGGCCCGGAGCAACAACACGTTTTTGAGCCTGAATCCGTATTTCCAGGCCGGACTGGGGGTCACCTTCACCCAGCACCTGTTGAGGGATTTCGGCCGCATCAGTCGCACGCGGGGCATCCGGATCGCCCGCAACGATTACGGTGTATCCGAGGCGGTCTTCATTGCCCGCACCACCGATATCATCGCGAACGTCCTCAGCACCTACTGGGACCTCGTCTATGCAGAGGAGGACATCGCGCTCAAGGAGGCATCCCGCAGATTGGCCGAGCTGACACTCGAGCAGAACAGAATCCAGGTGGAAGTCGGAACCATGGCGCCGCTCGACGTCGTCCAAGCTGAGGCTGAAGTGGCCGTGCGCAACGAGCAGCTGGTCGTCTCCAGGTTCAACAGAAAGATGGCCGAGGACCAGCTGAAAAAACTCCTCTCCCCGAATGTGGATGTCGGCGCGATCGCCGTACCGATCGAGCCTGTCACCAGACCATTCACTCCCCCGTTGCCGGTCAGCAAGGTCGAGGAAGCCGTCCAGCGAGCCCTGGAAATCCGCCCGGAGATCAAGCAGGCGCAGCTTGAGCAGGAAAGCAGAAGGGTGCAGGTGGATTACACTCGCAACCAGTTGCGTCCGACCCTCGATTTCGTCGCGGGTTACAATCAGGCAGGCCTCGGCGGAAACCGCATCATCCGCGACTACAGCCAGGGATTCATCAACGCCCCGATCGTGGGGATCACGCCCGGCGGATTCTGGGATTCCCTCGACAGCCTGTTCAGCCAGAAGTATCTCGGCTACTCCCTCGGTTTCAGTTTCAGAATGCCGATCGGCAACAGGGATGCGCGCGCGTCGAATGCCCAGGCGCAGATTGAGTGCCGGCAGGCAGAGGAGCGCCTGCGGTCGCTGCGCCAGCGGATCGCGCTCGAGGTGAGGCAGGCATACGAGAGGCGTGAGACGGATCTGGCCCGTGTGCAGGCCGCTGAAGCCACCGTCCGGTACAGCGAAAGGAAGCTCGAGGGCGAGCAGGAGAAGTACGCGCTTGGTGCGACTACGACAAGATTTGTTCTGGAGGCCCAGCGCGATCTCCTTGACGCCCGGACTCGTCTTTTGAAGGCGAAGATCGACCTGATCAAGAGCCAGGTTGCGATCGACAAGGCGGTCGGTGACACCTTCTCCGCCAACCACATCGAACTCAAGGACGCCCTGCCGCCCCTCAGGTGATTGACGATTGACGAAGCGGGCGGCTCCCCTCCTCGTAGTGGTATGGCCGTCCCGCGGGAAGGCTGATCCCGAATCGCCCAATGACAGTCGCGTGCCTTCCGCGTCGCGCGGCCTCGATCATAGGGGCACAGCGGCTCGAAAATCGCTGGCATCGTCCGAGCCTCTGTTGTAATTTCATCGGGCCTGGAGAAGATGCAGTCCGCTTCTCAGAGATTTCGACAGCAAAGGTAACAGCACAATGAGCCTAAGTCAGCTTGCCCGGTCCATAAAGGAATCGCCTACACTGAAATTGAACGAAACTGCGGCACTCCTGCGCGACAAGGGGGAACCGGTCATCCACCTGGGCGGCGGGGAGCCGAAGAGCAAAGCGCCGATCGACGCAGTCGTCAATTGCGCGACGCAGCTGAACTCGGGAGACATCAAGTACGCTCCCGCGGACGGCCTGCCGGCCATGAAGAAGGCCGTCATCCGCTACACGGAGGAGCACTACCGCAAGATCGTCGGTCCGGACAACATCGTCGTGTCGAGCGGCGCGAAGCAGGCAATCATGAATGTCCTGTACGCCATCCTGGATCCGAAAGACGAGGTGATCTTCCCCGCACCCTACTGGGTGAGCTACCCGGAGATGGTGAAACTGGCAGGCGGCGTTCCGGTCATCGTGACCCCAGAGGACGGCACTTTCCATCCGACGGTCCGCGAGATTGCCGACATGATCGGCTCGTATACAAAGGCGATCATCATCAACAGCCCCAACAATCCCTGTGGCGTGCTGTACTCAAAGGATTTCATCGCGGAGATCGTCCGCCTCTGCGAGGCGAAGAATCTCTACCTGATCATGGACGATCTTTACAACCGTCTGGTCTTCGACGGCAGGACCGCTCCCAACGCTTTCGAGTTCGCCACGGAGGACATCAACCGGTCAAAGCTGGTGATCGTACAGGGGGTTTCCAAGATGTATGCCATGACAGGCTTCCGTGTCGGCTGGGCCATCGCCAATCCAGAGCTGGCCGAGGCCATGGGGAACATACAATCGCACCAGACTTCCGGTCCCGCAACGCCCTCCCAGTGGGCTGCGGTCGGCGCCCTCAACGGTGTCCAGTACAGCATCGAAACCCTGCGCATCACGCTCGAGAACAACCGCAATGTCATGCTCGAGAGGCTGCGGGCGTTTGCGGGCGTCAAGGTGACGAAGCCCGACGGGACTTTCTACTGCTTCCCGGACTTCAGCGCCTACGAGAAAGACTCCAACAAGCTGGCCCGCCTGCTGCTGGACAAGGTTCGCGTCGTCACCGTGCCCGGCAAGGAATTCGGCATGGAAGGGTACCTCCGTCTCAGCTACTGCGGGACTATCAAGGACACGATGGAAGGGCTGGAGCGCATGAAGTGGGCGCTGGATCCCAATTCGCCCAACGAACTCTATCTGGGTGAACGGAGGCTTGTGAGGGACTGGCTATGAATATCTACCTCGACGTCCAATCCCCTGCTGTCAAGGAAGCGGGGGAGTACGCGAGCCTCTACGGGCTCCAGAACCACGGACTCTTCAACCTTCGGCGCGTCTACTGGAACCTCCCGGCGCCGGCTCTCTTCGAGGAGGCCATCCACCGGTCGGAAGGCAGGCTGTGCCACCAGGGCCCCCTGGTCGTAGGCACAGGCAAGCACACGGCCCGAGCTGCAGCCGACAAATTTATCGTTCGCGAGCATACGACGGAAAAGGACATATGGTGGGGTCAGTACAACCGGCCGTTCGACCCGGAGAGTTTCAGCATGCTCCACTCCCGGCTGCAGGGATACCTGCAGGGCCGCGACGTCTTCGTGCAGGACGGTTACGCCGGAGCCGATCCCGAGTATCGCCTGCCGATCCGCATCATCGCTCAGAAAGCCTGGCACAGCCTTTTTGCGCGCATCATGTTCCTCAAGCCGAAAACCATCGACGCGATGAAGAAGCATGTGCCGGAGTTCACCGTGATCGTAGTGCCGAATTTTCTTGCGTCTCCGCTGATCGACAGCACCCGTACCGAGACTTTCATCATCATCAATTTCCGCGAGAAGATGGCGCTGATCGGGGGTTCGGCGTACGGAGGCGAGATAAAGAAGACGATCTTCACGGTGCTCAACTTCCTCCTCCCGTACGAGGCTGTCCTCCCGATGCACTGTTCGGCAAATACCGGCAAGGACGGAGATGTGGCGATCTTCTTCGGTCTGTCCGGTACCGGAAAGACCACACTCTCAGCCGATCCCGCGCGTCGCCTCATCGGCGACGACGAGCATGGCTGGAGTGACAATGGGATTTTCAATTTCGAAGACGGCTGCTATGCCAAAGTCATCCGCCTGTCTCCCGAAGCCGAGCCGCAGATTTATGCCTGCACGCGCCGGTTCGGGACCATACTCGAGAACGTTGTCTTTGATCCGTGCTCGCGCATGCTGGACCTCAACGACGATTCCGTCACGGAAAACACGCGGGCTGCCTATCCGCTCGAGTACATCGACAACTTCCTTCCAGAGAAGATGGCAGGTCATCCCAGGAATATCCTCTTCCTGACCTGCGATGCTTCAGGGGTGATGCCGCCGATTTCGAAACTTACCCCGGACCAGGCGATCTACCATTTCATCTCGGGATACACGAGCAAGATCGCCGGCACGGAGATCGGCCTCGGCATCGAACCCGAGATCACCTTCAGCACCTGTTTCGGCGGTCCGTTCATGGTTCACCACCCGTACGATTACGCGAGCATCCTCAAGCAGAAGATGGTCCGTTACGGCGCGCACTGCTGGCTGGTGAATACGGGCTGGACAGGAGGCCCCTTCGGGGTGGGGAAGCGCATCAGCATCCAGTATACGCGCCGGCTGCTGAACGCTGCTCTCAGCGGCTCGCTCCTCACGGTTGAGTATTACAGGGACCCGGTCTTCGGCTTCGACGTCCCGAAGTCCTGCGAGGGAGTTCCTTCCGACATACTCGATCCGGCCAGAACCTGGCCCAGCCGCGAGGAGTACTTCAGGAAATACGACGCGCTCGCGGCCAGATTCATCGAGAACTTCAAGCTGATGGCAGCCGACTGCCCGCCGCACATCGTCGAGTCCGGCCCGAGGCGCCTTCAGGTCTGACTTCAGCGCACCCGCACTGCCAACTGAAGGAATCTGTTCTCCGACAGTGGCTGATTCGGATCCGACCGTCTGCCCTTGCCGAGGTGCAGGCACGCCTTTGATCAGATTGTGCCAGTGTGGGTCGGATGGATTGCCGGCGGCGACTCTTTCCGTGCGAGGACACGCCGACTGTATCATTGCACGTGCGGAGCAGGAACATGGTACCTGCAACCCTCAGGCTCGACATGGTTCAGACGCTGGCGCTTTCGGCGCTGGTGCTCTTCGCCGGCTATGGAATCCGGAGACGCGTCAATGTCCTGGACCGATACAACATACCGGCCCCGGTTGTCGGCGGATTCCTTTTTGCCGCACTCACGCTTGTATTGCGGCTGGGGCGGGTCGCCGCCTTGGATTTTGACACGACGCTCCAGGCGCCGCTGATGATCGCCTTCTTCACCACGATCGGGCTGGGGGCGAGTCTCAAGCTCCTGAAGGTCGGAGGCCCCCAGGTCCTGCTCTTCTGGGGCCTGGCGTCACTGCTGGCGGTGATCCAGTGCGGGATGGGCGTCGCCCTCGCGAAGGTGCTGACGGTGCATCCCTTTCTCGGCCTTATCGCCGGCTCCATTACGATGACGGGAGGGCACGGCACCGGTGCTGCCTTCGGCAAGCTTATCGAGGATGAATACGCATTCAGGGGGGCTGTAACGCTGGCGATGGCTGCAGCCACTTTCGGGCTCGTCAGCGGAGGCTTGATCGGGGGGCCCGTCGGAACCCGTTTGATCCGGCGATTCCGGCTGAGATCTGGAGATGCCGCATTTCAGAAACCGTTCGCAATCCCGGCATCGGCCGAGTTCCGGTCGCTGGATGAGGAGATCGACATCGAGCCTGCGGGCGAGGCTCCGACATCCTACACGCTCCTCAAGGTTCTAGCGGTCATTCTGGCCGCCATGTGGGCCGGCTCGCTTCTCAGCGCCTGGCTGGGACGCCACGTGACCCTGCCGGCATACATCGGGGCCATGCTGGTGGCCGCCGTCATCCGGAACCTGGATGACCGGCTGGGCTTGCTCAAGCTCAAGCTGCGCGTGATCGACGATGTCGGCACGATCTCCCTCTCGCTCTTCCTTTCAATGGCGCTGATGTCCCTCAGGCTCTGGGAACTCCTCGACCTCGCCGTTCCGATGCTCGTGATACTCGGGGCACAGGTGGTGTTGATGGCCGCCTACGCGTACTTCCTGACCTTCCGGGTCATGGGGCGGGACTACGATGCCGCGGTCATGGCGGCGGGGCACTGCGGGTTCGGGCTGGGCGCGACCCCGAACGCGGTCGCCAACATGGAAGCGCTTGTGGAACGTTACGGGCCGGCTCCCCGGGCCTTCCTCGTGCTGCCGATGGTCGGGGCCTTCTTCATTGATTTCACCAACGCCCTGATCATCACGGGATACATCAATCTGGTTCACTGAGGCGGCTGCCCCAGGGCGCCTTCATTCCGGGCCGCGGCTCAGTTCTGCTTTTTTGAGAAGTGTTTGAAGCACGCCCAAGCGACCCAGAAGGAGACGAGAAAGATGATTGCGGGAATGATCACTCCCAGAATCGGGTGACCGATCGCGGTGGCGAACAAGGGGCCGTATTCAAGCATAGTTCAGGCGCCTCCCGGTGTCGGACACCGGCCAGATCGTGAAATCCGCGGGATTCCCGGCACGAAGGCACGGCCGGAATCCTCTCTGAGCCCATGAGCCCGAAACTCACTTCTCCCGGTCTGATCTGTGGTGCTTCCGGTAATGGATCCAGGCAAAGATCATACCTGCCAGAGAGAAAAGGTACATGAGTGTCATCCCGATCACTACGGTCAGGGCCTCGCTCATCGTGTATCCTCCCATCTCTGGATCTTCTCTAGCTCGTTGAGATACTCCCTCTGCTTGCGCTCGTAGTCCTCGCTGAGTACATCCAGCTTGGGGTCGATCACCCAGAACATAAAGACGGTGATGGCGATCCCGATCAGCAGCATGACAAAGCCGGCTGTCAGGAGAAACAGGCTCATGGCGAGCCCGAAAGTTATTAAGATGAAGCTCAACGGCGAGAGGACGATGGCGATCCAGTCTTCCTTTGTCCATTCATCCGCTTCGTGGGGGGTCCAGGAACGCTTGATCCAAGCCATGGCTCATTCCTTTCCGATCTCCTTCTCTGCCCTGAGTTCAATCTCGTGCACTCTGGCCAAGAGGCCGCGGCGCTCGGCCTCCTTCCTCACGGGACCCCAGAACCCGATCGGGCGCGTCTGGACATAGATCCTGACGAGCCGGTCCATGTCATCCGGTCTGGTGAGCAGGGCGACCGGTAAGTAGACGCAGGCGACGAGCGCCATCAGCAACCAGAACTGCTGGAAGTCCTTCAGCGGCGGGATCAGGCCGAAGGCGGGCAGGACCCAGACCACCAGCCAGCAGATTCCGAGGTTCGCGATCCAGGAGGAAAGATAGGCCCATCCATTGAAGC
>JACADW010000289.1 GCA_013388445.1 Acidobacteriota bacterium | reverse complement strand
GCCCATGCCTAGTATCGGCGGTAGTTGAAAATGACCTTGGTTCCGTCGCGTTCGAGATTGAAGGGCAGCTCGGGAAGATCGCGGAGGGCGTTCCTAACAGCTTCCTGCCGATCCAACGGGCAGTACAGAAGCAGAAACCCGCCGCCGCCCGCACCGGTGATCTTCCCTCCGAGTGCGCCCGCACGGCGTGCCGCGTCATAGAGGGCGTCGATCGAACCATTCGTGACGCGGCTGGCCAGTTGCTTCTTGAATTCCCATCCTTTGTGGAGCAGGAGGCCAAACTCGTCAAACTCCCCGGCATCGATGGCAGACCGGGCTAGGATGGCCAATCGCTTCAGTTCCCTGAGAACATCCAGCTTTTCGCTGATGTTGGAGACCTGCTCTTCCAGGACGGTTTCCGCCTTGCGCGTCACATTGGTGAAGAAGAGCAGGAGGTTCCGGCTCAGCCTCTGGCGCTGTTGCTCCTCAAGGCACAGGGACTCCACGCCGACGCGACCGTCGAGTCCGAACCTGATGAAACGCTGGCCCCCGTAGGCTGCGATATACTGGTCCTGAAGCCCTATGGGCTTGCCGAGGATGTCAATCTCAATTTCACAGGCCTCCCGCGCGAGCGTTTCTGCTTCCTTCACTACGCCGAGATAATGGTACATGGCGTTCAACAATCCCACCGTCACTGTGCTGGAGGAACCCATCCCCGAGCCGGCAGCGGGTATGTCGCCCATGGTGGTGATCTCGACTCCGCTCCGGATGCCGGTCTTCCGGAGAGCCTCGCGTACGAGCTCGTGCTGCAGTTCGTCGATGGAGTCCACGAGCTCGGTGCGTGTGTACCCGACCCGGATCTTGCGATCAAAGCGCTGCTTGATGATGACAAAAATATAGCGGTCGATGGCGGAGCTCAGGACCCAGCCCTCTTCTTTCAGAAAGAACTGGCGGAAGTCCGTGCCGCCGCCCAGGAAACTGATCCGGATCGGAGTCTGCGTAATGATCATAACCGTTTCCTCAGTCGAAGACGGGAATGAAACGAGCGAAAAAGCTGCGTGATCCGATGCTCCCCGCCTTGCGCCGTTCTATGAGAATTCAAGATACCGGATTCGGGGGTGCCGGCGTCATTTCGTCCGCTCAGTGCGGCTTCCCTGGCCTGCCGTGTCAGCGTTCAATAGGCGCCGCGCCCCGACAACACGGCATTGACTGTCTTGACGAACAGAATGTGAAAATCCAGCCATATGCTGTAGTTCCTTATGTAGTACATATCGAGCCGGACTCTCTCCTGGTAAGACAGATCTGATCGGCCGGACACCTGCCACAATCCCGTTATGCCCGGACGCACTGTCAGCAGGTTGTATCTGTTGCGGCCGTAACGCTCGGCTTCCGGCGGGCTGATCATCCGCGGGCCCACCAGGCTCATCTGACCGAGGAGCACGTTGAAAAGCTGAGGCAGTTCGTCCAGGCTGAACTTGCGCAACCAGTAACCTAGTCGGGTGATGCGCGGGTCTTCCTTAATCTTTTCTTGCTCTTGAAGTTCCGCGAGCAGCTCCGGATGTTCGGCGAGAATTCTATCGCTGTCAATACGCATAGTCCTGAACTTGAAAGCGTCGAACTCCCTGCCGCCTATTCCAAGGACTCTCCGCCGGTAGATAACCGGTCCGGGCGAATCCAGTTTGATCCCTATGGCTATGAGCGCCAGAAAGGGCGAAAGAACGATCAGACCGGCCACGGTAAGCGTGTACTCCACCGCTGTCTTGATGACCAGCTCGACGGGATCCAGTCGCATCTTCCGCAAGCCGATGAGAGGGATCGCGCCGGCCGTCCTGACCTGAACGCCCGTCGTGAGGAGCTCGAAGAGCCCGGTCGAAAGGCGCAGTTCAAGACCCTGAACGCTGTTAACCCGCTCGTACAGTTCAAAAAGCTCGTCCCGGTGCAGCGCCGTTGCCGAGACGACCAGCTCCCTGATCCCGTATTCCTGAACAAGCTGCTCCAGGTCTTCCAGCGTCCCGAGCACCGGCAGATCCAGATCTGTTTCCAGCCAGACGGGATCACGTGCCCCTCTCCCTGAGATCCCGACAAGGCCCATGACCCGGTAACCTGACCTCGGGCGCTTCAGCTCTGCGGCCAGTGCCGCAGATTCTCCATTCAGGCCCACCACGACGGCGGGGACCAGGAAGAATCCCCTTTCGCGAAGCGCGTATACCACCCGCCGCATCGAAAAGCGTGCGGTCCCGACGAGCAGTGTCGCAACAAACCAGGATGTCAGCAGCCAGCCGCGGGATATGCCGAAAAAACGGAGGACGAACGTGGCGAAAACAGCCAGCGTGAATGCGATCGTGCAGGAGTTGAACACCTTGGAATACTCGGCGGTGCCGCCCATGAGGTTGTGCCAGTTGTACAGGCCGGTAAGAGCGAAGAGAAGCATGCAGCCCAGCAGAAGCAGCATCGAGAGCTCGAAATAGTACTCCATCGAGGGCACAACTTCGGGCGAGATAGTGATGCGCAGCTCGAACCTGATCCAGTAAGCCAGACGGAATGCCGCTCCCAGCATGAAGGCATCGAGCAGCAGGATGGCGAGGACATACCCTACGATCATGAATCGCTCTGCGAGCCTGGAGCGGGTAGAGGCGAGCGCAACCGATCCCCCCAGGGTCGTGAGCTTCCCCACGTAGCTGTTCATTTCATCATTTTCCTTCTTGGCTCGAAAATGCGGCAACCCGTCAATCCAAAGAAATCTCTGTCCGAGCGCTCAGTTCGCTGGACCCAGAGAAAACACAGTTCCCCCTTTGAGGCGACGCGACAGCCAGACAATCCCACCAGCGGCATAAAGGATCAGGATGCTGTCCACAGG
>JACADW010000256.1 GCA_013388445.1 Acidobacteriota bacterium | reverse complement strand
GTCCGGAACCGCCGAAGACGGTCATGTCGAGCGGGGGCAAATACGTGCTGACGGACAACACGGAGACGCCGGACACACAGACCACGGTCTATGAATTCTCCACCTACACGCTGATCTGGGAGCACAAGGTCGGCATCGGTGTCGGCTTGAACGGTCGGCCGTGGGGCATCTCTTTCAGCGGAACGGAGGGCACGCTGATCCTCGACGACCGGGGTTGGGAGATCATCCCCGAGCCGAAGAAGAAGAACCTGCAAGCCGAGAAATTCCCGGGCAGTCCGGATGCCAGGCCCGCGCACGTGCGCAACTTCCTGGACTGCGTCAGGTCGCGAGAGCAGCCGGTCGAAAATCTCGAGCTTGCCCACCATGTTTCGACCGTGGCACACCTGGGAAATATCGCCCTGCGTTCCGGACGCAAGATCACCTGGGACCACGCCAGCGAACGCGTCCTGGGCGACAAGGGAGCCAACCGCCTGGTCGGCGTGAAGTATCGTAAGCCCTGGAAGCTGCCCTATTATAAAGGCTGATCTGGCGGGTCCTTGCCGTGCTGTTGAGGTCCGTCCGATTCGGTTCTGCGCCATGCCTAGGCCTGGTAACGGCCGCTTCGCAGGCCGCCGATGAGGTCGTCGAGTATCCCCCGTGATTCCGGAGTGAAGCGCCACTGCGTTTCCCGCGACAGCTCTTCCAGCTGGGGAAGGATAAGGAACTCCTTGACCCTTTCGCTCTCCAATGAGGCCGCGGCGAAGGACTCCGCAGTGAATTGCTCGAAGAAACTCCGGACGCCTCTCTCCGCGTTGCCCTGGATCTTGTTGAAGTCCGCGCCGTAGATGTGGAGGGAAGTGGAAAAGTCGGCGTAGCTGCCGGCGCGGCAGTGCCTTCCCGTCCGCTTCTCTATCTGCCGGGCGAGCACCTGCTGCAGGAAGGTCAGTGCCACGACGTTGTCGCACCACGCCTTGTACAAATCCCGGGAACGCCAGCGCGTGTCCATGTTGAGCACGAGATCGCCTCTGGCGTCCGTGGGGCAGCGTAGCTGCACTTCGCCGAGGCAGGGCAGGTCTTCCAGAAGGTAGCAATCCACCTGCGGGACTCTGGTTGTGGCGACGGCCCGGCGCGTTATGGGCGACTCGGCGATCCGCTCGACGATCTTCTCCATCTGGTCCAGGACACTGCCGTCCGCGAGCGGGTAGGCAAACAGCCTTTGGTGGTAGGCATACGGCCATTCCTTCGGCACCTCGCCGCGCATCAACCCTTCGCGCAGTTCGTTGAACGGAACCACGAGGTGGTCCTTTGCGCCCATGATCTCGGCGATGTACTTGCCGATCTCACAGAATGAGATCTTGGGATATCGCGGCTGCGCGAATGGTTTCCTGACCTCTATCAGCACCCGCGCATCTCTGCTGGGGGGATCGATGTAATTGCCTCGGGCGTCCTTCCGGTCGTACTCGGTCCTGATCGTCATGCCCTGATGCCAGACGAGATCCATCGCCCTGAAGAAAGCCTCCGGTATCGTCTCTGCGACGACGTGAAAACTCGGGATTCTGCCGTCATTCATTTCATCAGCTCCGGTCTGTCCTCTGGGAAAACACCAGCATCGCAGAGCCGGTCGCGGACCGCAATTCGGATATTGGACAAGCCGAGGGGCGAGTCTGCGCCGGATCTTTGCCGAGGTCGATGCCCGATTGTCGCGGCTTCCCAGAATCGCGCTTCGGGACCTCGCCTCGGACACGGCGCTCGAGCGACACACCATTGAGAGAGCCGTAAGGGAGGCCACGGGCCTGTCCTTCCGCGCGTACCAGCGGGAGAGGCTCCTGACGGCGGCGCTCAGCCTGCTTGCCGACAGGCCACGGCGAAGCATCAAGGAGATCGCGATAGCAATCGGCTACCGAGCGCCCGAGGCCTTCTCGCGTTTCGTGAGAAGGGCGACGGGGAGCACGCCCGGCGAAATCCGGAGGAGCCCGGTCTTCAACGGAGGCGAAATATAGGAAGGGCCTGCCAGACGGCATGGATCTTCCACAAATGTCGAGGATTGTTCCCAACTGCCATGCGAATTGCGTTGGCACCACCATTCGGACAAGCCTGGATTGCTCTCGAGGCGGCTGAGATGTGTTCAATACCTCATGAGCCAGCCACGTTGTAGGCGGTTTTGGCCTCAGTAGTTCCAACTCGTACGGGATCGGACACAGGCGCGTTTCGATGGATCGAGAAGGGCCTTTGCAGCCTACTGCGAGGAGACACGGGCCAGCCGGTTGCGCAATGCTTCCATCGCTGCGGGGTCACCGCCGCGGGCGGCGTAGTCGCCGATGAAGATCCGGGCCTCGACCTCGCGGCCCAGATCAAGGCCGGTCCGCACCAAAAGCAGGTAAGCATCCAGAGGCGGGGCTGCCGTCAGGTCGAGGATACGGCGGTAGGTTTGATAGGCCTTCAAGGGATCTCCGTCCGCTTCGTAAATCCGCCCAAGTTGCATCAGGAGATCCGCATCTCCGGGGTGGCTCCTGATGATCGATTCCATCGTGTCGGTTGCTGCATTGACGAAGCCTGCGGCGAGGAGTGCGCGAGCCAGTGCGGCCCCGATCACCTTGTCTCCCGGCGCAATTGCCAGGGCGCTCTGAAAAGAGTCTGCCGCACCGGCACCGTTGCCCATCGCGAGCTGAACCGCCCCAAGGTTGTACCAGAGGCTGATCTCGTTGGGGAACCTGCGCGTGAGCTTCTCGAGACTGGCGGCAGCCGCCGCCAGGTCACCGGATTGCCGAGCCTGCCTGGCGCGCTCGAGGAGCGCTTCCCAGTCTTCTTCGGTACCTGCCTCGCTGCCTGGGGCCGCGGCGGCGTAGCGTCCCGCATAGTACCCCTTGCGCGCCTGAATCCGGGCCGCAGGCACCGAGCTGGAAACGCGGATCCTGTGGAAACGGCCGTCGGCCGGTTGTCGCGACACATAGGCGAGATAGTAGAGATCACCCGCCATGCGCACGGCGACTCTGGCTACCGAGGCGAGATCGTTGGTTGAATGGATGAACCGGCCGCCGGTCTCCTTGGCAAGCTGAAAGAGAGGCGATTGCCTGTCGGATTCCCATTCCACGGAATGTCGCTCCAGCAATGCCTGGAGGTGAGGGTTATTGGCCAGAAATCTGGTGTTTGTGCTGAGCCCGATGGAATCACGAACGGAAAGTCCGCTGGCATCGATCGTGAAGAAGCGTACGCCGTTCCTCTTGGCGGTGGTCACGATCTTTTCCAGCCGCTGGCTGAAGTCAGCCCGGCCGCTGCTTCTCCCGACCGAAAAGCCGGATGAAACAAAGAGCACCGTCGTCGGGATCTCTCCCTGCTTGGCCGATGCCGCACCCACAATGGCGACCAGGCCGTCGAGGGCTCGCGACAGCTGAGCGCTGTTCTCGGAGATCAATCTGAGCGCCGTATTGTGAACCTCGTTCCGGATCACCTCCGGGTTACCCTCCACCTGCCCGTACACGGCCCCCAGGGAGTTGGAAAAAGAGACCTGCATGAGCGCTGCCTGGCGCAGCTCCGCCAGCTGCACCGCTTGAGGCTCGTTTCTCTCGACCAGGTACGCTTCGTAGATGGTCATGATGTCGTCGTTCCCCGTCAGCGGCGAGCTCGAACGGACCCCGGCCCTGCGGACCTTCTGGATCATCTCCTCCGCTGTTTCGGTGGGATTGACCGGTGCCGAACTCCGGCTCGAGAAGTGGAGCGCAACAGGGCGCAGCGGGTGATGGTTCTCACGGATGATTGTCTCAGCCGCCTCCTTGGCGCGGAGAAAGGAAGACGCCTCCGTCATAAGGTCATCGAGTACCAGAAACATCATGCCCAGGGGCAGATCGGCCGTAGCGGGCTTGCTCGCAGTCGAGGTCGCATTGTCGGAGCGCATCTTGAGCGTTGCAGCCTCCCGAAGGTCCGCCGCACTCTGGGACCCCGTGACCCGACTGAAAAAGGAGATCTCCCGCAGCGAATCGTCTTCGTAAATGCGAAAGTCCTTCTCGGAAAGCGCAGGAAGCTCCTTGCCGGAGGTAGACTCCACGATCAAGGGGACCTCGACCAGCCGGGACTCCACCCTGAACACCGGTCTCGTGGGCCCGGACCGGGTTTGAGGATCCGGCGGCAGGGCTGCGCGCAGCGATTCCGCATCGAGATCCCGTTCCGGCAACGGCGCACGGAGTATCTCGGCTGCCGCCTCGGACCGGACTTCCCTGGGCTCCTCGGGAGAAGGGAGCGGGTCTGCAGGATGGGTGGCAGCTCTGCCGGACTTTTCAAACCAGTCCTCCCCAAATGAGCCGCCCCGCGCGAAGAATCCTCTTCTGCATTGAATCTTGAGATTGGGCCGGGAAGCCTGGATCGAAACGTCATGCCACCGCCCATCCGGCGGAACCTGTGTGTAGTAATTGAGCACATAAGCCGATCGCAGCTCGGAGGAAACATCCTCGAAGGAACCGCGCAGCTGCTTGGGGTCCTCTTTGAAATAGGCCTTCCCGGCGTTGACGGCGGCCAGTTGCTGAAGCACCGTCTTCAGAGCGTCAGATCTGAGCCCAGCTCCCGCGCCGATCGTGTAAATGGGGTAACCGTATCGCGCGGCAGCATTGAGGACGAGCCGGAGCGAAGCGGTGTGTGCCGTATCGTCCCCGTCGGAAAAGGAAACGATGGCCTTCCGGCCCTTCTTGTCCTCGAGGTGTTTCATCGCGTAGAGCAGCGCCTCGTAGAGCTTTGTGCCGCCCTGAGCCCTGGCCGTTCGGATCGCCTGGAGCAGCGGCCCGCGGTCGTCCGTGAACTGTGGAATGGTTCGGATCGAGTTGTTAAACAGAACCAGCGTGATGCGATCGCTTGGCCGCAAGGAGTCCACGAAGTAAGCTGCAGCTTCCTGGATCACGGACAGAGAGTCCCGCATGCTGCCGCTGGTGTCGAGCAGCAGAACGACCTGCAACGGCACCTCGCCGCTGTCGAGCCGCTCGATCGGCATCGGCACGCCGTTCTCGAGGACGTAAAGATCCGACGCCTGCAGGTTCGTGACGGTCTGGTTGCTTTCGGTTACCGTCATGAAAATCTGCACGAGCTGGGACCGGACGGTGTAGGTGAGGTCGTTTCCGGCTGCGCCGTTGTCCTGCTGCGAGATGCGCGCCCTGAGCGAGATGCCCGGCAGGAGAACGCACAGGATCACCAGCAGCCCGGGGGCGGCTGATGACCTGCGCCTGCAAGCCGGGAGCCTTTCAGTTCCGTTGGGTTGTAGCGGTCTGCTCACCTCTGTCCCCCTGCGTTTCGTCGACCAGTGCCAGTGTGCCCCGGTTCAGTGCTTCCTCGATCCACGCCCGGACGTGGTGCTTACGCAAGCGCGCGATCCGCTGCAGGGTCTGCCTCCAGTCGCCCGCTCCCTCATCGATGGACCGCGACAGTATCTCCCGGAGCGCGGGCTCCGCGTCCGCCTCGACGACGAAAGCGGGCAGGCCCAGCGCATAGTGCAGCTCGGCGAGCTGGACCTTGAGGTCACACATCCTCTCAAACAGAAGCTGTTCGCGCAGGTTCTGCTCCAGGTATTCGTACGGTTCCGGCTGATGGAGCGTGAAACGCCTCATCGCCAGTCGCCGCCGCAGCGACATGCCGTACTGTTCCAGCTCCCTCCTGAAGTCCTCCTCGCCGGTTTCCTCTGCTTTCCTCCTGATCTCCTCGAGTCGCGTGAGATAGGGAAAAGAAAACTCTGTCCGCTGTCCCGAGGAGAAAGCTCCCCGAGATGGGCCTTGCCCGTCCGAGGCATTCGTGGATTGCAGCTGAGGGCCGCCAGCCTGTTCCGGCAAGTTCCCTGTGCGGGCTTCCGTCCTCTTTGCATTTCGGCTCTCGAGGTAGGCCTGCCCGAGAAAGAAGAATTCGGAAGGCGTGACGGCCGCCGCCGCCGCAGATGGCTTCGACCGCACAAGGAGCGAGTGAACCCTCTCATGTCGCTGCGGAGGAAGCAGACGCCGGAGGGCGCCGTCGCACCACTGCATCAGTTCCGGATTCAATGCGGAGAGTACGAGGACCTCACGGCCGAGACGGGCAGCCAGGGCCACGAACTCCTGTGCACGATCGCTCCGAAGTGCAGACGGGGTCGAGCGGAGACCGACCAGCATGGTCGGCATCAATGTGCTCTCCCTGCCGGCCATCGTGCCGTGAGACTGGGAGACCTCGAGGCGGGCGAGTTCGTAGTCGATCCCGGAAAGGGAACCGGAAAGATAGGTTCCCAACTCGCTCCTGTTTTCGAGACGGGTTGCCACCCATGAGTGCTTTCTTGCGCCGGTCGCCCCGAAATCGTGTTTCCTTACGAAATTGACGTCGAAAGCCAGGGCATCTACTTCGGGGGAGCCATGGTAGGCGTAGCAATAAGCCAGGAGGGTGACTCCGAGCTCCGGGTGCAGCGCCGCGGCCACCTCGCGCGCTGTCTGAGGCGGACCGGCCGCGGCGCCCGGTCTTTCGCGCGTTTCCAGCAACCTGTTTTTCAGCCCTTCGATATCGGTCCAGACCATGGACTGCCGCTGCGACTTCGGCGTGTCGGGGGTGATCTGTGCCGATTGGACATCGCCCAACATCGAAGCGAGTTCTGAGCGAAGGGTCGCGGCGTCGCCCCGACCGCTGCGTAGGTCGTCCAGCAGCCGGTAGATCGTCAGCATTTTCCGGAGCGGCGTGAACCGCTGTTGCATGACCGCCCCCCGCATGCGATCCATCCTGCGCGCGGCTATGTCGAGCGCGAGCCTCCTTCCCTCGAAGGAGAACTCGCGGGTCGGAACGCTCCCCGCAAGGGCCCAGAGCAGAGGATCTGTTCGATCCTGGGAGATCCCGGCCAGCGCGGGGAGGAGCTCTTCGGAAAGGAGGCCCGCGATCCCCGCCGCAAATTCGGCTTCATCCTCGCTCTCCATCCGTCGCAGCGCTCCCGCCAGGAGGGTTCGCGCTTCGTCGGCGCCCAGGCTCCCTTCGCGCCGGAGCAGCGACAGGAGATAGAACAGAGCCTGGCTGGTTCGCGTACGGTTCACGTTCCACTTCTGATTGCGCTGGCCGATCAGCTGCCTGCAGTATGTTATGTATCGTGCCAGCACCTCGGGACCCGGATCGATGTCACCGATGATGTCCATCAGGACAGGAGAGCCGGGCAAATCTGTCATCAATGCGTCAATCGTATTCCGGTCCCACGCGCCAGGATTGTGCCTGTAAAGCTGGCACAGGAATTCGAGGACTTCGACGGGTGAGTAGGTCCGGAGATCCGCGTCTCCTGGTTTCGCGAGTCGGGCAAGGTCCTGCGCCTCCAGCTGAATATAGGATGTTCCTTTCTGTGGATGCTCCTGTCTCGGACCGGGCAGCAGATGATCCTTGAACCTGCTGTCGAGATTGAGCGAAAGGCCGCCGGGCGTGACGGTCAGCTGGCGCAGGAGCCGTCCCAGATTCTGTCTGCCCATTCCGGCATCGGAACTTGGCGGGCGTGGTGAATAGGATGCTGAGAGCGCTTCATATGCCTGACGCAGGCGATCGGGTGATGCGGTGAAATACTCCTGAACCTCGCGCGGAGCCATGGTCAAGCCCGCGTACAGGGCCGCAGCCCTGCCACGTTCAAGCGTCAGCAGGTTGACGAGAAGGTCTTCCGGAGCGACCCCATGGCCGCCGAGGAAGTCCTGCCATGCACGTTCGAATCCAGGAAAGATCGGACCTCCTTTACGGTAATCAAGATAACGCGCGAAAACCGCCAGCGTATCGGACATCTCGAGCAGTCGTTCCGGCGGAACTGACGAAACCAGAACGGCACGCACTCCCTCTGAAGCGGAGGAGAGCGCAAGATAAAGTGCCACGGCCCTGGGTGAGAGCAGCAGGCTTTCCAGATGGGAACGCGACTGCCGCTTGGATCCGCCGAGAACGAGTCGCCTCAGGGATTCTCCGTCGAGGAAAGTCGGGAATTCGTCGTCGCGCAGATGGACCGTGAGCTCGCGCAGCCCGTGCTCCCCCATGTCTATGCCCATCTGCCTCATCAGCCGCCGGCGCGGTTCGAACTTGCTGCTCTCGCTCAGCCTCAGTTCAATAGTGATATCTCCATTCTTCGTCTCGGAGTGCCTGAGCTTCACGCCAAAAAACGCCAGAAGCCGTGCAGTCCTTTGCAGGGTTCTCTTGTCTCCGGCGAAGGGGAAAATCAGTTTTTGCCCTGTATCCCGATTGAATCCCTCGGGCAGGAGGCCCTTCTTCCGCATGTACTGCAGCAGTGCTTCGTAGTTCCGTATGTGTTCGATGAGGGCGCGCCGCAGCGGGTTATCTTCGAGCTTGCCGCTCCGGATGGGAGCCACTTCCTGTATGGCAGAGAGCAGCCGGGCAACAGCGTCCTCGCCTCTCAGAAGGGATTCGTCGATGCCGGCCACGGCAGCCAGCATCTGGATTCCGCCCGGGACGCTCAGTCCACTGGCGCCCGGGCGCTGCCCGTCTGATGCTCCGACAATGCTTCCGCCGCCGGGTCCCGCCAACCGTTCTTCGGGCCGCGGCTCGCTGCGCAAGGGCAAGTGTGACGGCGACTCGTCCCCCGCGAGAGACATCGAGAGATATTTAAGGTGCCTTTCGAGCGCAGGGAGATCGTTCCCTTCCGAAGCGGCGGACAGCTCGATCGATGCCCGATAATCGAGGAGAGCCTGTCCATATTCGCCCCCCCGTTCGCGGAGCTCCGCCGCCTCGCGATAGAATGCGGCGGCGTCAGACCCTGCTCGAGCGGCTGCGGCCTCAAGCGAGGCGGCTGCGTCTGAGAGGCTCCCGCTCCTCGCGTAGGCTTCGGCGAGTTCGCGATAGGTCCTCAGGTCGGCTGAACGGCGAGACGGACCGCCCTTGGCCGGCCCTACCGCCTCTTCCCGTTTTCCGCCTCCGCCGGTTGGTGCCGCCGGCGGACCGAGGCGGTCAGCGCCGGGAGCCGGGGGCTGGGACGAAGGCTCTTTGCCGGACGGGGTTTGCGTGCTCCGCCTGTTCGGGTCGATCTGAAAACCCAAGGCGGGCGCACATTCTCCCGATAGCAGGAGCAACAACAGAACCGCAGGCAATCCTCTCTTGCTGATGCCAGCCAACCTAAAGCCCTCGCCCCGAGAAGTCAGAACCTTGAGCGTGAACTCCCCCTACCGCACCCGTAGCATGGCGACATATTAAACGCAGGAGAAGCCCTGTGCAATCCCGAAGAT
>JACADW010000052.1 GCA_013388445.1 Acidobacteriota bacterium | reverse complement strand
CACCGACGGTGGGCCGCATGCGGGACGGTTCGGCATGAAATTCCTGCTCATGTGGCCAGGGCTCGACCGCTGTGCGACGGTCGGTTTCCGGTGCGCCGTGCCGCTGGCCGGGAAGCGCCGGCCTTTGCCCGAAGAAAAACAGGACCGGCCTGGACCGGTCGATCTCCGGCTTCATGGGCTGTCATGCGCGGCGGCTCAGGCTCCGCCCCGGTCAGGGGCCGGGAGGCATGGAGGATGACGCGGGATTGAACGGAATCAGCCGGCCGATACCGGCAGCATCAAAGCCCGGAGCCGTTGTCGCGCAGCGATCAGCTCGACCCTTATCTCAACCTGCTCGGCGATCCTTCGGATCCGCAAGCCGCTGCAGCACATGCGCAGTCGACCCGAAAACACCGCTCTCTCACCGCCGAGGGCAGACCGGCAAACGCCCGCCGGATCGACCGCAGATTGTCCACCCCCGCCGCCACGTTCCCGTCTCGGAACTCGTCGGCCACCACCAGATCCTGCTCCGCCCAGCATGCCGCCTGGTCCTCCTTCCGCGCCGCCCCGGCCTCTGCACCGCCTTGGCGCCGGATCAGGAAACGAGGAAGAGAAGGGGAATCGCAGGGAGCGAGTTGCCGATAGTCATACAACTTTCGAGACGTTGAGGTCAATTCCGTGCGGGCGCTGGACCCTCCGAAATTAGTTTATGCCGGTTTTCGTGGATCTTCGCGATCGCATCGCAGATATCGTCCATGTCCCGACGCGTGCCGAGCAGCATCCTCTGGTGAAAACCGACGGTTTCCTCGACAAGCCGGTCGCATTCCGGACACTCGTTTTCTTCCCGATAGGCGGCGAGCTTCTCCCTTGAGTAAATCCTCTGGTAGGTCTTCGAACGGAAGGCGTCCTCGATGCACCCCTCCTTGTTCATCGGCTTTCCTTCGATCACTCCCAGGCCGCTGCTCGCGGGGATCCCCTCCGCTGCCAGGGCGGCTATGAACTTCGCGCGGGACAGGCCGTCGAACCGGTCCTTCTTGTATCGAAAACCGTAGTAGTAGAAGGCAGTCCTGGTGACCTCCGGATAGTCCTTCCTCGGGATGATCCCCGGTATCTGCGAGATCCGTTCGGTGAGGTACGCCGCGTTTTCGCTGCGGCGCCGGCACTCGTCCTCGAACGCCTCCATCTGCGTCATGAGGATCGACGCCTGATACTCGGCCATGCGGCACTTGGTCGCGAGCAGAGGGTGGCCTTCGCCGCCGGGGGCGGCGACGCTGCCGTGCGGGCGGCCGAGGTTGTGGAAGGAGTAACAGCGGTCCATCAGCTTTCCGTCGTCGCCGAGTATGGCCCCTCCCTCGCCGCAGGTAAGGGACTTCCCGGTCTGGAAGCTGAAGCAGCCCAGGTCGCCAAGCGTCCCGACCTTCCTGTTTTTCCATTCCCCGTTGTGCGCCTCGCACGCGTCCTCGATCACCTTCAGGCCGTGCTTCTTGGCGATGGCGTTGATCCGGTCCATGTCGCAGATCCCGCCGACGATGTGGACCGGCAGGATGGCGACGGTGTTCCGGTTGATCCTGGCTTCGATCTTCGCAGGATCGATCTGCCAGGTTGCGGCGTCGACATCCACAAAGACCGGGAGCGCGTTCGCGAGCAGGATCGGATGCACCGAAGCCACGAAGGTGTAGGGAGTGGTGATGACTTCGTCGCCCGCGCCGATGTCCAGGGCGCGAACCGCGGTGATGATTGCGTTGGTACCATTGGACGTCGCGAGGCAGTACCTGGCTCCCATCAGCCGGGCGAACCTCCTCTCGGCCTCCTCGACGGTCTTGGCCCTCGACCAGACTCCGCTGCGGAGCACCGGCATCACCGCCTGCTCGTCCTTATCGCGGAAATTGGGCCAGCGCGGGAAGGGTGCTGTGCGGACCGGCCGGCCGCCCAGAATGGCCGGGACCGATGCGCTGCCAGGGCCTGTTCCGGCACGGCCTCTGGGCGGGGCAGCCAGAGCCGCCGCGCCGGCTGAAGCGGCTGCGAAGAACTGCCGGCGAGTGACTGCGTTGTCCTTGTCCATGCTCCTCTTCCTCCCTCGTGAGTTGCGGTTCAAAAGCAGGTTGGATCGGGCCCGGCGCATCGCCCGTGCATTTCAGCCCGCGGCGGCCGTACTGCCGGGCAGTCGCCGACCGGCCGCGAACGTCCGCCTTTCCGCGTAGTGATACGCCACCTTCCCCACCCCCAGAGCCATTTCGTCGATGTCGATCTCGGTATAATGCTCGCTGATGTTCAGTACGATCCAGCGGTCGAAGGCCGATTCGGCCGCCGGGCAGTCGCCCCGCCGGGAGCCGCAAGGCGCCGGCGGCGATGTGCACCGCGGCGGTGCCGCTGGAGCACGCAATGCAGTGCTTCATTCCGTACATCCGGGCGAACTGCCGTTGCAGCTCGAACACCTTGCTGCCGAGGAAATAGAAAAGCACGTCCGAGTCGATCACTTCCGAAAGGAGCGCCTTCTCGGCTTCGCCATGGCGCCTGCCCGCCCCGAAGAGAGCCGGAACGGATCGCAGTCGCCCCTTCCCCGGTCAGCGCACCGGCAGACTCGCGCACACCGGTTCCAGTCCGCCCGAGCGGCCGGCCTCCGAGCCGTCCACGAAGACGCGCAGCCCCTTTCCCCGGCCGTATTTCCGTCCCGTCCGGTCCCACAGGATCGTCAGGAGGCGCCCGTGGTACTTCACGCGGTCGAGGCAAAACCAGTCCCAGGTCCCCGCGGGCAGCAGCGGGCGGACCTCGAGCCGGTCGTCGGCGCGCGGGCGAAGCCCTGCGAGCCCCGTGATGATCAGGTCGCAATAAGTCGAATGGTTGTAGTGATCCCCCCTGCCGTCGAAGCGGCCTTTCCGGATCTTGATCAGCCTTGCGAGCCACTCACCTGTGAAAGGGTTCAGGTTCTCGTCGACCCAGGGTATCTCCCGGCCGTCTTCGAGCCTGATTCGATGGCTGTAGGTATAGACCCGGAGCGTCTCGAAATAGTCCCGTCTCGAGACCGCGTCCTGCGGATAGCTCTGCAGGACGTTGGCCAGCGCCTTGAGAGTCTGCGATGTCGCAAACGGCCAGCTCGGGCCGTTCCACTGGCAGTCGTCCCCCTCGAGGGAGATCCTTAAACCCGGGTGCCGCCGCTCGGCGGTCGTCGGCCCGAAAGGCGCATAGAACCCCCCGGGGTTCATGAGCTGGGCCCAGGCCCTCTCGTAGCCTTTCCCCGGCTCAGGCACCCCGAACATCCACGGGATGAAGCCGATCTCCTCCCTGACGTCGGCCAAACCCCCCGACGCGAGGAGAGGTTTGAAGAACCCTGCCTTCTCGTCCCACAAACGGGCCAGTATCCGCCTCCGCAGCGCAGCGGCCTTTGCTTCGTATTCCTCCCGCAGCGCGGTTCTGCCGTTCAAGCTCGCGATGCGCTCGATCGCCCGCGCGTTGCCGTACATATAACTATTGATGGTCGGGCGGGCGTTCTTCGCCGTGCGAGAGCCGCTTATCGACTCCTCCATGCCGTCACGCACGTCGTACTGCCAGAAGAGGCCGGAGTCGAGCAGGCGTTCCCTCTCCCACGTCCGGTAGTCCAGAACCAGCGGATCGAGCAGGTCCGCAAGGTTTCCGTCGTCCCGATGGACCAGCCAGCGCTCATACGCCGCGTGAGCGGCCCAGCCGCTGTACTGGTGGAATTGCGGATGCAAACCCCCGCCGGCTCGAAGCCAGAACCGCAGGTAGTCGTCAAGGTAAGTCTGGTCATGGAGCCATCGCCCTTCCGCGAGATGGTGGCCGAAGGCGCAGCTGATGGCGTTGTACTCGGCCGCGTGCTTCACCGGCCGCAGGAACTCGGTCACGATGAAACCGCGCGGCGTCTCCTTGATGTGCTTGCGGTAGCTCCAGCACCGGTAGTACCACGTCTGCTCAAAGACGGGGTCGGGGCACTCGAACAGAGGGATGTTCGACGCGAGCCACTCCCACGCCCGCGCGTCGGGGATATGCTGCACGACTCCCTCCTCGACCATCGAGTTGAAAAAGTCGATGTAATGTCGGAAAGCCCCGGCTCGCAGAACCGGCCCGGCGGATTCTCCGGTGCGATCGCCCGCAGGGCCGTACCCGGCCAGAAAAAACGCGCCGAGTTTCAGGAACTCCCGTCGTTCAAGCACCGATATTCCCCGCGCCGGTCCCCGGATCGTCTTGATGACTGCAACTGTATGATTCTATACCTTCGCACCGAATGGCAATCGGGTTACATGAAGAATCCCGCGATCGCTTCTTTGCCGCTCCCGGGAGAATGAAGTCGCCGGGTGCGGAAGCAGGCCGCGGCCGCCGATGGCGATTCTCAGCCATCCCGCATAGGCGGGAACGCGACCAGGCAGCGGCGGGCTGAGGACTTGGCTTCCGGCACCGTCGGGCCGCCGGAGCATAATCCTCCCATGATCGCTCAGGCGCCCCTAATCAAGGCCATCCATCGTCCGGCGCCAGCCTTCTCACGACTTGACTTTCGGTGCTTGGAGGCAGGGCAAAGTAGCTTTAGAATCGCAGGCATTATGAAAACGTCACTCGGAGCCAAGACACTTGTTTACCCGGCACCGGTCTTTGTCGTGGGGACCTTCGACAAGGCCGGCAGGCCGAACGTGATGACCGCTTCCTGGGGCGGCATTTGCTGCTCCCAACCCCCTTGTGTGGCGGTGTCGTTGCGCAAGGCGACCTACACCTACTCGAACATCCTCGAAAGGAAGGCATTCACGATCAGCATACCTTCCGAAGCGTACGTCAAAGAGGCGGACTACTTCGGGCTTGTCTCCGGCATGAACGTGGACAAGCTTGCGGCGGCGAAGCTGACGCCGGTGAAGAGCGATCTGGTCGACGCGCCGTACGTCAAGGAGTTCCCTCTGATCGTGGAATGCAGGCTGGCGCAGGCGATCGAGCTGGGGCTGCACACGCAGTTTGTCGGCGAAGTTGTGGACGTGAAGGCCGACGAAAGCGTGATCGGCAGCGGCGGCTTGCTGAACATCGAGAAGGTGAAGCCCCTCGCGTTCACGCCCGACACCCAGGCGTACTACGGGATCGGCAGGTGCCTCGGGCAGGCCTTCACGATCGGCAAAGGCGTCTGAGTCGATTCAGGGGCGCCTCGATGCCGGGGCGCCCTCCTTCTAACACAGGATCGCTTCGACCATCGCCCGGAAGTTTTCCATCGGGGTGTCGAGCTGAACATGGTGTGTCGGCCCGACGATCAGGCCGCCGTCCTCGCCCACGGTTTCGAGCCGCGTCCGCACCTCGTTCCGCACATCCTCCGGCGTCCCGAACGGCAGAGTCCGCTGCTCGTCGATGGTGCCCCAGAAGCACAGCCTGTCCCCGTATAGCCGCTTCAACTCGGCCGGATCCATGCAGGCCGGCTGAACCGGGTTCAGGACATCCACCCCGACCTCGATCAGCTCCGGGATGATGGGCAGGATCATCCCGTCGGAGTGGTAGGCCACCTTGAGCCGCGGGTTGATCGACTTCAGCGTGCCGATGAAACTCGACATCCGCGGCTTGAGGAACCGCCGCCAGTGCGCAGGCGAAATGAGCATCGAACGCTGGGCGCCGACGTCGTCCCCGATCCAGATCATGTCCACCCCCATCTCCACCAGCCGCCGCGCGGCGGCCAGGTGGTAGCGATACGGGATGTCGAGAATGGCCTCGGCCAGATCCGGGTCGGTCACAAGATCCGCCAGCATCCGGTCGTAGCCGCGCAATGCCCACGCGGTCTCCCAGACGGTCGTGACCGTGACGCCGACGATCCAGTACTCGTCCTTGAACTGCTCGATCGTCCGGCGGGCATCCTCGTAAAGCTCAGCCCTGGCCGGGTCGGGAGCCTGGTAGGAGACAACCGCATCATCATCGGCCAGCGGATGGCCGACCATTTCCGTGTAATGGCCGACCCCGAAGGAAGTCTCGTAGGGCACCGACTTCCACGTGACGCCCCACTCGTCGGTGTAGGTTTCGCCCGCCTGGTAGTATGAATTGGCCCATCCCACGGAGGTCAGCAGCAGGTCCTCGCCCAGCGCGCGCTCCAGTTCATAGGTGTTGCCGCCGCCGTGGGGGTTGTGGCCGGCGCGCGACATGTTCGGTTGCCTGTCCGGCATCGCCATCGCGGCCCGGAGCCGCTCGGCAAACTCGGGCGTGAAACTGATCTGCATGGGACAGCGGTCGGGCCGCTCGTGGTTCAGGGCCGCCTCCACACGCTCGCGGTGCTTCATCTCGATCCTCCGCAGGCCGCGGGCAGATTCATGTCCATGGGGACGCGCCAGAGCGCGGCTCTGCCGGGCCGCGGCAGAACAGCGGTGATGCTGCCCCCGTCAGGCGTCCATTCGATCCGGGCGATCGAGCTCTCCTCGAGGATCCTTTGTGGAGCGCTGCCGGGCATCACAACATCCAACTCGGTGCTGTAGGAATCGGTCGCGAGGGACGCGCGGCGGACGAGGAAAGCCACCGCCTTCCCGTCCGGCGAGATCCGGGGTGACGACGGCTCGAGCTGTTCCACGATATCGCTCAAGCGGAGCGGCCTCTCGCCGCAGACGGCGAGCGCCGGCAGCAAAACAGCGAGACAGGCACTTCGTATGCAGCGCATCAGCAGCATTGTAATTGCGGGGCTCACGACCGTAAAGCTCATGGCAATGACAAATCAGGCGCACATGCATCCTCCGCAGACATTGCCTCCGGTGTCGTTGCGCGAAAGGGCCGTCCCCTGGCAAATCCCTGGATCGAGACGGCTCGCAAACTGGTTGCGGCAGGAGCGGATACCATGCTGCCGGGCCCAGGTCTATCCCTCCGTCACTGTCACCGCCTGCTTATTCGACCACAGCGGAGCGTGAAGCTTCATCCTCTCCACGGTCGCGGACCTGCGAAGAATCCGCATTATCATGCAGATCTGCGGAACTGATCTGATTGAGCTTGCCAAAGTCCGAGCCTGGCAACGTAGAATGGGAGATCGATACCGGTCTTTGATAACGACATACAGGAGAAGACAAAGATGAAACCAAGACTGAGTGCTGTTGTTTTCGTTCTGCTCGCAATGCTGCCGCTGGGCCTGTCCACCCGGGCCGGCGCCCAGCAACGCAAGCTGGTGACGGACCGGAGCCAGACTCGCGAAGCGAATCCGGTGAACCTGGACGAATGGCGCGGCAAGACCGTGATGTTCATCGGCGCCCACCCCGACGACGAAGTGTCGTGCCTGGGGACATTCGCCAAGCTGATAAAGAACGGCAACACCGTCTACATCGTGCACCTGACGAGCGGCAACAAAGGCTCCCGCGACCTGGACATGACGAGCGAGAGACTCGCCATGATCAGGCGGCAGGAAGACATCGCCCCTAACGGCACCGTCGGAATTCCCGAGAAAAACATCTTCTTTGTCGGCTACGACGACGGCATGCTGGAATATGTGCCCGAGAAGGAACTGGTCGAGAAGGTCTGCTGGTTCATCCGGAAGTACCGTCCCGACGCACTGTTCTGCTTTGATCCTGGATCGCAGTGGGTCCAGTGGCACAAGACCGACCACCGGATGGCCGCCAAGGTCGCCCTGGACGGGGCGCGCGCCGCCGCCTATCACCTCTATTTCCCCCATCACCGCATCAACGAGGGCCTGCAGCCGTATACGCTGGTGGATTTCTTCTTCCGGGGCTCAGTCGAGTCCAACTTCAAGATCGACATAACGGACGTGGCGGAACTCAAATTCCAGGCGGCGTGCAAGCACACGAGCCAGTGGGGAAAAGGGAACGCCAAATACACCGGGCCGGAAATGGATCCGCAAGACAAGGAGAGACAGCGGGAACGGATCATGAGGAAAGACCCTGACGGCCGGATCTACGAGCGTTTCAGGAGGGTGCAGGAGTCCCTTTCGTTCTAGCGGCGCATCGGCACGAACGATCTCGGGCGGCCTCCCTGGACGAGCGGATCACGGCGGCCGTCCCCTTCAACTTCGGAGGGCCGCAGCCCGAAAGCCCCCACCCGCTCCCCCCTGACGCCGAGAATACCTTTGAATACGCGCGCGGCGGCTCCGGAAGCCTTCGCCGTGGGGGAACCGGCCCACGAATACGTCGTCGCCCAATGGTTGTTGAAGAGCTTGTCGGGGAGACTGCGGTAATGCCTGATGACGGGCAAGGTCTTTGAACCCGCAGAACGTAACTTTCCAGTCCCCGCCGGAGTCAATCGGAGGATGAAGCCATGGTTCGTCATGTCGCGATCCTATGCGCAGTGTTGGGTCTGCTGACCGCCGGCCCTCAACCCGGCTTTGCGGCGCCCCAGGAACAGGACAATGCGAAGCGAGAGCCGGCTTGGGCGAAAGTGTGGGACAGCCCGGCGACGGAGGCTGCTATCCAGAGCCTTATCCGGGCCGTGGAGGTCGATCGGATCTCGAGGCATCTCTTTTATCTCTCCAAGGCCCCCCTCCCTTACCGCAAGCTGAACTTCACACTGCCCGGGCACGCGAAGAACACGCTGTACGAAGCCGACGATTACCTCGCCGGCAAACTGGAGTTATGGGGCTATGGCGTCCAGCGGGAGGGCGTCCAGGTGCAGGCGTTTCGAAGGGACACCACCAAGCCGAAGCATGCTCAATACTCCAGGCCGATGCCGGAAGACCCCTGGTACACGGCCTACAATCTCTACGCCGAGAGGAAGGGCCGCTCGCGGCCCGACGAGATCATCCTCGTGCTGGCACACAAAGACTCGCAGAGCTGGATCGATTCCCCCGGGGCCAACGACAACGCGATCGGGACCGCGGCCGTCCTCGAGATGGCCCGCATCCTCGCGGGGCACAGGCCGGAGCGCACGATCCGGTTCCTCTTCTGCAACGAGGAACACACGCCCTGGACCAGCGTCACAGCCGCGGAGAACGCGAGGAAGCGCGGCGACAAGATCATTGCCGTCTTCAACCTCGATGGGTTGGGAGGTAAGACGGCGGAGGAAACCGCCAGGGGCGCGCAGACCAACGTCACCGCCTACACCGAGCCCGCAGGCAGGCGTCTCGCCGAATTGATGAGCGCGGTCAATACGCGGTTTGCCATCGGGCTCGATCAACGGATCGTGCAGAGGAAAGCGCCCGGCGACGACGACGGGTCCTTCGTCAAGGCCGGCTACTCTGCCGCAGTCATCAACATCGGCTCCTGGCCCTACGGCGATCCCAACTACCACGCCGAAACGGACATCCCTGAGAAGTCCGACGTCCCGAACGCCGCCAGGGTGGTCCAGGCGACCCTCGCAGCCATCCTGACCTTGGATCGAGACCCGGCGAGCTAGCCTCGGGGAAGCCGCGCGGGAGCGATACGGAAGCGGCCGGAGCGCATTGCTGCACGCATGGACCGCCGTGACACGGCGCAGTAAGCGCTTGACCCGGCGGCCGCCTCCGGTCAACATTCAGCAGGAGCGTGAATGCGGACAGATCTCCACTTCCGGCTTGCGCCTCCGAGGATGCGGCCGCCTTTGCGAGTGCGAAATCGAATGTCGCCTCTCTCAATGGTACGGCACCGGGCGCGAGCCGGAGTGGGCCGGGACCGGGAACGCGGGGATTTGCAGGCGGGCCGCCCAAAGGCCGCGCGGCCTCGTGAGCCTCTCAGTTTCTCTTGCACAGGAGCCGTCCGAACATGAACACCAGGCGACGCAATTTCATCAGAGCGACAGGACTGACGGGGCTGGGCCTTGCCGGAGGCGGCCTGCTTCACGGCGGCGAGCCGCGTGCGGGCGATCAGGATCGCGAAGACACCGCGCGGGTAGGCAAGCAGCTGGAGAAGGCCCACGTGCAGCGCTTCAACATGTCGGGATACGCGGCGCCCCCGCTGGAAAGGGTGCGGATCGCGATCATCGGTCTGGGCCAGCGCGGCCCGGCGCACATGGCGATCATGAGCCAGATCGAAGGGACCGAGATCAGGGCGCTGTGCGATATCCGTCCCGAGAACGCGGACGCGGCAAAGAGGAAGCTGGCCGGAACGGCGCACAACCCGGATGTCCTGACCGGCCCTGAGGATTGGAAGAGGGTCTGCGAGCGCGACGACATCGACCTGGTCATGATCACCACGCCCTGGTACATGCACGCGGCGATGGCCGTTTACGCGATGGAGCAGGGCAAGCACGCGGCTTCGGAGGTGCCGGCCGCCGGGACCATCGAGGAGTGCTGGCAGCTGGTGGAGACCGCCGAACGAACGCGGAAGCACTGCATGATGATGGAGAACAACAGCTACCTGCCCTTTCAGGCCATGACCCTGAACATGGCCAGGCAGGGGTTCTTCGGGGAGGTCGTGCACGCCGACTGCGCCTACAATGCCAGCAAGCTGCAGAACAATTTCTCTAGGAACCTGTATTGGGACATGTGGTGGCTCCGGCAATACGCCTCGAGGCGAGGGAACATCTATCCGACGCACGGTCTTGGCCCGGTCAGCCAGATCATGAACATCAACCGGGGAGACAGGTTCGATTTCCTGGTGTCGGTCGAGAGCGCCGACTTCATGATGAGGGCGAAGGCGCAGGAGCTCGCCGCCGCGGACGAGTTCTTCAAGCCGTTCGCAACGAAGACGTATCGCGGCAACATGAACGTCACGACGATCCGGACGAGCAGGGGGCGCACCATCATGCTCCAGCATGACGCCACCTCGCCGTCGCCGCACAGCCTCTACCACGGCATTTACGGGACGAAAGGGGCCGCGCTCTACGACCCGCCTCCCCCGAGACTCTCCGTGGG
This sequence comes from Acidobacteriota bacterium, assembly GCA_013388445.1. Classification (GTDB taxonomy): domain Bacteria; phylum Acidobacteriota; class UBA6911; order UBA6911; family UBA6911; genus JACADW01. The sequence goes on along the minus strand of JACADW010000052.1, from coordinate 15,939 downwards.
AAACCAGGCCTGGGTGTCCCCTGAAGAATTCCAGTCCCTGCAGGAGAAGTACACGCCCGAGATCATCCGCCGCATGGGCGAGCTTGCCCGCCGAATGAAGGCAGGTCACGGGGGCACCGACCTTCTGGAGGACTGGCGGCTGATCGACTGCCTGCGCAACGGGCTGCCGCTCGACCAGGATGTGTACGACGCGGCCGCCTGGAGCGCGATCGTCCCGCTCAGCGAGTGGTCGGTCCTGAACCGGTCGAATCCCATCGACGTGCCCGACTTCACGGCCGGGGCCTGGAGGACCAACAGGCCCAACATGGACATCAACCTCGAAAGAGGCGGAAACACAAAGGTGGGGGTGTAGGATTGTTTCACCCGGTGGACCTGGCCGAATGACGCCTTATTACAGGAACCCATACATCCAGTGCGAGCCGTTACCGGTGGAAATCGTGCTGCACCCGTCCTGGTGGCACACGCACGGCGGTATCGATTTCGACGAAGACTTCTTCTACCACCCGGCCAGGCGCGTCGAGAGCGAGCGGCGCATGGAGGCGGTGCTGCACGAGCGCTTCGGCGCCTATGGCCTCGGCGCCGACCGCGACCGCGACCTGCCGGTCATCGGCGCGGTGCACAACGCGGCGGGCTACCTCGTTTCGGAGATGTTCGGCTGCGAGATCCGCTACCGGGCCGACGCGCCGCCCGACGTCGTGCCGGCAGGTCTCGAAAGGCTCGAAGTGGATCCGGAAGCGCCGTTCCGCAGCGCCGCGTTCAAACGGTTCGAGCGCCTCCGGGATGCGTTGAAGGCGCGCCACGGCTATCTGCTCGGCGACATCGGGTGGGCGGGCGTTCTCAACCTCGCGCTCGACCTCCGAGGGCAGGAGTTGTTCCTCGACATGGCCGACGCGCCGGATCGGGTCGTGTCGGAGTTCCGCAAACTTGCCTGGGTCATCGAGCGCTTCGTCGCTATCGTCGAGTCCGAGACCGGCAGCAGTTCCGTCTCCGTCAACCGCACGGTGCGGCATCTCCGCAGGCCTGTCTATCTGCACTCCGAGTGCTCGAACACGATGATCTCCGCGGCGGCCTACGAGCGGTTCCTGCTGCCGGTGGACGCGGCGTGGAGCCAGCGGCACCGGCCTTTCGGCATCCATCACTGCGGCCGGGACCCGCACCGTCTGGCCGCAAGCTACGCCAAGGTGCCTCACCTGGATTTCCTCGACGTGGGCTGGGGCGGCGACGTCGCCAGGATCCGCGAGTGTCTGCCCCGCACGTTCCTGAACATTCGCCTCGATCCCGTCGGCATCACGCGTCATACGCCGGACGAGATTCGGGCCACGATCGTCCGCCTGGTCCGACAATCGGCGAACCCCTGGCTCACCGGCGTGTGCTGCATCAACATGGACAGCACGGTCGCCGACGTGCAGATCGCGGCGATTTTCGAGACGGTGGCGGAATTGCGGCGGGAGCTTGCGGGAGCCCGCGATGGGTGATGCTGCCGGATCCGCGCCCGTCAGGTGGAAAAAGACCGAAGCTGGGCGTTCACCCGGCATGGGCGGCGCGTTCATGATGGCGACCACTCCCATCTGGGAAGGGATCAAGGTCGCCGTCTGCTCGGCCGGCTTCGGTTCGCGGGGCGACGAAGAACCCGCCGAAGGGCAGGACCTGGCAACGTCGCGAATCGGCCTGCGCATGTCCGGCTCGACCGAAGCGGCCCTCATCTGTTCACGCCCACTGACGATCCAGAGCGGCGAGGAGGACACGGTCATACCCCTCGAAGGCGCGCAAAGGGCCTTCCCAGCCGCGCGGGCCTACTGCGAGAAGCTGGGCATCGCCCGCCGCATCGAACTCAATGTCCATCCGCAAGGCCACGTCTTCAAGAACGAGGCCGTCTTCAGATTCTTCGACAGGCATCTGCGTTGACCGGCGGGCTGCAGACGCCCCGCCGCCGCTGGTTGCTGCGTCACTACTCTCGTCATCGCGACGCATCAGAAGCAAACAGCCCGCCGCAGCCAAAAGGCTGCTATAATTGATCGTTTTTGTTTGTCGACCCGCCTTCATAAGGAGCCATCAGATGCCAATCATCCACCGGCGCAACCGCATCGCGGCCGCAGGACTCGTTCTCGCGGGGCTGTCGTTGTCGGGTTGCGAATCCCAGACAACCCTTCCAGCTCCGGGCCCGCCCGAAGTTGCCACCGTAACGGTTCAGCCGGAGCGCGTTGTGCTGACGACGGAGCTGCCCGGCCGCACGGCTGCATACCTTGTTGCAGAAATCCGCCCGCAGGTCAGCGGCCTGCTGCAGAAGCGCCTCTTCGTGGAAGGCGCCAATGTCAGGCAGGGCGACCTTCTTTACCAGATCGATCCCACCCCGTACCAGGCCGCGTATGACCAGGCCAAAGCCGCCCTGGCCACAGCGGAGGCGAACGTGGTCACGGCCGAGGCAAACGTGGCCCTGGCTGAGGCCGGTCTGCCGGCAATCCGGGCGCGCGCCGAGCGCCTCAAGGAGCTCGCGGCCGTGCGCGCGGTCGGTCAGCAGAATTACGACGACGCGGCTGCCGCGCTGCGGGAAGCCGAGGCCAACCTGCAGGTGAGGAAGGCCGCCGTGCAGGCGAACCGGACGGCGGTGGAGGTCAACCGCGCGACCATGGAGAGCGCACGCATCAACCTGTCCTACACGCCCGTCAGGGCGCCCATTTCCGGTCGGATCGGCAAGTCCAACATTACGGTAGGAGCGATGGTTACGGCGTATCAGCCCGTGCCGCTGGCGGTGATCCAGCAACTGGACCCCATCTACGTGGACGTGACTCAGGCCAGCGCGGATCTCCTGCGCCTGAGACGCAGCCTCGAGACCGGAAACCTCAAGCCCGGGGGCGCAAGCCAACGCAAGGTCAGGCTGCTTCTGGAAGACGGAACGTCCTATACGCGAGAAGGCACGCTGCAGTTCCGCGACGTGACAGTCGATCCCACCACGGGTTCGGTCACGCTGCGCATGGTCTTCCCCAATCCCAGGGAGGTCCTGCTGCCGGGCATGTTCGTGCGCGCGATCGTGGAGGAGGGTGTGAGAGAGCAGGCGCTTCTGATTCCGCAGCAAGGCGTGGCCCGCGATCCCAAGGGGAACCCCATCGCCCTCGTCGTGGACGAAAACAACAAGGTCGTGCAGCGCGCGCTCGAACTCGACCGTGCCATGGGCGACCGATGGCTCGTCGCCGGGGGATTGGACCCCGGAGACCGGGTAATTGTAGAGGGAAGCCAGAATATTCGGCCCGGCGCGCCGGTCCGCGCCGTCCCCTTTGCCCGGCCGGATGCGAACGCACCCCAAGCCGCGCAGGGCCAACCTTCGGCGCAGGCAAGGTAGGAGGGGAACCCGTGGCTAGATTCTTTCTGGATCGTCCGGTTTTTGCCTGGGTCATCGCGATCGGCATGATGCTCGCCGGCGTGCTGGCAATCTACAACCTGCCCATCTCCCAGTATCCCAACATCGCCCCACCGTCGATCTCGATCAGAGGTATCTACCCCGGCGGATCGGCAAAGACGGTGGAAGACAGCGTGACCCAGATCATCGAACAGCAGATGACGGGGCTGGACAAGATGCTTTACATCCGCTCCACTTCCGACTCCGCGGGCATGGCGGCGATCGAACTGACATTCGCACCTGGGACCGACCCCGATCTCGCGTGGGCCAAGGTGCAGAACAAGCTCCAGCTCGCGATGCCCGTGCTGCCGGAGGTGGTCCAGCGCCAGGGTCTCAGGGTCAGCAAGTCCACTCGCAACTACCTGATGATCGTCGGGCTCACTTCGGAGGATGACAGCCTCGACCAGAATGACCTGTCTGACTATGCCCTCTCGCAGGTCCAGTATTCCCTGGCCCGCGTGCCCGGCGTAGGGGAAGTAGAGGCGTTCGGTTCCGGGTATGCCATGAGGATCTGGCTGGACCCGAACAAACTCACGAACTACAGCATGACGTCCAGCGATGTGATCGCGGCAGTCCGGGCCTACAATGTGCTGGTATCGGCCGGCCAGTTCGGCGGCGCGCCGGCCGTGCCGGGGCAGCGGCTCAACGCCTCCATCGTCGTCCAGACGCTTCTGAGAACCCCCGAGGAATTCGGCGCCGTCCCCTTGCGCCACAATCCGGACGGGTCCATCGTGCGCGTTCGCGACGTCGCGCGCACCGAACTGGGGACCGAGTTCGCCAGCGTCAAAGTCACCTATAACGGACATCCCACGTCCGGGCTTGCGATCCGCCAGGAGCCCGGGGCCAACGCGCTCGAAACCGCCGCCAGGGTCAAGGCCAAGATGGAAGAGTTGTCCAGATATTTCCCGGCCGGGATGAAAGTCGTTTACCCGTTCGACACGACTCCCTTCGTCAGGGTGGCCATCAACGAAGTCGTAATAACGCTCATCGAGGCGATCGTGCTCGTCTTCCTGGTCATGTTTCTGTTTCTCGGGAACATGCGGGCCACCCTGATTCCCACGATTGCGGTTCCGGTCGTGCTCCTGGGGACTTTCGGCGTCCTGGCGCTCTTCGGCTATTCCATCAACATGCTTACGATGTTTGCCATGGTCCTGGCGATCGGCCTCCTTGTGGATGACGCCATCGTCGTTGTCGAAAACGTGGAGCGTCTGATGTCCGAAGAGGGCCTCCCGCCGAAGGAGGCCACACAGAAATCGATGGACCAGATCACGAGCGCCCTGGTCGGCATCGGGCTTGTCCTGTCGGCGGTCTTCGGCCCGATGATGTTCTTCGGCGGATCGACCGGCGTCATCTACCGGCAGTTCTCCATCACGATCATATCGTCGATGCTCTTGTCGGTCCTGGTGGCTTTGATCCTGACGCCCGTGCTCTGCGCCAATCTTCTCAAGCCTGTACCCAAGGGACACGAAGCCGCGGAGACGGGATTCCGTCTCCTCCAGCCTTTTTTCCTCTGGTTCGACCGCACGTTTTACCGCCTGCGGAGCAAGTACACGTCCTTCGTGGGACACATGCTCGGCGCCAGGCTCCGTTACCTTGCCGTTTTTGTTCTTATCGTGGCGGCGATGCTCTTTCTCTTCAGGAGGATGCCGACGGCCTATCTGCCGGATGAGGACCAGGGCGTCCTCCTTACCATGGTGCAGTTGCCGCCCGGTTCAACCCTCGAGCAGACCGAAGCGGTCATGCAAAAGGTGCGACATCACTTCCTGGTGGATCAAAAGGACGCCGTGGAGTCCTGCATGACCATTTCTGGATTCGGTATGGCGGGAATGGCACAGAACCAGGGCCTGTCCTACATCAAGCTTCGGGACTGGGATCTGCGCAAGAGGTCGGACCTGCGGGTAAGGGGCATCCTGGGGAAAGCGATGCCGTTCCTGGCCGGTATTCGGGAAGGGACCGTCTTCGCGTTTCCTCCTCCCGCGGTCACGGAACTCGGCCAGGCCAAGGGATTTGACTTCATGCTGCAGGACCGAGGCGGAATCGGCCACGACATCCTGATGCAAGCCCGTCTCCAGCTCCTCGGCCAGGCAATGCGCGATCCGCGCCTGACCGCCGTACGGCCGAATGGCCTGCCGGATGTAGCCGAGTACAAGGTGGATATCGACTGGGAGAAAGCGGGTGCACTCGGCGTGCCGGTGCCAGCGATTCAGAGTTCGATCTCCGTGGCGTTCGGCAGCGCCTATATCAACGATTTCATCCAAGGGGGCCGCATCCATCGCGTGTATGTGCAGGCGGACGCGCCCTACCGGATGCTCCCGGAAGACCTGAGGCACCTCTACGTCCGGAATTCCGTGGGCCGAATGGTGCCTGTTGCCGCACTCGCGTCGGGGCGCTGGAGATACGAATCGCCACGGCTGGAGCGCTACAACGGATTTCCGTCCCTGAACTTCCTGGGAGAGGCGGCACCCGGAAAGAGCACCGGAGACGCGATGAAGGCCATGGAAGAAATCGCCATGCGACTGCCCCAGGGCATCGGTTACGACTGGACCGGCATCTCCTACCAGGAGCGGCTGAGCCAGGCACAGACGGGACTCCTGTATGCCTTTTCCGTCCTCGCGATCTTCCTGGTCCTGGCAGCCCTGTACGAAAGCTGGTCGATTCCAATTTCCGTCATGCTCGCCCTGCCGCTCGGCGTGATCGGCGGCGTGCTGGCCTCCTCGTGGCGGGGATTGCCCAACGACGTCTACTTCCAGATCGGCCTCCTCACCGTTCTTGGCCTCACCACGAAGAACGCCATTCTGATCGTCCAGTTCGCAAAGATACGCCTGGAACAAGGGGCGGGCCTGATCGAGGCGACCCTTGAGGGAGCGAGGCTGCGGCTTCGGCCCATCGTCATGACCTCGCTGGCCTTCGGCTTCGGCGTCCTGCCGCTTGCGCTCGCTACCGGTGCAGGGGCCGGGGCGCAGACGGCCATCGGCACTTGTGTCCTGGGCGGAATGGTGACCGCCACATTCCTGGCCATCTTCTTCATCCCGTTGTTTTTCGTGGTGGTAACGCGGGTCTTCCGCACCAAGATGCGCGGCCAGGCGGCGACGCCCAGCCTGGACGCCGCACCCCAATCGGAGGGGTTGTAACATGATGCGCAGATTCATCCCTCTCATCGCAGCGTCCATTCTTGCGTGCGGGTGTCCCCGCCCGGTGCAGTACAGCCGTCCGGCATTGCCGGTGCCCCACGCCTGGCCTGACAAGTCCCCCGGCCCCGCAGGTGCGCCCGCGGCCGCGGATCTGAAATGGCGGGAGTTCTTCAGCGACCAGCGCCTTCAATCCGTGATCGAGCTGGCACTGGCAAACAACCGCGACCTCCGCATGGCCACGCTCAACATCGACAAGGTCCAGGCGCTCTACCGGATTCAGCGCGCGGAGCTGTACCCTACCATCGCCGCCTCAGCCGGTGCCGAGGGCTATCGGGTACCAGAAAACCTCTCCGGGGGCGACGAGGCCAGAACGGTCGCGCAATACACAGTCGGATTGGGCACCGCCTCCTGGGAACTCGATTTCTTCGGGCGTATCCGAAGCCTGAGGAGCGCGGCCCTGGAACGCTATCTGGCGACGGAACAGGCACGCTCCGCCACTCAAATCTCCTTGATAGCCGCCGTCGCGAACACCTACCTGGCACTGGCCGCCGACCGTGAAGAATTGAGGCTGGCCCAGGTTACCCTCGAAGCGCAGCAGGCTTCCTACGATTTGATCCGGCGCTCCAGGGACCTCGGCATCGCCTCCGACCTGGACCTGCGTCAGGTGCAAACCCAGGTGGACGCGGCGCGGGTCGAAATAGCCAGATACTCCGCCCAGATCGCCCTGGATGAGAACGCCCTCAACCTGCTGGTGGGAGCGCCGGTGGCGTCGGGTATGCTGTCCGACAATCTCAGTGAAGCGGGGGCCGTGAAGGATATAGCGCCCGGCTTGCCCTCCGAAGTCCTGCTCCGGCGGCCCGACATACTCGCGGCTGAGCACCAGTTGAAAGCCGCCAGCGCCAATATCGGGGCGGCGCGTGCCGCGTTCTTTCCCCGCATATCGCTGACCGCAGCCGCGGGCGTCGTCAGCAGCGACCTGACGAATCTCTTCAAGCCCGCCGCGGGAACCTGGAATCTCGCCCCGCAGGCGATACTGCCGATTTTCGACTCCGGCGCCCGCCAGGCGGCCTACCGGGTAGCCGAGGCGGACCGGGACATGGCAATCGCCACATATGAAAAGGCGATACAGGCGGCATTCAGGGAAGTAAGCGACGCGCTAAGCCTGCGGACGAACCTGATGGCCCAGCAGGATGCCCTGCAATCCCTCGTGAATTCGCTCGAAGAAACGTACCGGCTTTCCGAGACCCGGTACAAGGCCGGGATCGACAGCTACCTGAGCGTGCTTGTCGCCCAGCGATCGCTATTCGCCGCCCAGCAGCAACTCGTAGGCATCCGCCTCGCGCGACTCAGCAACCTTGTCACCCTGTACAAGGTCCTGGGCGGAGGGGCGTAGAGGGCCTCGGCGGTCGGTCATGCGCCACGGCGCACCCATCGACGCATGAAGATGTGCCCGGGTGGAGTACGCCCCGGCCGCCGGTGGCGCTTTTCAGCCATCCCGCATGAGCGGGAACGCTGCCGAAAAGTGCCAGGCTGAGGATTTACTATTTGGCACCGTCCGGCAGCCGGAGCTTACTCGCCGCCGCGCCGGGCTTCCTCAATCAGCCGCAGGTTCTCCATGTTCTCCGGTGCACAACGCGCTCTCCACCGCCTAGCCCCGGCAACAGGCTCAACCGTCCGGAATACCTCCTCGCGGAGAACCTGCGACGGGTGCATGAGTGCCGGCTGCGAGTTGCCCGACATGCCGCGGGAGTAACTCGAGGAATTCGAGGCAGCGGTGCTCCGCCCGCTTCCCGTCCGACGGCGCTGCGCGTTCATTCACACCTGCAGGTCCGTGCTCGATGACGCCAGCTATCGACTGTTCGATACGATGGAAGACTACCGCCGCTGGTGCAACAAGAACCTCCCTGTGTGGCTCGGCTATGCCACTGCTTGAATACTGCCAGGCCGAAAAGGTCCGTCACGCTCGCGAAGACAAGGGGCTCGCTCTCAACGGCCCGCCGCCTGAGCAGGCAATCCGGGAGCCGGCTTCCTCAGCCCGCGAGGGCGGTTTCGGGGCATTCCCGCTGTCTCGCTTGCGGTCTCCCCGCCCGCGCAATTTGACCTTGGTCGGCGCCGAGTTTATCCTAATCCCTCCGGGTCTGTGGCGCTTTTGCCTGTCATTCACCCATCACCCAGCAAGGAGGACTATGCAGCAGCTCAATCGTCGTCAGTTTCTGGGAGGCGCGCTTGCGGCGCCGCTTCTCTCCGGCCGTGCGCTGCGCGCGCAGGACAGGACGGTCAGGGTAGGCCTCATCGGCTGCGGCTGGTATGGCATGGTCGACGTGCAGGCGGCTTTCAAGGCCGGCGGCGTGGAGGTCGTCGCGCTCTGCGACGTCGACGCCGGCCATCTCAAGCAGAGCGCCGACAAAGTCGAGTCGCTCCAGGGCAAGAGGCCGCAAACGCTCAAGTTGTATCAGGAACTGCTCGAGACGAAGGGGTTGGACGCCGTCATCATTGCGACCCCGCCGCACTGGCATGCCCTCCAGTTTATCGCCGCGATGGAGAAGAAGCTCGACTGTTACTGCGAAAAGCCGATGGCGTACGACATCCGCGAGGCCCGCGCCATGGTCGAGGCTGCCAGGAAGAGCGGACGGGTCGCGCAGATCGGCTTTCAGCGCCGGCAGGCAGGCGCGATTCGGCAGGCGCGCGACTACATTCAGGCCGGCAACGCCGGGCGCATCGTTCAGGTAGACGTCCAGATCCATTATGAGGCCGTGCTCAAAGATCCGACGCCAAAGGCCCCGCCCGCCGAGCTCGACTGGGATCTGTGGTGCGGCCCCGGCCCGAAGATTCCTTACAGCGATCAGGTCGGACACATGAACTGGCGGCTGGAGAAGACCTCAGGTCACGGGCACCTTGTCGATTGGGGCATCCACCTGATCGATGCCACCCGCTGGATCCTGGGCGAGACGTCGCCTCAATCGGTCATGGCGGCCGGCGGCCTCTATCAGCTCGCAGGAAAGATCACCACCCCCGACACGCTCACGGCGGTTTTCGAGTTCGACAAATGTCCTGTAACCTGGCGGCACCGGCTCTGGGGGGCGGCGGAGTACACTCCCGAAATCTCCAACGGAATCCTCTTTTACGGAGACAAAGAGACGGTTTTCGTCACCGACAACAGGTGGGTTACGATACCGCGGGGCAAAGGGAAGGAGCGGAAGGTCAACGAGGCTGCGTCGGAAGCCGGGTTGCTGCAGATGGCCGATTTTCTGGATGCGGTACGCGCGCGCAGGCAGCCGTCTTGCGGGCCGGAAGAGGGATTCCTTTCGACCGCTGCCGTGAAGCTGGCGATGATCTCCTATGAAACTGGATCGAAAGTGACGTGGGATGCCATGCGCGAGGAAATTGTCGGCAACAAAGCGGCGTCCAGGCTGCTCAAGCGCGACTATCGAGCGCCATACAAACACCCATATCAAGGATAGAACGGCGCGGCCGCCGGCTGCCCCGCAGAGAAGGGCATCGACCCGCGGCCGCGCCGCGCAGCACAGATCTCACCCTCAGTTCATTCCGTGCGGCGGCGATGACACTCGCTTTCCGTTCCTTGCGATGCCTGCCTTCCGGTCCAGGAAGCTGTAGACGCAACCGTCTCTGCCATAAAGATAGAGCCCCGCACGCGAAGGCGCCTCAAATCGGGCGCCGAGCGGAGCAGGGGTCGGCCTGCGGATTTCGTCGGCCAGTTCCTTGGGATGGAAGCCAACCCGCGCTGCCTGGGCACAGGGAACAGCTCGCCCGCATTCTCGAAGTCCTGCTCGTTGAACGCCCATACATTCAGGACGATCGCAGCACGGCGGTTCTGCCGCCGGAACCTCTAGATGGGCACCCCCTGTGCGTCCACCTGCACTCTGCTGCCCGCAGACCTGACCGCCCGGGCACATTTTCATGCGTCATCGGGTGCGCCCCGGCGCATGAGCGACTTTCGGAAACATAGTGCAATTGAGCCTCGGTAGTCATCAACTGCCGGCCGGGCGCCAAACCCCAGGGGTCCATCCGAACCGCCGGAGAGCGAGAGGCACCCAGTGTCGGGATCAAGGCTCCCTACCTGTAGATATCCGTCCGGCGGTCGCGCAGGTGGCCCGAAGGCGAGGCGCGCCGGGCGTCGGCTTGCGCAAGGTCGATCGTCGTCACCGAGTAGCATCGCTTGCCGTCGCGGTCGTCCAGCAGCACTCTTCCCCCGGGATCCGTGATCAGGGATTGCCGCGGGTGTGTGAACGCGATATACAGCTCGCTCTCGAACGAGCGCGTGCGCATCATGCACACATTGAACTCATCATCCATGCCGTAAGTTGGATTGAAAATCACCCGCGCGCCGGCAAGGGCCATGGTGCGCACTGTCTCCGGCCAGCGGCGGTCGGCGCAAATCATCACGCCAAAGGGACCGAACTCCGACGGATACACCGAGAGGTGCCGGCCCGGCGCATATTTGAAGTCGTGCGTCTGGATGTGGAGCTTGTCATAGGTCCAGGCGATCCGGCCTTCGCGGGTGATGATGAGGGCCGAGTTGAACACGCGTTCCCCTTCCAGCCGGGCGCAGCCGTAAACCAGCCAGCACCGGTTGCGCCGGGCCCAGTCCGTCGCTGCCCTGACGTACGGCGAGGTTGCCGGATCCACGGCGTAGCGTACCATGTCCTCCGGCGTCACTTCCTTCTCGGTTGCGACGTAGCCGTCCAGGAAACCTTCGGGCGTGATCGTGACGTCCACCCCCGGGTGTTTCTCGACCTCGCCCAGGATCCGCATGAGCAGCCGGTGGTTCGCCTCGAGCCTGCCCTTCTCCGGCACCGCCCTCACCTGCGCGATCGTGATCGTCGTCTGATCCGTCTGTTGCCTCCCGGGCTGGCACTCCATACCGGCCGGATGCGAATCCGCATACCAATTCTGCGAGGAAGATTGGACCAATGTGACCTGGGCAACGGCGAGGAAACAAAGGAACACGAGCAGCGAAGCAAGGATGCGCATGGGCAGTCCCTCCGGAATTCACGGCTGAGGCCAGTATCGCATCGGGTGTCATGGCGCTCAACACTCTTTGGCAGCGGCGAGGAGGTTTTTGTGCGATCGCATCAAGGGTGCAGCCGACACTCGGAGGGTCCTCGGCCGTCGTCCAGTGCACGATCCGTCGGAAGCAGGACACTGCCGGCCTCGCGCGGATCACGGCAGGTCGGTCCGACAACTGACCCCGCTGCAAGATCCCGCCCGAGGCTTGCAAAACACCCTTGGCCTGATCAATATAGGCGCGAGAGAGGAGCCACCGAAATGACGATGAAGGTAGATCGGCGAACATTCATGAGATCTTCAGTCGCTGCGTCCATCGCGGCGGTGAACCTGCAGGCCAGGACGGCCGCCTCCCCCCTGCCCACAGGCAGAATCGGCCGCGTCGAAATCAGCCGCTTGATCTGTGGCTCCAACCCTTTCTATGGCGGGGCCCACAGCCGTGATCTGATCTATGTGGGCAAGCTGCTTCGCCAGTACTGCACCCAAGAGAAGATATTCGATACTCTCGAGCTCTGCGAGCAGAACGGGATCAATACCATGATCGAGGGCGAGTCTCTGTCGGTCAGGTATCGCAAAGCGCGCGGAGGAAAGATGCAGGCGCTCGCCATGGTGATGCTGGAAAGGAAAGACGTCGAGACAGGACGGACCTTGATGGAGAAGACCCAGCAGGCCATCGACAACGGTGTGGTCGGAGCCTTCATCCGAGGCGCCGAGGCGGACCGGTGGGTTCAGTCGGGAAGACTCGAGCTGATAGAGAAGTTCCTGGCGCTGGTGCGCAAGAACCGTCTGATTGCGGGGATCGGCGCTCATGACAGGCAGGTGCCCATTACCTGCGAGAAGGCCGGCTTGAAGCCCGACTTTCACTTCAAGACGATCCATCACGATCGCTATTACTCAGCCTTGCCCCGAGAAAAGAGAAGATCCTTTCTGGTGGACAGTTGGGGCCCCAATGACCACGACTGCATCTGGGAGCAGTACCCGGAGGAGACGATCGAATTCATGAAGACGATAGGAACACCATGGATTGGTTTCAAGGTTCTGGCGGCCGGCGCCATCAGCCCGCAGTCCGGTTTCCGGTATGCGTTCGAAAACGGGGCCGACTTCCTCGCCGTTGGCATGCTTGACTTTTTCGTAAAAGAGAACGTCGAGATCGCAAGGCAAGTCCTTTCCGACCCGGAAATCCAGAACCGCTCCCGCCCCTGGGCATGACCTGCATCGCCTGCGACTTGATCATCCGTCCTCGGTGCTGAGCCCGCACTCGGCTGTTCCGGATCGTTTTCTGCCGCCGGGTCCTGTTACGTGCGGTTCGCCATCACGCAAGTGGTATGCAAGTCTCCGTTCAGAAAGGTGCGCCGGCAACGTGCCCCCGGATCGCCCGCGGGTCCGACCCCAGACCCCGCTTTCCCGCGCGAACGCGAAACGGTGCGCGTGGCGGCGACCGTCATAGCCTCAGCGTGGCATGGCAGGATTCATGGCTGGGGCGGTCGAGCCCGGGTCTGTTGCCGAAAACCTCACCTAACCTGCCTGAACGCTTGCGCCGAGCCAGCGATTGACCTCCTCGACCGTCATCCCCTTGCGAGCGGCATAGTCGGAAACCTGATCGGGGCCTATCCTGCCCACCGCAAAATACCGGGCCTCGGGATGAGCAAAGTAAAAACCGCTCACGGAACTCGCCGGAATCATGGCATAGCTCTCGGTCAAATGGATACCGACCGTCTCTTCCGCCCGCAGCAGGTCGAAGAGCGCCCGCTTCTCCGTGTGATCGGGGCAGGCCGGGTACCCCGGCGCGGGCCGGATGCCGCGGTATCTTTCGCGGATGAGATCCTCCGCGCTCAGCCGCTCCTCCAGTCCGTAACCGCAGTCCTCTCTGGCTTTCTTGTGCAGGAATTCCGCCGAGGCTTCAGCCAGGCGGTCGGCCAGCGCTTTGGTCATGATGGCATGATAGTCGTCGTGGTCCGCCTCGAAGCGCGCGCACAGGCTTTCCACACCGAACCCGGCCGTGACGGCGAACACGCCCAGGTAGTCGCAGATGCCGGAGTCAAGAGGCGCGACGAAGTCCGCAAGCGACAGATTGAACCGGCCTTCCGGCTTCTCTGTCTGCTGGCGGAGCATGTGAAACACCGCGGCCGTTTCCGATCGATTCTCATCCGCATAGACGCAAATATCGTCGCCGACAGCAGCCGCCGGAAAGAATCCATAAACAGCCCGCGCCGTCAGCAGACCCTCATCGATTATGCGGCCCAGGAGTTCCCGGGCGTCCTGCAACAGCTCGCGCGCCCTGGCGCCAGACTCGGATTCATCGAGGATCTGCGGATAGCGCCCGCGAAGTTCCCAGACGTGAAAGAAGGGGGTCCAATCGATATATGGCGCAACCTCCGACAGCGGCAACGGGTCGAGCACCCGCAGGCCAAGGAAAGAGGGTTTGGCGATATCGGAAGCTCTCCATGCAATGCGAGCCTTCCTCTCTCTCGCCTGTTCCAGCGAGAGAAGCGCCCGGTGCGCCTCTCGCCCCATATGCTCTTCCCTGATCGTCTCCTGCTCGCGCCGGTTGGCGTCGGCGAAAGTGCCGCGAAGATCAGCATTGACCAGGGTGCCGACCACGCCGACAGCCCGCGACGCATCCGGCACGTAGAAGACCGGGTGCCGGTAGGCCGGGGCGATCCTGACCGCGGTGTGGACCCGGCTGGTCGTCGCTCCCCCGATCAGGAGGGGCACTTGGAATCCCTCGCGCTCCATCTCTCGCGCCACGTGTATCATCTCGTCGAGCGACGGCGTGATGAGCCCGCTCAGCCCGATGATGTCCGCTCCCACTTCGCGCGCCGTCCTGAGTATCCGTTCGCCCGGCACCATCACGCCGAGGTCGATGATTTCATAGCCGTTGCATCCGAGGACGACACCCACGATGTTCTTGCCGATGTCGTGCACGTCCCCCTTGACGGTGGCCAGGACGACCTTCCCCTGAGATCCTGCGCCGTCGCCCGGTCTTTCCGCCTCCATGAAGGGGAGGAGGAAGGCCACGGCCTTCTTCATCACGCGGGCGCTCTTCACCACTTGCGGCAGGAACATCTTCCCGGAGCCGAACAGTTCGCCGACAACGTTCATCCCCGCCATCAGCGGGCCTTCGATCACGGACAAGGCCCTGCCGTACTTCCGGCGCGCCTCCTCGACATCCGCTTCGATGAAGTCCGCGATTCCCTTGACCATGGCGTGAGAAAGACGCTGCTCCACCGAGCTGTTGCGCCAGGCATCTTCATGAACCGCCGGCCGGTCCGGCCGCTTCATCGACTCGGCATGCCCTGTGAGGCGCTCCGTCGCATCCGGACGCCGGTTGAGCACCACGTCCTCGACGAGCTCCAGCAGGTCTTTCGGGAGGTCTTCGTAGACAGCGAGCTGTCCGGCGTTGACGATCCCCATGTCCATGCCCGCACCGACGGCGTGATAGAGGAAGACCGAGTGCATGGCTTCGCGCACGGGGTCGTTGCCCCGGAAAGCGAATGAGAGGTTGCTGACCCCTCCGCTGACTTTGCAGAGGGGAAAGAGGCTCTTGAGCTGCCGCGTGGCCTCGATGAAACTCACCGCGTAGTCATTGTGTTCATCGATTCCGGTGGCGACCGCGAGCACATTCGGATCGAAAATGATGTCCTGCGGCGGGACCCCGACTTCTTCGGTAAGGATGCGAAAGGCCCGCGCGCAGATTTCCACGCGTCTTTCCGTCGTGACGGCCTGCCCCGTCTCATCGAATGCCATCACGATCACGGCGGCGCCGTAACGACGCGCAAGGCGGGCGCGTTCCTTTAAGACCTGCTCACCCTCTTTCAGGCTGAGGGAGTTGACGACCGGCTTGCCCTGGATGCACTTGAGTCCCGCTTCGATGACAGACCACCTGGAACTGTCCAGCATGATCGGCACGCGGGCGATGTCGGGTTCCGACGCCACCAGGTTCAGAAAATCCACCATGGCCCGCTCGGAATCGAGCATCGCCTCGTCCATGTTGATGTCGATGATCTGGGCGCCGCCTTCGACCTGCTGTCGCGCCACGGACAGGGCTTCCTCGTAATTCCCGTCCCGGATCAGCCTTGCGAACTTCGACGAACCTGTGACATTGGTTCGCTCGCCGACGTTTACAAACCGCGTGTCGGGCCGGAAGGTAAGAGCCTCGAGGCCGCTCAGCCTTGTTTGGGGCCGGGGTGCAGCCGGGATGCGCGGAGGAAAGGGGCGGACAGCTTCGGCGATCGCCCGGATGTGTTCCGGGGTCGTGCCGCAACAGCCGCCGACGATATTCAGCCAGCCTGCCCGGGCGAACTCCGCCAGTTGCGCGGCCATTTCCTCAGGACCCTCGTCGTACTCGCCGAACTGGTTCGGAAGACCGGCGTTCGGGTAGCAGCTGAT
>JACADW010000255.1 GCA_013388445.1 Acidobacteriota bacterium | reverse complement strand
TGAGTGCGGAGGTTGGGGAGGGAAGGGCACGGACCGAGGAGAACATCAGTCAGACCCACACGAACCCGACACAGGGCGGGAAGAAACACGTGTCACAGGGGCTGGCAGGTGTGCGAAAAGCAGCACGAGAGAGAAAGGGAGAGCGGTTCACGGCTTTACTCCACCATCTAACACCGGAGCTGTTGCGAGGCAGTTTCTACGCACTGAAGCGGGAGGCGGCCGCAGGAGTCGACGGGGTCGGGTGGGAAGGGTATGAAGTTGGGCTGGAGGGGCGGCTTGCCGACCTGCACAGCCGGGTTCACCGCGGAGCCTACCGGGCACAACCATCAAGGAGAGTCTACATCGCGAAGGCCGGCACGACGGCGATCGCGGCGCTCTGGTATCCGCCCTCGGCGACGCTGCCCTGGCGTTCTCATACAACTTCGAGCGTTATACCAGCGAGGTTCACTTCCGCATGGGGCAGGGCGACATTGCGTTTGTGCGGGCCGGGGGCGGCGCGATCATCGTGGTCTCGCAGGAAGGAGAGAAAATCTTTGAGACATTGCCGGGCGGCGGAAAACACATCTCGCCCGATGGCAAGCGGATTGTGTTTTCAGGCTACAGGGAGGGAGTCGCCAGCGCCCGCCTCTGGACAATGCCCATCACAGGCGGGCAGCCGGTCCAACTGCCTATGACAGCCGATCTGAATGCCTGGCAACCGCGCTGGTCGCCGGGCGGCAAATGGATCGCTTTCGAATCCGAAAGAGACGTGCCGGGCGAGCGGAAGCTCGGCGAAAATATCTCTGTCATATCCTCCAAAGGAGGGGAGCCCCGACAGCTCACATATCACACCGATTGCTTCTGCGAACTCGAAGCCTGGTCTCCCCGGGGAGACTCGATCGCCTGCGCATGCTCGCACAAGACGATCAGAATCATTCCTGCCACCGGAGGCGAACCCCGCACCGTGCTGAAGGCCGATGTGCTCGAGAGCCATCAGGGATCGCTTGCCTGGACGCCGGACGGGTCCCGGCTGATATATACCGCAAAGGGCATGCTGTGGACTGTCTCCACCGCCGGGGGAGAGCCCGAGGCAATAAAGACCGATGTGGACGGCAACATTCTGCTGTTCGCACTCTCTCCCGACGGCAAGACCATCGCGTTCAACGTACCCACTGGCGGAGACTTGGATCTGTGGCTGATGGAGGACTTTCCGTCCCTGGTGAAGAGATAGCGCATGCAGCCGTGTCTTTGAAGCGCAGGACCGCTCTGGACGTCGTTACGACAATCCGCTTCTCCATTGCGGCGCTCAGCGATCCAAGCTGTCGGATGATCGTGATCCGCTGCTGCGAGAGCGTCTCAATAACATCTTGAATTCAGGATCCTGAGTTCTCGAATCCCCGCGCGTATGATGAATCCGCACCTGTGAATGAAGGGGATGGCGCGCGAGGATTTCAAGAGGCGAAGCTCCGAAAGAAGCGGGCGGCAAAATCAAAAAAACAGGGCTAAATCCTGCTCTAAGCCCATTCTGTGCCCTGAATTTTCTCTAACTTCTCATAACACTAGACTTGTCCCGGTCCGACCCCTAAGCTCTAAGCTGTAATAATTGCTGCGCTCGCGCGTCTTGTGGTTGAGGCGACCGGATATGGGAACGGCCAGCGACGCACTTGACGCGCAATGCATCTTCATGACCTCGCCAACTGAGTTTGCCGAGTTGTACGAACGGCATTACGCCGCGGTCTATCGTACAGCCCTGCGCGTTACCGGGAATCCGGCCGACGCCGAGGATGTGCTGCAGACCGTGTTTCTCCGCGTCCTCGGCCGGAGCGGCCGCCTGGAACCCCCGCGTATGCCCGGCGCCTATCTCAGGCGCGCGGCGGCCAACGCTGCCCTGGACCTGCTCCGCCGCAGGGCGGTACACGCGGAGTCGCAGCTCGAAGACGCGTCGCTGCTGACTTCCGCCGAGCGTCCGGCGCTGCTCAAGGAGCGTCTGCGCCGCGCCTTGGCCACGCTGCAGGAGAACGATGCCGTACTGTTCGTCCTGCGCTACGTCGAGGGATTGTCCAACGGCGAACTGGCCGAATTGTTCGGCTTGGAAAAGAACCATGTTGCTGTCCGGCTGCACCGACTGCGACAAGCGTTGCAGGCCGAGATGGAGCGATAGACTGGAGGTCGGCGATGTCCGAAGATCGATTGGAAGAGGCCCTTGAAGCCATGAGAAACGAAAGTGCCAGCCCCGAGCAGCTCGCCGGCGCGCGGGATCGCGTTCGGGCAAGGCTGGCAAATCCAGGCCTGAGTGCGTGTGCGGAGTTCCGGCTGGAGTACCGCGACTATTTGGACGGCGGCCTGGCTGCTAACCGTCGCTTGCTGATCGAAGATCACCTCGGCCGTTGTTCGCAGTGCCGTGACGAGATCGCCGGGCTGAAGGGGGAGCGGAAGGTCGTGGCTATGCCGCAACGCCGGGCGCCGGCGTGGACGAGGTGGGGAGCATGGGCGGCGGCGGCCGCGATCCTGCTGGCGGCGCTCTATGTCGGGCGCCATCGCATCGACACAACGCTGGCGCCGGGCGGCCCACGCGCTTCAGTGGCATCCGTCAGCGGCTCGCTGTACCGCCTGCCCGATGGATTGCTGCAGCCCGGTTCCCCTATTGGCCAGGACGAAGTCGTGCGCACCGGACCGGGAGCCCGTGCCGTGCTGCGCCTCGCCGACGGCTCGCGGGTCGAGATCAATGAGCGCACGGAACTGTCTGTGCGCGCCGCGTGGAGCGGCCAGACAATTCAACTCGAACGCGGAGATGTCATCGTCCAGGCGGCCAAGCAGCGCCGTGGACGGCTGCGCGTGCAAACCCGCGATTCGGTTGCAGCGGTGCAGGGAACGGTGTTTGCCGTTTCCTCAGGCCTCGCCGGTACGGTCGTCTCCGTAATCGAAGGATCTGTGGCGGTCACTCAGCCCGGCGTCGACACTCTCCTGCAACCCGGAGAGCAGGCCGCATCCAACCCCGTCCTCGCGTATTCCGTCGAGGAGGCGGTCTCGTGGAGTTCCGACGTCGAGGATTACCTGGCGCTGCTTGCGTCCTTCGGAAAGCTCGAGAAGGAGATTGCCGGGCTGCCGTCGCCGGCCCTGCGAACGCAGCCTCGTCTGCTCCAGTACATGCCGGCAAACGCAGCCGTCTATGGGGCTATTCCGAACATCGGGGGAACGATCAGCCAGGCCGTGACTCTCGCGGAACAGCAGGCAGCCGAAAACCCTGTCTTCCGCGAATGGTGGAACTCCGCCGCCGGTCAGGAAGTGAAGCAGATCATCGACCGAATCCAGACCTTTACACCGCTGCTCGGCGACGAGGTCGTTTTCGTTCTTGTGACCGGCGCTGGAGCGACGGGGGAGAAGATCCCGATGGTCGCCGCCGAAGTGCAGCCGGGCAAGCAGGACGCCCTGAACAGCGCCGTGGAGGCGCTGCGCGGCGAGGCGAATCTGCCGGCCTTGCCCTACTCGGCGACCGGGTCGCTCCTGGTCGCTTCCGATTCGCAAGAACACCTGCAATGGGTGCTCGCGCACATGGGCGACGGCGCAGCCTCGCCGTTCGCGGCAGCGATCGCCGCCCGCTACCAGCGCGGCGCCGGTTGGCTGCTGGGGATGGACACGGAATTGGCATTCGCGGCAATGCCCGAAGCTACTGGCGAACCTGCTGGATCTGAGTTGCTGGGCGCCCGGCAAATGAAACACCTGTTCCTTGAGCAACGCGACATTCAGGGCTTCGAAGAGAACGAGGTAACGCTCACCTTCAAAGGTCCGCGCATGGGGATGGCGTCGTGGCTTGCCAGCTCGGGTTCCGGGGGCGCGGCCGAGTATCTTTCGAGCGATGCCGCTTTTTCGGTCTACGTCTCCACGCGCGAGCCGCGCCAGTTGTTCGACGAGCTGACCGCCCATCTCGCGAAGATCGATCCCGCATCCGGTGGGGGATTTGCGGAAGCGGAGTCAAAACTCGGTCCAGGTTTTGCCAGTGATCTCGCTTCTGCGCTCGGTACCGAGTCGGCGTTTGCCCTGGAAGGCCTGTCGGCGACGGGCCCGGTGTGGGTCGTCGCCGCGCTTGTGAACGACCCGGCCACTCTCGACGGTTCAGTCCGAAGGTTGGTGGAGGTGTTCAATGCCGAGTTGCCGGAAGACCAGCAGGCCAGGCGCCTCACGCTGGAGCAGGAAACCCAAGACGGACGGGGCTGGACCACGCTGAAGTCGGGCCAGTTCCCGCTGGCTATCACCTGGACCTATGATCGAGGCTACCTGGTGGCGGCATCCGACCGGGGCGTGGTACTGCGCGCCATTGCGAACCGCAATGGGGGCTCAGCCCTGGTCTGGTCGCCGGCCTTCCGACAGCAATTGCCGTCCTCCGCCGGGCTGCACCCTTCGGGATTCGTGTGGTTGAACACAAAGGGTGCGTTGGAGGGCCTTGCCTCGCTCGTGCCGAGCCCGGCGATCCAGAAACTGGTCGCCGAGCGGGACCCGATCCTCGTGGTTTTCGGCGGAGCGACCGAACAAATTCACGCCGCGAGCCGTACTAGGATATCGGGATTGATCGTAGACATGATGCTGCTGGAGAGCCTGAGCCGGGTGGGAGCGGGGCCGCCGTCAGCGGCTCTTCAGTAGGGACGCGAGGGAAAGGCGCCGAATGGCATCGGCTGTCATCGAACTGGACAACCTGAAAGTCGAACTGGGACGGCGGAAGATCCTTCGAGGCATCTCCTGCCGTCTCGGCGTTTCGGGCGTCGGAAAAGCCATAGGTTTGCTTGGACCGAACGGGGCGGGCAAATCGACGCTGATCCTTACCCTGCTCGGATTCCTCAAGCCCTCTTCCGGACGAGCTTACGTTCTCGGCTTCGACTGTCGACGGCAGACGCGCCAGGTGCGCTCCCGTATCGGCTACATGCCCGAGACGGACTCGTTCGTCGGCAACATGACCGCGGTCACCTTCCTGCGCCTGATGGCCGAGCTTTCCGGCCTCCCGGGCGAGACTGCCCTGGAGAAGGCCCACGAGACCCTTTTCCACGTGGGACTTGGGGAAGCGCGCTACCGTGAACTGCGAACCTACTCGCAGGGAATGAAGCAGATGGCCAAGCTCGCGCAGGCGATCGTTCACGGCCCGGAACTGGTGCTCCTCGACGAACCCACCAACGGCCTCGACCCTGCCGCTCGTCAGCGCATGCTCGCGCTGGTCCGCGAAATGAAGGAAGCACACGGGATGAACGTGTTCCTCTGCTCTCACCTGCTGCGCGATGTCGAGCAGGTGTGCGACGAAGTCGTGATTCTCAAGGACGGTATGATCGCGCGCGGCTGCAACCTGGAGGAGGAGCGTCGCTCCAACAGGTGTTTCGTCGAACTCGAAGTCACAGGGAACGACGAGCGCTTGCGCGGCGCGCTTCCGGAGATCGGCGCCGACGGCGTCACCGAAGGCGATGGACGCTGGCGCATCGTCCTACCGCCAAACGTCGAGGTGCAGGCGATATGGGATCTCGTGGCGCGGCAGAATCTGCTAGTCCGAAAGCTCACGCACCGCCGCGACACTCTCGAGGAGATTTTCCTGAAGGCCATGGGTCACATATCCCACACGCCGGGCGAAGGCGCGGAACCCGGACCAATAGGAGATTAACGTGGCGGTCTACCGGCGGGGCTACCATCGATATCAGGGACGGATGACGGGGCAGTGGAGCCGGTTCATGGTGCTGCCGCGATTTGCCTGGCGCCGCCTGTTCCGCCAGCGCCTGGTGGTCCTGCTCATGGTCCTCGCCATGATCTGGCCGCTGCTCTGCGCAGGCTTCATCTACCTCGCGAACCACGCCGACCTGCTGAAAGGACTGGATCGCGAGTTTCAGAGTTTCATCGAGGCCAACGGCAAATTCTTCCTCATATTCATGAACGTCCAGGCGGCGTTCGCGATCTTCCTGGCGGCGCTGACCGGCCCCGGTCTGATCGCGCCCGATCTTGCGAACAACGCGCTGCCTCTTTACTTCAGCCGCCCGCTGACCCGGGCCGGCTACGTCCTGGCCCGGTTCGTGGTCCTGGCAGGCGTGCTTTCCGCTGTCACCTGGATCCCCGGACTGCTGCTGTTCGGGATGCAGGCGGGGATGGCCGGTACGGTGTGGTTCCAGGCAAACTGGGATATCGCCGCCGGCATGGCAGCCGGCTTCGCGGTCTGGGTGGCGCTGGTCAGCACCGTGTCGCTGGCGAGCTCCGCGTACGTACGGTGGAAGGTTGTGGCGGGGGCGCTCGTGCTCGGCTTCTTTTTCATCCTCGCCGGCGTGTCGGAGATGGTCAACGGCATCTTTCGGGTGACCTGGGGTTACGCCTTGAACCCGGCGTGGGCGATCTACCGGGTATGGTGCGCGATGCTGGGCGTCGATCCTCCGGACGGGCCCGGCGTGGCTGCCTGTGCGTCGGTCCTCGCGGCCCTCATCGCGCTGCTCGCGCTCGTGCTTGAACGCAGGCTGCGCCCGGTGGAGGTGATCACGTGAACACACGCGCAGTCGTTTTCGACGAGGTCTCGAAATTCTACGGCGAGGTGCTAGGGGTTAACCGCGTCACTCTGAACATTCCTCCGGGGATTACCAGCCTCGTCGGGCCGAACGGAAGCGGCAAGACGACGCTCATGAACCTGATGACGGGCCTGATCCACCCGGACCATGGCTCGATCAGCGTGCGGGGTATTTCACCGCGCAACCCGGAGCACCTGATGCGCGTCACAGGCTACGCGACGCAGTATGATGCAGCCCCGCGCTGGGCGACCGGCTTCAGTTTCGTCACCACCAGCCTTCTCCTCCATGGCTACGGCCGTGCCGAGGCGGAGGAGAGAGCCTGGAAAGCCCTCGAGCGCCTGAGCCTGACGGACGCGGCAAACCGGAAAGTGGCCGCCTATTCCAAGGGTATGAGGCAGCGCGTGCGCCTGGCTCAGGCGATCGCCCACGACCCCGAGATCCTGGTGCTCGACGAACCACTCAATGGCCTCGATCCGCTGGTGCGCGCCCGGACCATTGACCTGTTCCGCACGTGGGCCGCCCAGGGCAGGCATGTGATCCTGTCGAGCCACGTCCTGCAGGAGGTCGACGTGATCAGCGACCAGGTCGTGCTCATCGCCAACGGCATGATCGTGGCCGAAGGCGAGATACGCAACGTGCGGGAGGAGATACACGAGCATCCGAGCCAGTTCATCCTCCGCTGCCGCGACGCGTCGAGGATCGCCGCGTTGCTGTTCAACGAAGACCACATCACGGAGATCAGGCTCAACGAGGACCAGCAGGGACTGCTCGTGATGACCCGCGACCGCGAGCAGTTCTCGCGCGCTCTCAGCCGCATCGCCCTGGGCGGTCACAAGATCGAGGGAGTCATTCCGG
Organism: Acidobacteriota bacterium; assembly: GCA_013388445.1. Classification (GTDB taxonomy): domain Bacteria; phylum Acidobacteriota; class UBA6911; order UBA6911; family UBA6911; genus JACADW01. The sequence goes on along the minus strand of JACADW010000255.1, from coordinate 35,817 downwards.
CCGACGAGAACGTCGATGCCCTGTACGAGTATTTGATCGGAGGCAAGTAGCCGGAGGCCATGACTATGAAGATCGGAGCAGCCACTCCTGGGCCTGTGACGCGCCCGGTGACGCATGAAAGCATGCCCGGGCGGAGTAGGCCGCGGCGGCCCGACGCGGCAGTAGGTCGCGAGTGCCAGGCGCGACCGGAAGGGGCCAAGCTGAGGTCCTGCCGATCTTGGCCCCGTCTGGCAGTCGGAGCCTACTGGCGCCATCCGGCCGCGGGTGCCTACTCGGCCGCCCATGCCCGCTTGGCATCCGATTTTCGGAGCGGAGATCATGAGATCGCTATCTGCATTTGGACGACGCTGCGCCCCTGTGAGACATTCTCGGGCGCATCGGGGCGCCTCGGAAGGTGGCTGCCATGATTCATGATTCCCCAGGCTCCGGCCCCCGGCCCCCCGGTCCTCTGAAGCAGGCATGGACCATCGCCAGAATCGAGTTGCGTCGCGCGTTCCTCTCGAAACGCGGATTCTGGGTGTACGGGCTGGCGCTGCTCCCGTCGCTGATCTTCCTGGGTCACGGCGTCGAGGTGAAGGTCCGCCGCAACCGCCTGTCCGCAGGCGGCCTCACTCCGGCGGCGCTGGTCGACCGTGTCAGCAAAGGCGAGACTGTCGAAGACGTGCTCGAACGCCTCGGCCGGCCGGCTGACGACCAGAAATGGGAAAGGCGCAAGCGCGTCCGCGCCGACGGCGAATCCGCCAGCGTCACGTCCCACGCGATCGAGCCGGCAACGGAGGCGCGCTATGTGCGGCTGAACATCACCCGGCCGGTCTACAGCGGCGAGCCGACGGCGAGGATTTACGAGTTCGAGGTCTACGGCCCTGATGGGACGGCAAATCTCGCCCTCAAGCGGCCCGCGACGGGGAGTGATCCATGCACTCCCGAGGAGGGGCCGGAGAAGGCTTTCAACGGCAGCGTCTCCGGCGGCCGCAGCGACAAGTGGTGTACACATGAGACATGGAACGCCTTCCTCCAGGTGGATCTCGGCTCGATCTTGCGGGTGAGGCGTTTTGTGTTGAAACATGCGGGCGCCGGCGGGGAGGACGAGGAGTGGGACACCCGGGAATTCAACATCCAGGTGAGTAAAGACGGCAAGATGTTCACGACCGTCGTGAACGTAACAGGAGCCCGATTCGTGGAGGAACGGACCTCCTACCGCATGCTCGTCTATTTTGACGGGCGGCGCCAGGCGTACCTTCGCTTCGAGGACGGCAGACTCGTGTCGAAACAGGTCCGCCCTCTGCTGGATTTCGAAGAGGACCGGCAGGTCTTCGCCGGGGTGTTCCAGTATTTCTATCTGCGGCTGGCAATCTTCTTCGGCTGCCTCGGCATTTTCATGAACCTATTCCGGGGCGAGATGCTCGACAGGACCCTGCATTTCTGGCTGCTCGCTCCCGCCAGGCGCGAAGTGCTACTCGCCGGGAAGTTCGGCGCCGGACTGATCGCCTCGACCGCGATCTTTGCGGGCGGCGCCCTGTTGTGCTTCGCGGTGATGATCTGGCCGCACGATCCCGCCGAGGTGCAGGCCTACTGGGAGGGCGCGGGAATGACGCACGTCTTCTGGTATGCCATTGCGGCAGTGCTCGGGTGCGTCGGATACGGGAGCGTTTTTCTCGCCGCCGGTTTGCTGCTCCGCAATCCGATCATTCCTGCGGCGTTGCTGCTCGGGTGGGAGAGCATCAACGGATTCCTCCCCCAGATGCTGCAGAAGCTGAGCGTGCTGTATTACCTGCAGTCGTTGTGCCCGGTGCCCGCGCCCATGGACAAGGAGGCGCCTCCGCTCGTTCAACTGCTGCTCGCTCCGGCCGCTCCGGCCTCGCGCGTCGGAGCCATCCTCGGCCTGCTTGCGGTTACAGCCCTGGTGCTGTGGCTCTCCTCCATTGCCGTCCGCCGCATGCAGATTTCCTACGGCGCGGAAGTCTAAGGCCCCTTGCCCCGTCGTCGGGCGTTCCCCCGGGATCGCAGGCGCACATCAGGTCCGCCTGCTCATCGCGTGCGGCGGCCCTGGTCCGTCATTATGGACAATCGCTCGGTCCGCCATCCGGTACTTACCGGACGGACTGGACTCCCGGATAGTTTCGGATTCTCTGGTCCTTCGTGACGATGGGAATATCCCTCATGAGGGCGGTCGCCGTGATGATCCGGTGCGCCGGATCTGGGTGGAAGAGACCGGGCAGGAAAACAGAACGTGCGAAAATGGCGTTGTCGACCGGCACAAAGCGGAGAAACGGGAGCGCCTCGCAGCCGGCAATCCAGTCCCGCACGTCGGCTGCGCCGCGGACGGACCGGCTTGAGATTGGGCCCGATCCGCATTACTATCCCGCCCCGAATGACGGAGGACACTATGACTTGTTGCCGCCTGTTTTCCGGATGTCTGCTGTTGGCCGCTGCTCTGTTCTGCATAAGCATTTGCGGCTTCGCGCAATCCATTCAGCTTCATGTCGTGAGCGCCAATGAGTGGCTTTATCCGGACACTCCCATCCCGGCTTCGCCCGTCCGCTCGGCCGATCTTCACGCGGCACGGGGCGGCCGCACGGGATTTCAAGTACTCCTGCGCGGCCTGAAGGCGGGTGAGCCCATAACCTGCAGATACGAGGGCCGCGTCGCTCCGGAGCTTTACCAGCTTGTCGACGTCCGGGTCCCGGAAAACTCCGGCCCGCCGTGCAGCGCGATCCCGCCGGACAGGCCGACGCCCGACTACGTGATCCGGAAGGCCCCCTACCGCGTGTTCGAGGCCCTTCGCCCACTGCGCCGCGGCGAGCCGGCCCGTGGCAGCACCGACGCACTTTATGTGTCTTTCAGGATTCCGGCGGATGCCGCGCCGGGACAACACGGCGGGCGCCTCCGAGTCCAAACCGGCAGCGGGACCTCCGACATCGCGGTCGTGCTGAAGGTTTATGCCGCCCGCGTCCCTGAAAGAGGCCATCTGAGGGTGACGAACTGGTTCAGCACCGGCCACATGGCGCGCCTTCATGGGGTTGAGCCCTGGTCGGAGGAGCACTGGAACCTTCTCCTGAAGTATGCCCGCATGATGCGCCGCGGGCGCCAGACCGACTTCATCCCCGTCAGGCCTGAAATCAAGAACACCGGTCCGGGGGTCTGGGAGTTCGACTTTTCGAGAACCGAGCGGATGATTCGAATGTTCCTCAGCGAGGGATTCACCAACATCGAGCTTCCGCATATCGCCGGGCACGACCGGAGGCGGGATGCGGTGGCACGATTTGTGGTAAGCATCGACGGGAAGCCGGTGTCCGGCACGTCGCATGAGGCGTACGAGTACCTGGCGCAGTACCTGCGCGCCTGGGCCGATCTGCTGCGCCGCAACGGCTGGTACGGCCTCGCAACCCAGCACGTCGTCGACGAGCCCTCGCCGAAGGATTTCGACGCCTACCGCATCATGGCAGGGACGGTGCGCAAGTTCCTGCCGGGTATCCCGCTGATCGACGCGCTGGGGAATCCCGAACTCGATGGTGCGGTCGATATCTGGGTGCCGCTGAGCGAAAGCTACGAGCAAGAGAGAGAGGCGTTCGAAGCGCACCGGCGCCGCGGCGATGTGATCTGGTTCTATACCTGTTGCGCTCCGAGCGGCCGCCATTTGAACCGTTTCATCGACACGGAGCTTCTCCGCACCCGACTACTGCACTGGGCGAACTGGCGCTACCGGCTCGAAGGTTACCTGCACTGGGGATTGAACCAAGTCATCCCCGAACAGAACCCGTTCGAGGACACCTGCCCGCCGCACGGGCCGTACCGCTATTTCCATCTTCCGCCGGGCGATTCGCACATCCTGTATCCCGGAAAGGACGGGCCCTGGTCGAGCGTCCGCTTCGAGGCGATGGGAGCGGGGATCGAAGACTACGAACTGCTGCGGCTGGTCGCCGCGCGCGACGCGAAGCTGGCCGACGAGATCTGTACCCGGTTGGTCCGGGGATTCACGGACTACGATGCAACGGTGGCCGGGTTTGACGCGGCCCACCGAAGGTTGCCGGAGGCGGCGTCGCGATAGTATCGGCGGGATTGCCCCAGCCCGTGGACAAAACCAAGCCCTGCACTTCAGCGTGGTCGGGCGTCCGGCAGATAGCTACGCCTATCGTGGGGTCTTTCCTCCGGTATGCGCCGTGACACTACACGGCAACTTCCAGGTTCTATCTCTCGGTTCTCGCGAGCGGCAGGAAGTTCCCCACGGTCCAGAATTCCGGCCAGCCTCCGGTATAGCCGGCGAAAACGAGAGTCTTGCCATCCGGCGACCAATCGAGATGATAAATCTCCTTGACGTCCTTCAGATCCGGCACGATTTCTTCGGTGCTTCCATCGTCGAGGGAAACAACCTTGATCATATTGGAGACGATTCTGGTCGTATCTCCGCGAAGCTCATTGTAGGCAATTCGCCGGTTGCCCGGAGACCAGGCCATCTCCTTATTGGCGAATGCGCCCCGGACTTTGGTCACAATCCTCGGTTCGCCGCCCGTCGCCGGAATGACCTTGATTGTTCCATCGGGAGCGTCGCGCTTATCTCTCGAGAAATACGCCAGGAGCTTTCCGTCCGGCGACCACATCACAGGGGCCGCGTCGAAAATTCTGTCTGATTCCGAGGTGATCCGCCTTGGCTCGCAGCCGTCGGCGGACACGACAGAGATATTTCCCTCTCCGGCCTCTGCCCAATTCTCGCCCGAGGTCGAGCGCATAAAGGCGATGGTCTCTCCGTCCGTTGACCAGCAGGGATACCAGTCTCTAAACCTCGCCGGAGCGTCGGTTAGTTGCCGGGGTGTTCCTCCGAGGACGGGAAGCGTCCAGATGTGCATCCCATGCGGCTCTTCCTGTCTCCCTCACCATTTTCCTTGAGCAGACCCTGCTCAAAGAGTGCCGAGGCGCTTTGGGAAAGCAGCAGCCCGGAAAAGCCCGGCAGGCAAACCATGCAGATCAAAGCGACGTTACGGATTCGACTCGTCGTGTTTCCCTCCCTCATCAATGTTTTCGTGCTGAGGTGAGGATAGCCGTTTGCCGGGATGCCGTTGTCATCGCCGGGTCGAATCCCCGCGAGAGGTCGCGCAGCACAAGGGCAACTCCCAGAAACATGCCTGCCGCGAGCAGGGCCGATGTTGTTCCGTAGATCCAGCGACGGCGGGCGATATACCTCGAGATTATCTCCTTGTCCTGAGGCCGGATGCTTGCGCGCCACCAGGGCGTAAAAGGGCTCAGATCCTGTACCAGAACCGTAGGATCGTCCGGCGTGGAGATTTCGTTTCCCGGGGCTATCGTTATTTCCATCCCGACCGAAGCGGGTATTTGGCCGCCGCGTTCCAGCAGTGTGCCTCTCAAATGATCAAGATCGACCTGATATCCGAGGATCTCAGGCCGGTTGGCATGCCGGCGGATCACGAAGAGCCGGGGACTGCCCTCATCCTGGGCGGCGACAGCTTCAAACGCCCCCAACCTGAGCGAGAGGCTCCGTTCAGGATCAACCCCCATGATCGAAGCGATAGTCCGGCTCTCCTTGGCCACAAAATCCAATTGGTGTCGAAGCAAGCTCAACCGTCGGCGTACGGGATCGCTGGAGGCCACCGTCCCAGTGTTGCGGTTCAGCCACTGCTCAACTCCTGGAGAAGCGATTCGGTCTTGCCGGTATGCGGCGTTTCCCCGCTCTGGAGGCGGGACAAAAGACCGGAGATCCTGCGGAGAAGTCCCTCCGGATCGGATGAGCAGATCTCCACCAATTAGTGCAGGGCATAGCGCGCGAAGGGCACGCCATTTTCATCATTGAGGCTGCCGTGGCGGTCGAGCAGGATTTCTTGCTGAGCTGTAGCCTGTTCCACCTGGCGGCTCTTCGCCAGCGCGCGCCAGGCCGTTGATCGCTGCGGCGCGCTTCGTTTCGCCTCGGGCCGCTACGGCCGCCTCCCGGTAGAGCCGCGCCGCTTCGGTCAGATCTTTGGCGGCAAACTCCGCTCAGGGAGGGGAAAGTGCGAGTGCCCGACTGCCGGGCTCCGGTCTCAACCTGCGTGAAGATGTGTTCCGGAGGAAGTATCGTGAGCACGCCTGTACCGTGACCGCATAGCGTGTTTGTCGGAAGGGGATGGACACAAGGTTCATCGTCCCCTATTGACTCCTACCTCATAGAGCGGAGGCACCGCTTATTGCAATCATACGCCGCTATCTGTCACAAAAAGGACGACCGGGAGGGGGTGACGGCCCTGTTGCTCGACGGGGCAGCCACTTTCCGGCGTTGATCCCAGGTTCGGTGATTTGAGGAACCGAGATGGTGCCTCCGAAGGTCCGATCGAAATCAGGTGGGAAGATTCTCCAGTTGCACGCGGTCCGACGTAGGGTCGTTTCAACGGAACGGTTCGTGTTTGCGGGCCGCGGGACGCAAGCCGCGGCACCAATCGCCTTAATCACGACGCCCGCGCGGACGGAGGCGGCAGAACTTTCAAAGGGGCATCAGGAGGCTCCACCACTGACAGTCTACGCCAGTCTCCCCGCCGCGCGGGTAACCCTACACCGAACCAACCTGCGGCACCTAGCGCCACCGCGATCGCCTCCGGAGATTTCCAGAGCAAGACGTTTCTAGGACGCCTGTGGATATCTTCCATTTCATTCAGACTACGGAGTAGCTATACCGCTGATGGCTGACAGCACCGGCGCAAATCGGCTACATCTCAGTGCACTTCTTGCCCAATACGTCAATGAACGGACCTATGGGCGGATAAATTACAGAGAAACATTAAGATAATCGCATTGTCGTGTAGGAAATTGCGGGCGCGACCTGCGGAAAAAGGGAATCAACCGGCTTTTGGAACCCTTTTTGCCGCCAATGTGCTGATGGGATTTATCTTGCGTTGGTCCGACCCCCATTGCCTAGTTCCGCCTCGGCCTGCTGGCCTGGACCAGCCGCGTGAGCGCTCTGAGCGCCTCCAGCTCGCTCTGGGACTTGAAGCTCATGCGGTACCACTGGTCCACAGCGGCTTCAGAACCCTCCGCCGCTCTCCGTGGATTGCGTGACGCGTATTCCGCGATCCGCCCGCGGGCTTCTTCCGCCCCGGCGCTCTCACCCATCTCGCCATAGGCCAGCATCATCAAGTAGTCCTGGACCCTGTAATCCGGGTCTTGAGGCTTGCCCGTCCCCAGCCTTTCCGGATACTCCTTGGAATCTTCCAGATGCCGGATGGCTTCGCCGAACCGGCCTTTCTTCATGGCTTCCATCGCCAGACAGATCTGGCACTGGACGAACAGGTCATGCACGTCGCGCTGCCCTTCGAAGGGGAGGATGGTCGCTTTCTCAAGCACCGTATAGCAGTCCCGGTAGCGGCCGTTGTTCAGGTACGTCCTCGCCAGCAGGATCCTGATGAGGTCCTCGTCGGGGAAGCGCCGGGAAGCCTCCACGGCGAGAGTCATAGCCCGCTCGTGCATGCCCTGCTCGCTGCAGAAGTTGGCCAGGCGGCGCCAGTTTCGCCAGTCGTTCGGGTCCACGGCGTGGGCACGCTCGAAATCCGCAAGCGCCTTCTTCGGGTCGGAGTCTCTCTCGAGCCAGGCGCGGCATATGTATGCGGGCGCGAAGTCCGGTCGGTCTCCGCAGTCGGCGAGCGCCTTCAGTGCGTCCTCCTGCCTCCGGAGCCCCCAGTAGATCAGGCCCAGGTAGTATTTCGCCTTCCAGTCGCCCGGCAGCGACCTGTCGGCCCACTGGAAGACCGGGATCGATTCCCCGCGGAAGGGGAAGACCAGGTACGGCGAAAGCGACGACGCCTTCCTCAAGATCTCGCGGCTCCGCTGCGGCAATCTGTCTCTCAACAGATACGCCTGCCAGTAGCGGATGGCCGGCTGCTCCGGCGCCACTTCCAGCAGGCGGAGCGCGTCCTCCTCCAGGCCTAGGCTGACGTAGTACATCGCGATTTCGAGGTAGGTCTCGTGTGGGATCTCGTTCCGGATGAGCGACTTGAAGACGTCGAGTTTTTGGGGTTCCGGCTCGAGGAGATAGTGTTCAAACCGGGCAAGATGGTTGAGCGGATCGATTTCCAGGATCCGGTTAAGGGCCTTCCTCGCATCGTCCGGCTGCTTGAACAGGCGACAGGCGGTGGCAAGCACCTGCTGGGCCTTGATACTGTGCACGTCGTAGTCCAGCGCGCGCCGCAGGAATTCCAGCGCCCGGCCGGGCTTGCCCTCCATCATGTAGACCTCGCCGAGCTGGCAGTTGGCGCTGGAGCGGTACTTCATCGATCACGCCGCCCAGCCGAGGGTCTCTTTGGCGTCGACGAGGTTCCCCATCCGCCTCGCGATGACGCCGTAAATGTAGTTCGCGTCGGGGTCGTACATGACGTAGTCGAGCGCCCTGGACGCATACTCCAGCGCCTTCTCGTACTCGGCCCTGCGGCAGTAGAGCTCGGCCACCCTCGTCAGTGCACGCATGTGCATGGGCTCCCGCTTAAGGCACTCGAGGTATTTCTGGAGCGCGAGGTCATAATTGCGCGCCTTTTCCTCGCGCTCCGCGTTCTGGTAGAGGCCTTCGAGGGTGTCCTCCTCGTAGTTGCGGAAATTCAGCGGGCGCTTCAGGAGTTCCGCCGCGGGATCGTCCGCGTAGGACAGCTTGTCGCCGATGTCGACGCGGAGGTCGCCCTTCTTCACGGTTGCCGCCAGCTTCTTCTCATAGACCTCCATCGGTTTGAGCTTCAGCTTCTCCCGGTAGATCTCCCTGGCGCCGGCGCGCACCACCAGCTCCTCGTCGATCTTCTGCAGGGCGCAGAGAGCGATCACGACCTTGTCGTCCGTGTTCCGGGCATTGAGCGCTCCGTAGGGCGTCGCCTTCACCATCGGGCCGATCTTCTTGTAAGGGAACCACACTTCGCGCCATCGGTCCGTGGTGTAGGGCGCGAAGAACTCATGGTCGTTCTGATCGAGGAGCCGTCCGTTCTGCGGCTCGAAGTACGGACCGTCGGTGTCGGTCAGCAAGCTCTCCCAGATCGCCCCGGCGCGCGAGAGCGGCCAGCGGAAGAACTTCTGCCCCGGCACGTCCTCGTGAAAGGCCCAGTGCCCGTAGCCGAACTGGGAATCGTGCCAGTAGCCGCCGGAGGAATCGTTGAAGGCGCCATGGATGAAGAAGCTCCCCTCGTCGCTGTCGTCATGTTCCTTGTAGAGGGCCAAGTTCCTGCCTTCCTTCATCGGCCAGGGACGCTCCGGGACGGCGTAGTTGTGCCCGATGTACATCGTCCCGGGGAAAATGAACTCGAGGTCCTTGCTGAGTTTGTTCGCGGCGTTCATCCAGACGTAATAGGACTGGTTGAGGGGTTGCGGGTTGTACCAGAGCGCGCGGGATTCGAAATAAGCCTTGTCGGGGGGCAGGATGAACTCAACCCGCCATTGAGTTCGGGAGGGAAGGTCCAGGGCCCCGACAAAACAGCTCACGCTCCCGTCCGGGTTGTTGCGGAAGAGGTAATCGACCGGTGTGGCCGTCGCCGGCGTGTGGCCGACGATGCCGAAGTTCAGCTCGATGCCTCCGGATGTCCAGGGCCCGCGCAGGGCGATTTGCCGGAACTTGCGGGCGTGGTTGAAGTAAATGAACTGCTTCTGCGTGCTCTTTTCGACGGCGCCGAGCAGCTTGCCTCCCTCAGCCGGCAGGACGAACACCTGGATGTAGGGGTTTTCCATTCGCACGACTTCCCAGGGCTGGTCCGTGCCCGAATAGCTGAGTTTGTCGAAGAAGAAGTATGGATAGAGCCTCGGACCTTTGCCCCATATGCTGGATCTCGTCATGATGGGGGCCGGATCGGGTCCGGAGAAGGGATAGGTCTTGAAGACCCTCTTTTCCTCCTGGACCGTCGCCTGCTGGGCGCGGAGACAGACTGTCATGTTTAACAAGATCAGAAGCGCTGCCCAAGGGCTTCGTTTCATGGCAGATCCTCCCGGACATTTCATTTGCGGTGATGAAGAGCGAGTCTATGGGGCGGCGGCCCTCCGCGCAAGCGGATGCTGGCCCTCAGATGCACAATGTCGGCGTGCCTGGAGGTTGCGGACAGGTTGCGGGACGACGGCTGATCCGCGGATACCATCGTTTTCCGATATCCGGCGGCCGACAAGCCGGCGAAACGGGTGTCATTCATGGACCGCAACGCTATGGGCGCCGCCGCGTTGGCCATGCAGCAGAAGACGGGTGAGGCGGCCGCGGAGTTGCGCGAAGCTCTCAGGCTGCGGCCGGACTACGCGGAGGCCCGGGATCTCCTGGGGAGGCTCGAACGATAGGCAACCAGGCCGGCCCCACCCAACGGATGAAAACAGAGAGTCTGCCCGGTCGAGGTTGCCCGCCGATGCCATACATAACCACATCCGGCCAGGCTGATCCGCGCCCTTGGCGCCGCCAGTGCGCCATGTCCGCCAGGCAGCCCGCGCCCGCCTGGGACCCGGCTCTTGGCTTCTCTTCGGGGCAGTTTCTCATGCGCTGGGGCACACCCAAGCGCTTGAAAATCAGTGCATTGCGCAAAGTCATGTGGCCCGGCCTTCAGGCCGGGCGACGCTTGGCCGGCGGACTGAAGCCCGATGCACAGGACTCTTACGACGCTATTTTCGGAAGAGGCTTTCGTAGGTGACCGAAGCTCGTTACTCGGATTTCAGGATTTCCACTGATCCTGAGAAGCTCGACTTCGGCCCGACGAGGTTTGCGATGCTCGCATCGAAGGTTGCCAGTATGCCTCCTCTATGCATCGCCAGTCCGAGAAGGTAGGCATCCGTGACCTGCTGGTACCCTCTAAGAAGGCCGGCAAAGGGAGCGACTGCCTGCGCAAACGAAACATCATCCTCCCAGAATCTGTGCCTTGGATGGCGCAAGTTTGCCTCGAGTACCTCGATGGCTTTGGCTGGTGACGGCGCTTCGGGGAAGACGCGTGGATTGGAGCTGATGCGGACGAATCCGGCTTGAGTGAAGGGGCAAGTGGCCCATTCGGACCTGCGCTGCGAGCGGAACCAGTATCTGGCGGCTTCGTGCTGCTCGTGGTTGGTCCAGAGGAGCGCCACGAGCAGATTGGTGTCCAGCAAGAAAACGTTCATGGGAAATCGCTGAGCGCCTCGCGAACCTTGGGCATCGTAATCTTGGGCGAGCCTTGCGGCGGGTCGAATGCAACCAGGCCGTCTGCGTGCTTCACAGGTGGTGTTGCCTGCATTCCGCGGCGGGCCAAGTCCGAGACGGCTTTGCCGAGCGAGATCTTCAGAATCCGGGCCCGCTTGGCGGCCTCATGTAGAATGTCATCATCCAAGGTTATGGTGGTTCTCATGGTCATATGATGCAATAGGTCCCATATGATGTCAAATGGAATAAAAAGTATCAGAGATGATTGATGATGACACTCGTGGACCGAAACGGATCGGAGTCACGGACTTTGTGTCGCCGGACGGGTTGCGGCTGGCGTGGCGGCGCGAGGGAACATTCTGCAGTGGGCGTTTGTGGCAGCCGCGGTGGGCACGATCCCAAAGATGATCGAAGACCGGGCTTCTTTCGTCGGCAGGTCCGTTGTGGGCCTGATCGGCCTGGCAAGCGGCGCCTACTGCGCCGGAGCCCGCTTGGCAGCCTTGACTCAAAGGAAACAGGGAAACGTCCCTGCTTCTACATCCCGTAGAGTGTTTGGGTGTTGACGGGGAGTTTGAGCAGCTTCAGGTAGATGTGAAGCTGCATTTTGTGGTGCATCTGGTGGTCCCTCGCCATCAGCACCGCCTTCCAGATCTCTCCCTTGAATCCCCACGGCGCTGAGACGGTTCGGGAGAAGAAGTCCTCTTCGCTGAGCTCGTTCTCGATATAGGCGGCAGCATCAGCGAAGTCCTTTCGCATGGCCTCGATCGCCTCGCTCTTCGAGCACGATGGCATGTTCTTCAGTTTCATGGCTTCCGCCATCGCTTCCGGATTCGAGTCGGGCCAGCAGTCCGTGACCATCATCCTTACGATGCACCAGTTCTGGCCGAGATGATACAAGAGCTGCCCCAGGGTCATGAAACCCACGGCGGGTGCCCAGCCGATCTGACCCTCCGGGACCATCTCGACCATCTTCATCAGGGGATCCTGGGTCGTGCGCATCTGCTCGATGAAATCACGCTTGTTCATGGCGGTTCCTCAAAGGTGGTTGCTTGTGGCTGATTCCCCCCATTTCTAGTCCGGCGGCGCCGGTGAAGCAAGCGGCAAGTTGCCGGGACGGCACCTCCCGCAAGGGCGGCCTGTCAAATCGAACTGCACGTCCGGACGCTTTGACTTCGAGCCGGACACGGGTCGTGCGTGCCCGAGATCCGCTGTCCCTATCGAACCCGTTTCCGCCGGAGAGCCGTCAGAACTTGACCTTCGCGCCTGCGGCCACGTTGGTCCCCGGCATCGGGTAGCCGGCGAGTTCCTCGTAGTCCCGGTTGAACAGGTTGTCGACCAGCGCGAAGAAACTCCAGTGTCTCCCCGCGGGAATCATCCATTTCAGCGTCATTGCGGTGTATCCGCCCACACGCAGGGTCCTTGCGGAATTCGCCCACGTCCGCCCGACGGTGCTCCCGCCGAGGGAGACGAAGGCGCGCTGCAGGTCGACATCCAGGGAATAGAGGAGCCTGTTTTCCGGGGCGTAAGGCGCCAAGTTGGTGGAACTGAGATGAGCGTAGCCGGAAGAGAGGTTGACACGGCGCGCAAGACGCAGGCGCGCGTTGGCTTCCAGCCCGCGGTTGGAAGAGCGCCCGATATTCTCCAGTTTCAGGCTGGGAAACCGGCCGGTGGTCACGATCAGGTTGCTCGCATCCGAATAGTATCCCGTCACCCATGCCAACAGGCGGGAGACCGGGCGCAGCTGGAAGGTGGCCTGGTAATTCCAGAGCCGCTCCGGCTGCAAGGTCGGCGTCGGGGCCGGGAAAAGATAGAGCTCGCGGATGGTCGGGTTCCTGAACCCCTTGGCTACGGCGAGGGACAATGCATAGTCGGCCGACAAGTGGTAAGAAGCGCCGAATTCCCCGGCGGTAACGCCCCCGAAGATGGAATTATGGTCGTAACGGAAGCCTGCGTTGAGCCGCAGCTTCGGCGAAACAGTGCAGCGGGCTCGGGTAAATCCGCCGCCCTCGCGCACCTCGTGTTCGCCATAGTCCAGGCCCGTGGAGATGTTTCTGGCCCTCCCTCCGTATTGCGCGAAATCGGCGCCCAGGTCGAATTCAAAATTCCTCATCGGGGAGACTGTTTCCTGCGCCCGGAACCCTGTGTTGCTGTCCACCGAGCGAAATCCGTCATGAATCATGTGACGGCCATGACTGCCGAAGAAGCGCATGGATCCCCACGCCTGTTCGGCGCGGTTCACAATAGCGATGGTGTATCCGCCCCTTCCTACGCGAGACCAGCGTCCGGGAGCTGGGGTCTGGACACTCCCGGGATCCTCGACGTTGAAATGCCCGTAGCGGCTGTCGGCAGAGACTCTCCAGACCGGCGTCAGGTCATAGGACAGGCGCATTGTCCCGTCCTGGTTTCGAAACGAGGAATTCTCGCGGTGACCGTTGGTGTGTTCGATGCCCCCGGCCACCCGATAATGAAACCGGCCGAGCCTGCCGCCATGCGACAGGCGATCCTGCCCGGTGTAGTAAGAACCCAGGCTGGTGGCCAATTCAGTGTGGAATCCCGGTTCGGCGGGAGAGGGCTTGATTTCTATGGCCCCGGCCATCGCCCTATTGCCGTACAGCACAGAAGCGGGCCCCGCAGTCACGTTGACGCTTCCCACATCGGTCAGAGAATAGAAGTCGGGGATCGGGTGCCCCATCAATCCCATCACGTCCGGGCGGCCGTCCACGACCACCAGCAGCTGGGTCGTCGGGGACCCGCCCAGTCCCCGCAGGGTAATGGAATTGGAAATACCCAGGCCGTGCCCCAGGACCCCCCTGCTGGGCACGTAGGCGCTGGGAATCAGTCTGTCGACGGCGTCATAGACCGTCCTGGCGCCGCTGCGGTCGATCAGCAGAGCGCTTCGCTCAACCGAGCTTTCAGAGGCGGGATCCTCCTTGACCATCACCTCGACGGACGTGTGGAATACCGCGGGGACCATGTGGAGGACGACCTCCCCGCCGTCCGTCTTGCTGATCTTCAGGACGAGCGTTTCGAACCCGGGAGCCTGTGCCCGGACTGTGACGGGCAGCGGCACGGATACCTTGACGCGCCCGTCACTGTCGGTCACCGCCGAAGGAGGCTGCCTGGTTGCCGCGCCGAGCCGAAATTCCACGGTAGCTCCGGACACCGGAGACTCGCTGGGGCCCAGGAACCGGAGGGACAGGTCCCCGGCGAAGCACCAGGCAGGCATGAGGCAAAGGAGAGCCGACAGGAGAGGGGGCTTGTGTGTCATCTGGGTCTTCCTCGAAATGGTCGGTATTACGTTTTTTAAATTCGTAACACTAGCAGAATGCCTGCGCGTTTTCAACCCAAATAGTCCTGTGGGGCGCGCAGCTCCGGTCGCCAGCCTGGGATGGCGCAGGTGCGGCGGCCGCGCTCCGGCAAGCCGGGCGATGGGATCCTGCGCGCGACCGGGAACCCGTTCGACCGGCGCCCGTGCGCTTCTGGAGTCCCGCCACTCGCGCCGCGGCTGCCGCTCTTGCGGGCGTTGGTGTAGAATGGCGGTGTTTCGCGCCGGCTGTCGGCGAGAGGCCGCTCATGTCATCCTTGATCAGAACCGGGATCGCCCTCGACCGCGAGCTGCTCGAGAAGTTCGATCGGCTGATCGAGAGGAAGGGTTACGGAAGCCGGTCGGAGGCGATTCGAGACCTGGTGAGAAATCACTTCGTCGAGGAAGATGTCGCATCGGACAAGGTGATCGTGGCAAGCCTCACCCTTGTCTACGACCATCATCAGCCCAGGCTGTCCGAACAGTTGATCGACGCCCAGCATGACTATAAGGGCAGAGTTCTGGCCACGACTCACGTGCACCTGGACCGTCGCAACTGTCTTGAGGTCATCATCCTGAAAGGACGGGGAACGGAGGTCAAGAGATTTGCGGACCGCCTCTTGAGCCTCAGGGGTGTGAAGCACGGCAGGCTGGTCCTGACCAGTCCAGGTCCCGACTCAAAGTCCTGAGGCTCTCAGGCAATCGGCTTCCTCCAGGCCGCCCGGCTGCGGGGCAGGAAGTCTGACACAGGAAAACCTCCGGCGGTTTTCGACGGCAGCGCAGGGCGGCGGCTGCGGGCGCCAATGATCGGGTGTGCCGAAAAAACCCCGGGATCATCCCGGTCGAATGAATTCCCCTACCACAGCCAGCAACTTGCCCGACACCTCCAGGCAGGTCTCGGCGTCCTTCCTGAAGTAGACCTGCCCCGGCGTGAGATCGGGGAGGCCGTTGGGATAGCGGGTGGGAATGTAATAGCGGTCAAGCAGGGCGCCGGCTTCCAGGAGCGGCCTCAACCGTTCATGAGCGACCGGATCGGGAAGCTCGGCGATCAGCTTTTGAATCGAATGGCCCCAGGGGTCCTCTCCGATGAAATACCACAGGGCCTTGACCGCCTTTTCTCCCGCTTGCTGGCTGAAGAAACACGAGTGGGAATGCTTGCCGGCCTCCATCAGGCTCCGCGCCGCGTCCAGGTCTTCCCGCGCAGTCTCGATCCACCGGCTCGCCTCATAATGTTCCTTATCCACGCTCATAGATGACGATTCCCTCCTTCAGAGCCCTTCGGATGAAAAACCTGTGTGAAATCGCGGCAAGCTCCTCAGGCGTGTATATGAAGCACTCGATCTCCCTGCCCGGAATCGCCCGGTAAAGGTCCTGCAGCAATCCATCGAATCGCTCGAAGTAGCGCCTCGGCGTATTCTGAATGAGGATCAGGTCCACATCGCTCCTTCGGCTCTGGCGCCCGGTTGCAAAGGAGCCGAACAGAATCGCCTTCTCGACCGTGTGGCGCTCGAATACGGGCCGTGCCAGCCGGGCGATATCATCAGCGCCCACCGGTGGCAGGACATCTCTCAAGTTGGATGGTTTATTCCGTTTCATCAGTACTCCCCGGGCATCGACGGATTATAGCACCGGCTGCGGTCGGGCACCGTCTCAGCGGGTCCGGGTATGCCGGAAGAGCCTCATGGACCGGTTCGAGGGGGCGCTTGACCTCTACGCCAAATGGGGCGCCGCGGGCATCAAGGTCGATTTCATGGACCGCGACGACCAGCAGATGGTCGCGCTCTACGAACGGAACGGGCGGGAAGCCGCCGCGCGCTGGCTCCTTGTCACGTTCCACGGGGCCTTGAAGCCTACCGGGCTCCGGAGGGTCTGGCTCAACTTGATGGCGCAGGAGGGCGTCATGGGCGCCGAGTACAGCAAGTGGTCGGAGCAGGTGATGCCCTAGCATGACCTGACCCTCACCCTCACGCAGATGCCGGCGAGGCCGATGGACTACAACCCGGGTGGCTTCCACAACACGGCGCGCGGGCAGTTCTTCGTCGATTACGACGAGCCGATGGTGCAGGGTACGCGCGCCCACGAGCTCGGGAAGTACGTGGTCTTCGACAGCCCGTTGCCGATGGTGGCCGACCATCGGGCCGGGCTGCGGGGCCAGCCCGGGACCGACTTCGTCATCGCGGCACCGACGACCTGGGACGAAACGCGTGGCCTTGCCGGAGAAGTCGGCCAATTCGTGGCCGTGGCGCGCCGCCACGGAAGCGAGTGGTGGATTGGCGCCATGACCGACTGGACGGGCGGACGCTCGACCTCCCGCTGGACTTCCTGGAGCCCGGACAATGGACGGTGACGCTGTGGCAGGATGGCCCGGAGGCTGCGACCCAGGCTACCGACCTCGCCCGCTGGGAAAGTGCGCTGACGCGCGGCGAGTCGCTCAGGCTCCGCTTTGCGCTCGGCGGAGGGGTTGCCTTCCGCCTCGTGCCCCGATCAGCGGGCGACTGGGGCCGGAGAGCTGCCGCCTCCGTCCCCGCGGGAAGCGGCCATCAACTGAGATCGGTTGGGCCGAGCCCCTACTTAGGGGTTGCTCGGCCTCTCTCCGAGATTCTGATCATGCGGTGGCCGAAGGGCGGCAGCTCCAGTGCCAGATTCTCCAGGGCCTTGCCCTCGTACATGGTCTCTTCCTCTGTGATCTCATCCGTTAGAAGGTAATTCCGGCCAGGATCCGCACCGGGTTTGCCCGCCACGATCCCCGCCGTGAACTTGACCGCCTTGTCATCGAAGTTAAGCGCAACAAGCACTGAGTTTTCTTTGTGTGTTCTCTGGAAGACGATCGCCTTGTCGCCGCTCTTCCACACATCTTTAAAATCACCGTGCAAGATCGCGGGATTGCCGGATCGGATTTTCAGAATCTTGGCGTAGAACGCCTCCAGGCTGGAGTCGCCTCTGGCCCAATCCACGATCGGCGGCTTCTTGTCGGAGTCGGTGTTGTTGGGATGCACGGTCGACCCGATTTCCTGGCCCGCGTGGACGACAGGGATTCCCGGCAGGGAGGCTGCCAGCGCGAAGAGCGTTCGGTGCTGGCGGGGAAAAGCCCGCTGTACGCGCTCCGTATCGTGGTTCTCTATGAAATAGACCCGGAGCCGTTTGTACCGGATGGGCCGGCTGTTCACCAGGCCGGCAAGTTCCTTCGAGGTGATCTGGTTCTTTACCACACGGTTCATGGGCGTCGGCTTCAGCGGCCGGTAGACCGGGGAACCGTCGAACACCGCGTATCCGAAGCCGTCCTTATCGTTTCCTCCCAGAAAGCCGCAGAACTCAAAATCATAGGAAGCTTCGCACATCTCGTCGAACAGCGGTTCCTCCGTGTTGTCGTCCGGTCCCCACAGGAACGACGGACTTGTGCACTCGGAGACCATGATAGCGTCTTTCCTGGCCGTCGTGATCGCGGTCTTGATCGCGCGCATGATCTTGATGAGGCTGTGGTCCCCGTCGACCTTCTCCGGATCGTAGTTATTGAGCGGCGAGTCCTTCCGCCAGCCGTCTGTACCGTACTTTTCGATGTAGTGCCGGGCAAGCTTGCTGAAGTATTCAATGACGTTCGGATTCGCACAGTCCAGCGCCCAACCCCAGACCGCGAAGGGATAATATCTCTGCATGCTCCCGTCTTTTCCCCTCAGTATGAAATCCGGGTGGTTTTTGAATATGTCGGTTCCGTCGTAGGTGAGCGACGTGACAAGATCGAGGAGCAGGCGGACACCGTGCCGGTGTGCCGTTTCCACCAGCGTCTTGAGGTCTTCCGGCGTGCCGTACCGAGGATTGATCTCGAAGTGGTTGATGATCAGGTATTGCGCCGTGCCGAAGCACTGAAAAACCGGCGTCATGTAGATGACGCGGATCCCCAGTTTCTGCAGGCGGGGCATTGCGGCCGTCAGTTCCTTGAGGGAGTGGTTGGGAAAATACTCCAGGTTGACTTCATAGATGGCTCCGTCGAGCGGCCAGTAGCCGGGCCCCTCGCCGAAGGGGTTTTTCCCGGGAGGATGCTGCGGCGGAGCTCCGAACAGCAGGGCTGCGGCCGTCAGCAGGACCGCGACGACCCCGGCCGGGATTTTTCGCAATGGCGTTAGCGGCATGTCGCACTCTCCAAACAGGATTGGAGACTCTGAGCTTCAGGGCCTTTGAATCCTGTCGAAACAAGCTCACCAGGCAGGCGCGCACCAAGCGCTCGCTCGAGAATTGCCTGGCATTTTGGGACGTGCGTCCAACACGTTCGTGACTCGGTATCTATGCGGGGCTCCCGGCATGCAGGAGATCGCAGTAGCGGCTCCGAGATGGATCCATGACGCCGCCTTCCGGAGAGCGGCCATCTGCTGCGTTGCCACTCGTCGACGATCCCCCCATGGCCTGCGCCGCAGCGGCTTGGATCGGCCCGCCCGTCGCTCGCGCCGACCGGCAGCCTCGTTCTTGTGCGAATCCTAAGCCGGTGTTCCGGTCAAAATCCCGGCACATCCGCCGGGATTGGTCGCGGGCTTTGGCACCCTGGATCGGCCGAAGCTGCCATGTTCGGGCTATTTCTATCCCCTCTTTCTCCGGCTCACATTGGTCCACCTCCGGATCCAGGTCCAGGCCCGGGACGGCGGCGGATAGAGTCCGCGGCGGCGATCACTCGGCTGCCTCCGCAGGTCCTGAAATGATTTCGTCAATCAGCCCGTTAAGCCGCCGCCGGTAGTAGACGGAGTTCTGCCAGGGCACGTCCGGCGGCACGAAGTGGTCAGCATAGCGAATATAGCCCCGTTGACCCAACATCCAAGTCACTCCATCCAGGGCTGATTCGATCTCCCCCGATCCCCTTGCCAGCGCCGTCTTGTCCAAGCCGCCGAGAATTTTCAGGGCGGCGAAAGCCATGCACAGTTCGACGACATTCATCCCCGCCATAACCTGGAAGGGGAAAACACTCGCGACGCCGCCTTCAATGCAGAGGGGCACGCGCCTCCAGATATTGCCGTCGCTGTCCACGAGGATCAGGCGTATGCCGCAATCGCGGGAAAACACCGTGATCTTCCTGTAAGCCGGGAGCATGAAACTGGTGAAAAGACCCGGCGAGATGAGCGGCCCGCTCTTGTAGGCCATGTCCTCCCGAAGCAGGGCAAGATCCACATCGACCTGATCCAGGACCCGGCCATAGAGCTCGATCCAGAAATCGGCCAGGTCGTTCATGATGTCGCGCATCAGGTCCGGGGGAATCGTGGTAGGCGGTCAGCATCTGCACCTCGCCGAAGAGAAGGCGCGGGGTGCCGTAGAAACCCTGGCTGCCGCCGATGGCAAGCGGGTAAGTGCGCCTGCGGTTCCCTTCGGCGATCTCGTTCCAGTTTCCGGGCAGCCGTCCCTCCAAGACCGGACGCAGCCTTTCGGCCTTCAGCTCCTCCCAATCCCTTCGCGTTACCACCGGGCCGCGCACGAAGTGCGGCAGGGATCGCGGTCGCGCAGGCGCTTGATGATCATCCCGTTTTCATCGCGCAACAGCGACCAGTCGGCGTGCTGCTCGAGCACCGTCTCCTCGAATTTCGGACAGAGATAGTTGTTCATCGAGATGCGCTGCATCCCCTCATCCAGGCCGAGAGCCATATGCACGGCGCTGTCGGCGACGCGACCCAGCGCCCAGGCTCCACAGCCTCCACAAACGCCGTTGCCGTCCGGCCAGGACTCGGGGATGCTGGCCTGCCGAATCAGACCTTCGCGATACCATCGGCGCACATCGCCGGCTCAGTATCCGAATTCCCACTTGGGCGGAGCAACATCCTGGAATTCCATGGCCTCCAGGAATCGTTCACGCGCGTTCATCGGGTCAACCTCGTCCACTCGAATCCGCACTCCGCTTCGCCCTCTCCTGATGGGCGAGGAAATCCCGCAGCAGGGGAAACAGCCGGCGGTATTCTTCCAGCTTCTCGCGATAGAGTCTGTGCCGCGCAGCATCGGGTTCGAAGACACGATCGCGACGGACGAAACGGGACACCCCTCCGGCCGTACCTTCGAATGCGCCCGTTGCGATCCCCGCGAGAACGGCGGCTCCCAGCACGCTCCCCTCGATGACTCTCGGGCGCACAAAGGGGAGGCCGAAGATATCGGCCTTGATTTGCAGCCACTGGTCCGACCTTGCGCCGCCGCCGGTGGCGATGAATTCCGACATATCCATGCCCATTTCCTGCAGGGCGCGGATGCTGTCGACAAAGTAAAGCGTGGTACATTCCATGATGGCTTTGAGGATCTCGCCCCGCGTCGTGCTGGTCTTGAGGCCGAGGATAACCCCGGACGCGTCGACGACGAAGGAAGGCGGCCCCGTGATCTCGAAGTACGGCAACACGAAAAGCCGGGTTGGTTCCGGCGGCATCTCGCGGGAGAGGCGGTTGTAGAAGTCCTGCGGCGCGCCCGCATTGGCTTGATCCGCCGAGGCGAACGTGTCTCGGAACCAGCGCACCAGCGAGCCGGCTTGGTTATAGATGAAGGAAACGAAGAGGCCCGGGAGCACGTGGTGCTCGATGTTCAGCCCCTGAGCCAGCATCAAGGCCGGATCCGGGATGCGGTCGAATGTCGGCGTGATGCATTCGAAGGTGCCGATGCCGCACACTGCGCTGCCCGTGCGAAAAATGCCGGCCCCCAGCGAATTGCAGCACTGGTCGTGGCCGCCGACCACGACCGCAACCCCGCGCGGCAAGTTCAACTCGGAGGCGACGCCGTCGGCGACAGTCCCGGCTACGGTCCCGCTGGGGACCGGAGCCGCGAGTTTGTCCCGGGGTATGCCTGTCAAGGCGAGGAGCCGGTCCGACCAGTCCTCCCGCCGAATATCGAACAGGAGGGTGCGGTTGGCGTGTGAATAGCTGGTGAGGGGATCGCAGCCGAGCAGGAATGTGACCAGGTCCCCCCACAAAAGAAATAGGTCCGCCCGCTCGTAGAGCTCGGGTCTGTAACGCTTGAGCCAGAGGAGCTTGGGCAGCGAATACTGGGGTCCCAAGAGATTGGGATTGATCGCGTAAAACTCGTCCTGGCTGACGCTCTCCCGGAGCTCCTCGATGAACTCCGAGCCGCGAAGGTCGGACGACAGAATGCACGGACCGAGGATCTCCCGGCCGCGAGAGACCGGGGTGACGGCTTCCCCCAAGGTGCTGACGCTGAGTGCACGCACGGGATCCGCGTGAGCTTTCCCTGCCACCTCGGCGATCACAGCACGTACCTGCGCCCAGACATGGCGGCTGTCGAGTTCAGCCCAGCCTTCGTGCGGGCGCAGAGTGGGGTACTCCCGGTATGCGGCGGCCAGGCAATCCCCCCTCTCGCTGAAGGCGGCCGCCTTGCAGCCGGTGGTCCCGACATCGATTCCAAGAAGGCTCAAACCCGGGTTACCTCATATCCAAGGTATTTGACAAACGCTTCATACACAGGGGCGGCAACGTGTCCCGGCGTCACGCTGACATGGTGCCGGTGTCCAGCGTAACCGACGGTCTGAAGCACGTCTTGGAGCCGCGGTATCCTCGCGACGCCAGCACAACCGAAATAGTCGGCGGGAATCGGATCTTTGGTAAACTCGCCCTCCCCTAGGTAGAACTTCAGGTTGCCGCTCTCGGTGATCATGCTGCTGAATGTGATTTGTTCGGCGCGGATGCGTCCCGTGTTGCACCCGTAGCTGCATCCATGGCCCACGGCGTTTGCCAGGATGGCATGATCGGTCACCCGGCCCCTTCTGGTCATGAGCCGCTGGGGAACCGGACCGCAGTGAAACAGGATGCACTTGTCGTCGTCCTCACCGTAATTGTTGTTCCAATCCAGGCAGGTGGCCACGTCGCCGGAGGCGCTGCTGAGCCCGACCATGGACACGGCGTTGCCGATGTCGACTTCGCAGGCGGCCACCATGCCGCGGTCATTCATTTCACTGAGCAGGATGCACGGGGAGATGCCCAGCTGACGCTGCATTTCAATCCAGCAGCGGACAGCAATGGCATCCATCCGGTACTCGGAGATCACCTGGTCGAT
Organism: Acidobacteriota bacterium; assembly: GCA_013388445.1. Classification (GTDB taxonomy): domain Bacteria; phylum Acidobacteriota; class UBA6911; order UBA6911; family UBA6911; genus JACADW01. Next base: position 13,411 of record JACADW010000255.1, on the reverse strand, counting down.
CGCAACTCCCATCCTCGCGAGCTTGCCGAGCGCCTGATCCGGCACCCCATCCCAGTCTGTGTATTGGCGCAGCCTCTCAACTTTGGCTTTCACCCCGTCGTCGTCGCCGCCGAGCGCCGACATGCGCGCAAACAGGTCGGAAAGGTCCATGGTCTCGACCGTGATGCCGTGGCGCTGGAGCGCGAGCTCGTCGACGCGCACGGTCTTGAAGGCGGTGGTCCTCGCCCCGATGGCCCCGACGGTAAGGGCCTTCATCTTCTTCACCACACGGCATAGGCGGTCGAAGTATTCGAGGTTCTCCGCAAAACGAGGGCTGCGCGGATGGACAGTATGCGGCTTCAGAGCAGTAAATTTCACCCCATACTGGCAAAAGATGTCCATGATGGAGAATTTTCCGCAGAAGGAGTCGCGGCGCCGCTCGGGCCGCATCTTGTCGAGCTCGTCCGGATAGGCCTGTATGAGGATAGGCACGCCTGCCTCCGCGAGAGCGGCCACGGCTCCCGTCTCATCCCCGAAGTTGGGCAGGCACAGGATAACGCCATCGTAACGGCCGCGGCTCCTTTTCAGGAAATTGGCATAAATCTCCCCCTCGGCGGGCGTTTCAACTGCCCCAAATCGCGTGGCAGACTCCTCGAGCATGAGAAACTCGTGACCCAGGTTTGCAAGTGTCTCGGTCATCTCCGCGCGCGCGTCGGCCATGAACGACGCCGGGAAGAAACCGCGATTGCCGAAGAATACGGCAAACGATGACTTGGTGCCGATCATGCTTTCCTCCTTCTCGATGAATGCTGCTTGCCCGCTGCACCTCTGATAGCCCGATCTGTCAGCGGATTCAGCCGGGCGTATCCCCAGGGTCGATGCGCCTCGCAGATCCTTCCAACTCCAGCTCCTCACGGATGACGCGCACGGTTGCCGCGTAGACGGCCTCCTGAGCCCGCGGCACCGAATCAGCCCGGACGGCTTCAAAGGGCTGCCGGATGGCCATGCCGATGTTGATCTTGGCGATACCATGCCGGACCGCCTCCAAGAGGCATCGCTTCTCGATCCCGGTACCGCCGTGCAGCACCAGCGGAATCCCTGCGGCCTGGCGGATGCGCTCCAGATGGTCGATATTGAGCCGCGCCCGGATCTTGGACCCCCGGCGCGCTGCACCGGAGATCGCCCCGTGAATGTTCCCGATCGCGACGGAGAGCCAGTCCACCCGAGTTTCCTCGACGAAGCGCCGCGCCTCGTCGGCATCGGTGAAACCCCTGCCCGAAAGGAACAATTCCTCGTAGGGAGGCAGCGGCCCTGTTTCATGGCCGAGGACGGCGCCCAGTTCGGCTTCCACCGGCACTCCGGCTGTGCGCGCCATCTCAGCCACTTCGCGAGTTGCGGCGATGTTCCGATCCAAGGAGAGCCTCGATCCGTCCACCATCACGGATTGGTATCCCAGATCGAGCGCCTTACCAATAATCCGACGGTAATCCACCTCCAGTCCGTCCTCGTCGATCACCGGCACATGGTCGAGGTGCAGGCGCACGTACCGATCGTCTTTCACCCGCTCGAATTCGTTGCGGACCGCCTCGGGGCTCCCGGCCTCGAATTTCATCCACTCGAGGCGTGCCACGGCGATGAGGGCGAAAGACTGTGTATCCCGGACCGCCCTGACCACCGGTTCCATCATCGGCAGGTACGGGATGTTGAAAGCGGGAACCGCTAATCCCTCCTGCCAGGCCCTGCGCATCAGCAGGCTGGTTCCAATAAGCATGCCATTCCTCTGCGGCAGCGCCTGACCGGTTACCGGCGTATCCGCACGAGTTCGTATTGATCGACCGCCGGCACGGAGATCGCCGTCACTGCGCCGCTGTGGCTCGTCTTCAACCTCATCCCTTTCAAATCGGACGCTCGCGCATCCCGGAGCCCCCGAACCTTTACGGTCAGGTCGCGGACTGGGACCACGCTGGAAGGCGTGCTGCGGCCGCGTCTTGCGGCTTCAGCGCCCCAGGGGTCGCCAGCGATCACTTTGCTGTGGATGCCGTGGATCAGCACAACCCGGATCTCGTTCCCGCGCCGGCTGCAAACGGCCCCGACCCGATCCGGAGCATCGACCCAGACCTGCGGTTCATACACCTGCTGCATCCCTCCCCAGTGGTCCTCGCTGCAGAGCCAGAGAGAATCGATGCCGAGGTCGGTCATGACCTCGATGATCTGCTTGGAGCCGGCTCTCTCGAGCGTGTGCAGCTTGAACTCGAAAAAATGGTAGTCCAGGTTCATGCGCTTTTAGCCAAGCGCGGGGTAGATGTTACCCTCCGGCTCAGCGCCGCCGAGGTTGGTGATGGAAGGCAACGTTCCCAACGTTCCGATGCCGGCGCAGCCGGACAGAAAATCACGCCGGTTGATCCGGGCTGAGTTTATCAGGTCAGCTTGCATGCTTGAACCGTCGCTTTCCCCCTGACGGGCCTGCACTCACCGTTGAGCTGCCCTCAGCGTCTCCTCCAGAAACATCGCTGCGGGACGGCGGTAGCCATCCGGGTGCACGATGTGGGTGAAGGTGCCGAACATCTGGCCCGAAACAAATCCCCAGGAGTACCACCCCAGCCCGGAGTCCATGAGCAGAGGCAGGATCCGGCGGTAATGGTCCAGCTGGCCCTCATCGGTCGCCAGCCGCTCTTCCGCAAAAACAGTGAGCCAGTTGCGGGTGTTGGCCAGGCATTCCGTGATCAGCAACGGCTTGCGTTTCTGATTCGCCCACTCCGTCGCCGCCTCGAGTTCCGCCTTAAGTTCCGCGGGCTCGTCATACGAATGAATCGAAAGCAGCTCGACGAGGGCCTCATGGCGTTTCATCCGATCGAGGTTCTCCGCACCAATGGTCATCGGCACCGGGCCGGCGCGCTTGCGGATAAAATCACTGAAGTGTGCCAGGAAACCGTCCAAGCGGGATTCGGCTTCCTGCCGGCAGACTCCGGCCGGCAAATCCATGAGCGTTCCGGGCTCGTTCATTATCTCCCAGGCGATGATTTCGGGGCTTCCGGCACCGCGCGCCAGCGCGGCTGCGACGTATCTCTCCAGCGCCGGCCAGTGCTCCCGCCCCAGCGAGGCATATCCGGGACTCGGGCTCCACCAGCGCCAGATGAAGACGTCGACCGGCGTGGTTTTCCCGATGGGGACTCGGACCGCCTTGCCGCGTCCCAAGGCAAATTCCCGGTAGACTGCTTCTAGCCGCTTCCTTGTCTGACTAGGCAGGGCAGGGTCTTGGATGAAATGGGCGTAGGCATCAGCGGCGGACATTTCCACGGCGTCGGGCCGGGGGTCGAGGCCGCAGGAGTCGAAAAACACGGGGAGGACGGTTAGGCCGTGCCGCCGGCAGCGGTTGAGAAAGTCGCCGAATACCGCCAGGGCTCCGGCGGGATTCTTCTCATAGGGGTAGAAATGCAGGAAGACGCGGACACTGTTCAAGCCGAGTCCCTTCACGAATCCGAGCTCCCGATCCACCGTGTCGGCGTCGTAGTTTTGCCACATGTCGCTGGAGCTTCGCGCATACGAGGGGATGTAATTGACGCCGCGTATCCTTGACCAATCTGGCCTTGCAGTCGAGCCGTTCTGCGCCCCGGAGACGGCCGGGAAAGCCGTCAGCGCGGCGAAGAGGCCGAAGAAAACAGCGACGCGCGCCGGATCGGCCTTCTGGTCTCTCCTGTTCATTGCAACCCTATTTCTAATGTCGTCGCCGAATGTCTCGGCAGCACCTGCAGAAACGCCGATCCGAAGCCGTCGGCCCTGCGTTGCCTGATAGTCACGGTCTCCCGGCCGAAATCGTTCCGGGACATGAAGTCTTCGGCGGCAACCTCCCAGATGCGTCCCTGCGGGCGGGGCACACGCCCGTCGATGTGGACCTGCACGTTGAGGCTCTGCTTCGGGTGGAGGTTGATCAGGTGGAGGAAAAGCGTGCGACCGTCCGGCGATATGGTTGCGGCAGCATCCAGGTAGGGGATGTCGCGCCACCCTTCTTCCGGGACCTCGTAGCTCGGGGCCCGCTGCTCCACACTCAGCAGCGCGGTACCCGCGTGCTTCCGATACAGCTCCATGATTTTGCCGGAAGCGGTGACGAAGGCGCGCGTGCTGTCGGTCCGGATGGCGCCGAGGCTGTTGATCATGTGCGTGCGCGCGGCGATCGGCAGGCGTTCACAGTTGCGCATGAAGACGTGCAACATGCGGGCGCCGAACAGGGCGTCCCGGAGGGTGTGGTTGAACTCGAGGCCGCTCTTGTTGAGCGTGTCGATGAACTGGTTGACGAAAGAGCGCTCGGGGGAATCGACGGGCCGGGGGTAGTCCCAGTCCCACTCGTTCCATTCGTCGAATGCGATCTGGATCTTTTTTTTCCCTTGGGTGATTCTATCTGCTTGCGCAATTAGGCTTTTTAAGGAACGCTCCACCCGGATCGGGTCGGCGACCACCGCGAGGTATGCAGGGATCGGCCGGTTCACCAGCGCCTCCGGCCAGTATCCCGTGGGGTAGTAATGATGGAGCGAGAGCATATCGATGTGCTCCCACGCAGCGCTCAGGACGATGTCATTCCAGTTGCGCTCGGTGGCCGAGACGTTGTCGAACTGCCCCACGGCGGTGATGGCGATGGTGGGGTCGGTCGCCTTCATGGCTTTGGCTATGGGCACATAGTAGGTGGCGTACCCTTCGGCCGTGGTATGACCGACCTGCGCCGGATCCAGCCAGATCTCGTTGCCGATCGACCAGTGTTTGACCCGGTAAGGCTCCCTTCGGCCGTTTACCGCGCGCACCGCGCCCCACTTTGAGTCCGCGGCCCCGTTGCAGTATTCAACCCAAGAGGCCGCCATCTCCGGCGTACCGGACCCGAAATTGGCCGTGATATAGGGATCAGCGCCAATCCGGGCGCAGAAGCGCAGGTACTCGTCGGTGCCGAAATCGTTCGGATCCATGCCGTGGTCGTATCCATAAGGCTGCCCGAAAGGAAGGATGGGCTGCGGCTGCCGACGGTCGCGGTCGCCCACCGCGCGCCTCCAGTCGTAGCAATCCGCATAACCGCCGCCGGGCCAGCGTATGACCGGTGGGCCCATGGACTTCACGAGTTCGAGGACATCGCGGCGCAGCCCCTCCACGTTGTCGGCGGGCATGAGGGACGCAGCTCCAATCCACTTAATCCCGACGGCGTTAAAGGCGATGCGGAAGACCGCCGGGCGCAGGCTGCGATCCGGCGTCAGCCGTGCTTCAACCTTTTGCCAGTCTCCGTGCCGAAGCGGGGCCTCGGCGTGCGCGGCCACGGCTCCGTCGGCAGCTTCCAACCGGAAGGCGACGTTCTGGTCACCGCGGTCCGCCTTGATCCAGGCATAGGCCGCGTATTCCCTGCCGCCCAGGACATCGAATCCGGTCTGGCTGATTCCGCGCCAGGACCGGCTGTTGCCGTGGGGCAGCACCCGTTGGGCGGAGATCCCGTTCAGGGAAACCCAGCGATCGACCGCGTAACTGACGTTGCTCCGATCGGTTTCGGGCATCCAGGGATCGGCCACCTGCCTGCGCTGGGTGTCGATGGGGTAGAACTTGCGGTTTCGGAGTAGCTCGGCCCACAGGCCGCCGTTGATGATCCTGCCAAAATGCTCGACGAACTGCCCGTAAATCCGCGGATCGACAGTGTGAAGCGGTGCTCGTGCATCCACCCGGACCTCAGCCGTCATCTGGGCCCGGGAGACGGGGCCGAGCCACAACGTGAGGCAGGCCGCCGCCAGGAGGCATTTCGGGGAAACGCGCACCGCGTGAGGCCGGGAAAGCAAGCTCGTAGAGGTCTCCCTCCGTTGTGCCTCCGACTGGCACGCGCGCGCAGCAGCTTGCGGGCACCACCAACGACTGCGCACGGCTTCTTGCGGCCTGTACATCATCGTTTTTCCTCCAGCAGGACAGTCCGGATTTCAAACGGCTTCAGACCAGCGCCCGCAACCCGGCCGGGATCGATTTGCTCGACTAGATCCACCTCGCCGACCACCCGCGCCCGAGCCGCCAAAACGGGGGGGAAAGAAGCTTCGCTCTCCGAGGCATAGGCACGCGCGATCCATCCCTTGCCGTCCTCGCTCTTCTTGAGGGCGCTGAGAACCGTTCCGGCGCTCTCCTCCGTGCCGGCGTACTCTGCCGGCAGGCTGCCTTTTTGATAGCGGACCGAAACCATGGTTTCGAGCGGGTTGTATAGCTCCCAGCCCAATCTTGGGGCGTCTTCCGGGCGAGGGCTGAATCCAATCAGCAAACGTGTCACGAACTCATTGGGCACTGGGTGGATCATAGTGTCGGCCAGCATGGGCTTGCCGTCCGAGTAGAGCAGGGTCACCTTCAGACTGCGGTCGGTGAACCTGCCGCCGCGCGCCTCGCCGGCGATCGTCACCTGCTGTCCGTTCCCGCGCCAGGCAACCCAGCCGTCGAATTCCTTGGCGGTGATCCACATCGCCCGCGGGATCTCGTCGCCACCTCCCTGTTCCGAAGGGCCGGCGCTTTCCATGGAGTCGCCGAGACGCACGGTGCCGAACGGCACGCCGTAGTAAAACTGACCCTTCTCCGGCAACTCGACCTGACGGATGAGCTTCACCTGCTTCCCGCCGCCCGTACGAACGGTCTCCGAGACCGTCACCTGCCCGGTGTCGGCAAGCTGCAGATTGGCTCTCAGCTCGGCGCCCTGAATCTCGCCTTCGGCTTCGAAGTAAGGCCCGCCAAGATTCTCTCCGACCGCGACGCGCTTCCAGGAAACACGCACCGGATCACCCTTGTCCTTCTGCCTGAAGAATCCGGGCTGCGACGAGGTCTCCTCGGGCTGATGGTGGTAGCTCAGCTCCGCGGCGGCAGAGTCGGGGCCGTTTCTGAGAATGAATGAACCCCCGTCCGGTCTATAGGCAATCTCCAGGCTCCCGCTCCGAATGGTGCTCTCGCCCGTCAGATCGGTCGGTTTGGGGAACGTGCGCGCCTCGTTCTTCTCCGCGGGGCGGAGGAAGTAGGTCTTCCAGCCCAGCGGCGGCACGCTGTCGGCTCGGAAACGGATCCAGGCCGAACGTACAATGGTCGATTGGGTGGAAACCACCTCGAACGGCACTGGCTTCCCGTCAGGCCCCACCATCTTCAGCTTGTGAAAGGGGCGCGTGAAGAAGGCGAACGGATCCCCAACGAAATAGACCTGGGCGGTCACGATCTCGCTACGGCTCCAGTTCATCGGGTTGAACACCACGAGCGCGACGTCCATTTTCTGCGGAATCGCGACGTGAGACGCGATCGCCTGCTGCGCGTCCTGAAGTGCACGGCTAGCCAGGGACTCCGAGAAAACGCGCGGTTGCGTGAGTTCTGCGCTCTCATGATCCAGCGATAGCAGATGGTCCCACCAGCTGCGGCGCAGGTCCTCCCCGGGGTATCGGCTGCCAGTAAGGACCTCGGCCATGCTGGCCCACTTTTCAGCGCGCAGGAGCTTGTGGGTGGTGCGGAAATGCTGCGCATAGCCGCCGATCAAGCTCCACCAACCGTTGCCCCAGACGCTGGAAATCTCCCCCTTCTTGACCGGCACCTTTTCCGGCCAGTGCTTTTCGAAGAAATCGCCGGGGGAGGAGGGAATGAGGCGGAGCCGATTCCCGTGCTTCGTGTTCCAGGCGACGATGTTCTTGGCGACCTCCGCCTGCGGGATGGCGTTGTCCCATCCCACCTCCACCAGCGCGCGCCCGCTCTCCGACGCGTAGGCGGTCTGCAGCATGGGCTCCATCGCCGCCGGCTGTTTCAATTTGTTGGTGAAGATCTCCGGGCTGATGTCGCTCAACTCGAATTCGACCAGGCGGGTGCCTTCCATGGCCTCGAGGGAGGCCGCCATTCCCATCAGGTACCCGCCGGCGTAACCGAGCGGCAGAGAAGCGACACGAACCCTTGATCCGTCGAGCCCCTCCCAATCGAACAGGTGGGCGTCCCTAGGACCTGCGCGTGTGATAATCAGGCCGCCGAGCCCGGACCTGGCAAGGATCTGCGGCACCTGAGGGGTTTGTCCCGGCGCGTCGCTGAGCGTCTGCACCTTGGGCAAGACGCCGAATCGATCGCGGATGAACTCGCGCGCAAGAAGGACGTTCCGGACCAAGTCTTCGCCGGTCGCCACATTCTGCAGCACGATGCTAACTTGGCCGGCAAATTCCACATGGCCGTTCTTGACCGGAGCCTGAAACGCCGCTTGCCGGTCCGGATGGGTGCGCAGGTATTGGTCAAAAGCGAAGATGTTTTCGACGACAAAGCGGAAATCCGGCTGCTCGCCGACGAGTTTCAGGGCTGCATCGAAGATCCGGTGGAAGCGGCCGTAGGAAAAAGGGGGAGGGCCGGTGAAGGTCGGGTCGAGATGGGACGCGGAGAAGACATAGACTTCCCTGATCGGAGCCCTTCTCGTCTGGCAGGGCAGGAAGCCCGTCGCCAGCAGACAGATTGCGGCACTGATGAGAGTCATCCGGCCCTTTCGGCTCACCCGCATCAAAGCCTCCACTCGGCAAGACCGTGTCTTCTTCGAGTCTTGGAACTCATGCATGATCCACTCGAAGACTCTAATTTCGCAACGTCATCTCGCTCAGCAGCCTGCGGAGCGATGAAGTCATGGCCTCCTGGTAATTGGCCAGATCAAGAAGGCGGAAGACGCGGAAGGACCGATCCGCTGCTGTCAGCTCCAGCCGCACATTCAGGTCGGCATCGATCTCGATCTTGGCGGGGGAGAAGTCGAACACATCCGCTCGGGTGAAGCCGGCGGGCGGCTGATGGAGCGCGGCCCAGGAGTTCCCGCTGCGAAAGAGCCGGCGCCCGGCCGCGTGGACCAGGGACGCGGTGCTCCACATGTTGCGGACCTGCCGCCACTGTTCCTTCCGCAACTCCTCCTGCGGTTCGCGCCTCAGATAAGCGATCGGCTCGACCTGCAACGGCACCTGCCGGCTAAGGGCATACAGAAAGAAGTTCTGCAGTGGCCGTGGAAGCGCCCCGAAGATCTCCCCTTGGCTAAACTTCCAGAAGGTCTGGTACTGAAGCATTCCAAGCCAGCCTGCCGCAAGATCTTCGAGCGTCTCCCTGCCTCCGAAGCAAGGGCACCAGTAGATGGGCAAGTCGGAGCGCATGATGCGGGGATAGGCCTGCGGATCGAGGCCGGGATTCCAATAGAGGTCGCCGCCGGAGGCGCTGCCGGCGTTGATATACACGCGGATCACCTTCCGCCGAATCAGATCGGGACTTCGATTGTAGGCTGCCGCAATGTCGCGAAGGCTGCCGGTGGCGATGACGAATACCTCTCCTTCGGCCTCCTCCAAGGCCTTCTGCAGGAGCTCCACCCCACTCTGGTAGAAGCGGAACTGGTTGAGCCCCTTGTCTTCCGGATATCGGAGCGGCTGACCCAGGCCGACGGCGAACGGGACCTTGCGGCCCGTCATTTTCATCATTTGGCTCATCGGAACGGACCCGGGCTGGGATCCCTGTTTTTCACCCAGGTCCAAGACAATCGCTCGGATATCCAGTTCCGGGAGCGAGAACAGCGTCGCAAGATCTACATGATCGTCGGGGTCTCCGGGGGGGTGGAGGAGGTCGGAGTAGTAAATCACAGCTGTCGTTGCCAGCGGTTCCGGTGAGCTCGAACCCCTCGCAAAGGCGTAAGGAGCAGGCCGCCCGGGGACAATCTCCGACAGCGCGCCGGCCGCGCCTGCTGTTCCCAACAGCACTCGGCCAAAGGCGCGGCGCGAACAAACCGTATGTCCTGCCGTTTCGATGGTGTTTTCGGGCATGGGATCCCCTCGTCTCCACACGGCTGCTCAGCGGGCCAGTGGCATCGCCAGGAACCTGCGCCACACCTCATAGGCCGGCCGCTTCTGGCCGTTCTCGTCCAGCAGGCCGCAGTCACGCCAGGCGATGAAGAAGGAAGGGGAAGCGGACTTGATCTTTTCCCACAGGGCGTCGTAGTCGCGGTGCAGGAAGGAAACCACGAACTTGAACTTCTTTTCCTGGGCGAGCTCCAGCAGCTTTTCGTAATAGGCTTTCTGGAGCTCCAGGCTTCCATAGATGGTCACTTCCGCAGCGCCCGTTTTAAGGGTGATGTTCTCGGTCGCTTCACCCGTTTCGGCCACTGCGTAAGGCTTGCCTAAGGAATCGAAATTGGCCGTAAGCCAGGCCAGCGGCTCATCCAGCTTGCTCGGGTTGGAAATGCCGCACATGAACGGATAGAAACTGAGCGCCACCAGGTCGTTGTAAGGCATGAGACCCTTATAGGCCTCCAGCATCTCGGCCCGGTCCTTCCAGCCAGGATTCACCATGTTGTGAAGGGTGAACGAGGAGAACACCATCAGCGCGGGGTGGTCCTTCTTCAGGGCCTCGTAGACATACTTGTGCAGCGCAACATAGGAGGGCCACTTCCCCGGCGAGTTGTGAAACAACTCGTTCACCTCGATGCCGATGCCCAGGAATTCGGGCTTGAAGTACTCGACTGCGCGGCGGCAGTAAGCGAGATAGGCCCGTTTGACCAGATCGTCGTCCAATTCCTTGCCTTCGAACTGCGGAGGCAGCGGCATGCCTTCCTTCTCGCCGCGGTAGGCGGCGATCTTGGCCCGCCCCATGTCGAGAGGCGACACGGCCACGTAGACCGCCATGCCGGGACGCGCCATTTTCTTGCGCCGCTCCCAGTCTTTCATGAACTCGGGATGCAGGGGCGCGCCCGAGAGGGCTTCGCTCCACGGAACGCTCTCCATGTGCTGGGCCACGATGTCCCCGTTCTCTCCGATGAATTTGTCGGTCTCGGCGACGGCTTCCAGCGTCATGTCGAAGACGAAGGGCGTGAAGCCCATTCGGAAAGCCCGGTTCTCGGCGCTAAGCACGGGCGGGGGCGACAGCAGCGCTCCGGCTGAGAGTGAAGCAACTACCGCTAGGGCAAAGCGTGATCGGCTCATGGCAGACCTCCGAAAGCTGAACTTGGAAGCGAGCGACTATTCGTACCGCCCGGTTGACAGGGGAGTGCGCCTGCATAAGGGCGCGCGCTTATGCGCGCGCTTATGAAATTACCGGCGGCTGGCTCCGCGCCTCCCGCCGCCTGGCTTGGCAAATGCGAAAGCGATCAGAAGATCAGTTTGATCGCCAACTGTCCTATCCGGGGATCCCTGGCCTGGGTGATCAATCCGCCCGCCTGCCAAGTGGCATTCTCCGGCTTAGGGTATAGGAAATTTGTGTTGTTGAAGATATTGAAGAACTCCGCCCGGAACTGCATCTGGACTCTCTCGGTGAGCTTGAACTTCTTGAACAGCGAAAAGTCCATTAGTCTCAGGTCCGGACCGCAAATGATGTTGCGCCCAGCATTTCCGACGCGCCCTCCACCTTCGGTCGGCGTCGAGCTCGGGGGATCTTTGAACGCGGTCTTGTCAAACCAGCCATTGACCGAGCGCTTCTGCTCGGGCAGGTTGCCGTCCCCGATACGATCGGCGCGCATGTCGTTTGCAGTGCATCCGCAGTTGGCGTTGGAGGTGGCGAAGACGGTGAAAGGCATGCCTGTGGCCAATGTCAGGATGCCGTTGATCTGCCAGCCGCCCAGTAAGCCCTCGAGAACGCTGTTGAAGTTCTGTCCCACCTTATGGCCGCGGCCCAGTGGAATCTCATAGTTGAAGGAAAGTACGAAGCGGTGGGTGATGTCGAAAGATGACCTGCCGCGGTCGCCGGCCCGGTTGAAGGGATCCTGTGGCTTGGAGTTGGGGTTCGAATCGCCTCCGCCCGTAACCGCACTGCCGCTCTTGTCGTCGATCGAGCGACCGAATGTGTAGGTGGCCAGGAACTGCAGCCCGTCGGAGAACCGCTTCTGCGCCTTGAACTGCATGGCGTGGTAGATAGAGTTGAAGACGTTAGAGTAAAGCGTGATCCCCTGCACATTCGGGACCGTACTGTGATAAATGCGCCGCTGATCCGTGGTCGTGGTAGGGCCCGGGGGAGCGGGATTCCCCTCAGTCTCACCCGGCAGTTTCACGCCGCGTGTACCCACGTAGGCGGCCTCGATCACCGTGTCCCAGCCGAGGGAATTCTGAATCCCCAGGGTGAAATACTGCGAGTATGGGATTCGCTGTTCGGGATCGTTCTGCCTCCACGAGCCGGCCGGACTCTTCGGGTCGAAGTTCTTCGGGGTGGGGCGGAGGTGGATCGGCAGGCCGTCGCTCAGCCGATAGGCGGCGTCGAAGGTTGTGAAATTGAGGTTGGTGAAATTGAATGCCCCGGTGTACGGGGCGTTTAACCCGGAGTAGCTGACAAAGTTGGAGGAGTTAAAATAAGACAAACCGTAGCCTCCACGAACGACCGTCTTGTCACCCCGCATCGACCACGCGAACCCGAACCGGGGGGCCCAGTTGTTCTTATCCAGCGGCGTGAACTGCCGCGGCTGGCCATCCTTGCCCGCCAGACGCACGAGGCCGGCGGCGGGGTCCAGGTTGGAAATGCGGTCGGCAACTTCCACATAGCCGGGGAAGAGCTCATAGCGGATTCCCATGTTCAGCGTAAAGGTGCGGGATACCTTGTAGTCGTCCTGGAAATAGAAGCCATAGTCGACGCCGCGGATGCCCGTCGTGCCCGGAGTCAGGTCCTGCTGGATCACGAGTGCCCGGCCAGTCATGAAGTCGGCGAAAGCGTGGCCTGTAAAGAAGGGAACAAAAATGTAGGCTCCCTTCCCGAAGAAGTTGCCCGCGCCGTTGTTGAGCCTCCGCCGTATGTCCGTCCCCAATTTCAGCCGGTGCTTTCCGGGGATATACGAAAAGTTGTCGGTGAACTGATAGACCGTGTAGCCGCCGACGGCGGGCGTAAAGGGTGATGTGCCCGTCCAGCTCGGCATGGGGGAGAAGAAAAACCAAGGAAGGCCGGTGGTCTGGTCGCTCACGTTCACGTTGGGAATGCCGAATTCCTCGGCGAGGTTCTTACCCCCGTCGGCAGTCCCGAAGAACGAGGAGGTGCGGGTGAGTCCCGCTCGAAACTCGTTCACCAGCTTCGGACCCAATGTGTGGACCCAGCTCGCACCCGCATTCTGGCTCCGTCCCCTCGGATCTCCCGCGAGAAGATCCAGCACCACGCCGCAATTGATACAGGGACCCACACTGCCGTTGCCGAACGCCGCCGGCGTCTTGCTCTTGCTGTCTGCAAAAGAGTATCGGAATGAGAGGGCGTCCTGCGATCGGGCAGCCAAGTCGATCTTGACATTGAAGGCGTGGCTGTCGTTCTTGGATGATCCCGAGGCGATGTAGTTGTTGAAGGTGCCGAGCCCCTGGACGAAAGTCCCGGGGATGTTGGGCAACGGATAAAGGTTTGCGACCTTGACCGCCGGCGAGTCGATGGCGGATGCCGGCAGCTTCTGGCATGTCGCGAAGTTCGCCGGGTCACATTCCGGATACAGCTGTCCCAAGAGCGCGTTCTTGAAGAG